>JAVEET010000217.1 GCA_030840295.1 Pseudonocardiales bacterium
CATCCTGGCCGCTCGCGACGCCCGTTGGCTCCGAGTTCGCATCGCTGGCCTGCTCTCGATCGACTCGCGCCTATCCCGGCAGTTCCGTGACAACCAAACCCCGACAGGAGCGTGACCAGCGATGCCCCTGTCAGTCGGTGAACTTGTCGCGTATCTCCGCCTGGAGTCGGGCACGTTCGATCGGGGCATCACAACCGCGCAGCGCGGTCTCGACCTCACTGGCGCGTCTGCCACCAAGATGGGCGAGTCGGTTGTCAAGGGCGAGACCGCGCTCAAGGGTGCAGGCAAGACGGCTGAGACCGTCGCTGCGCAGTCGGGCAAGCTTCGCGCGGCCCAACTGTCTGCCGTGGCCGCCCAGGAGCGCTACAACACCGTTCTCGAAGGTGGCGGGGCATCTGCCGGCAAGCTCGCCAGCGCCGAGGCCGCTCTTATCCGCGCGAACGATCGCCTCGCGACCTCAAGCAGGTCCGTCGCCGCATCGATCGAGGCGGCGAACAAGGCGGCTGCAGATAGCAGCTTCTCCAACGGGCTCAAGTCTCGAGCTGCGAGCGCGGTCGAGACCGCTGCCAAGTTCGGCCTGATGCTCGGCGGCTTCGAGCTCGCCATGAAGGGTCTCGAGTTCGCCAAGTCCGGCGCCGAGCTGACCACCGCCCTCAATGGCGTCCAGGCGGCCAGCCACGGCACCACTGAGCAGATGGCCCGGGCGCGCACCGAGGCGATCGCACTGGGCAAGGATCTGACGATCCCGAAGGCAACCGCTGTCGACGCCGCGGCCGCCATGGACGACCTCGTCAAGTCCGGCGTTTCGCTCGACCGCGCAATGGCCGCCGCCCGGCCCACACTCCTGCTCGCCTCGGCCGCCCAGGTCCAGACTGCCGACTCGGCGCGCGTGCTGGGCGACACCCTCGACGACTTCCATCTCAAGGCCGACCAGGCCGGCCATGTGGCCAACGTGCTCGCTGCTGCAGCCAACTCGGCCGGTGGCGGGCTGATGGACCTGTTCGACGGCCTCAAGTACGCAGGCCCGACCGCTCGGACCGTGGGCATGGACGTCACCACGACGGCCGCCGCGCTCGTCGAGCTGGCCAAGTCCGGCATGCAGGGCAGCCTCGGCGGTACCGCGCTGCAGAACATGCTCACGCGGCTCAACCCGACCGCCAAGGCAGCCAAGGCGGCTCTCGCCGAACTCGGCGTCTCGGCGTACGACGCCAAGGGTCAGTTCGTCGGCTTCCCGGTCGTGCTCGATCAACTGCACGCTGCCCAGAACCGGCTCAATCCTCAGCAGTTCGGCCAAGCCGTGCAGACCGCTTTTGGTGCGCGCGCCAAGAACGCCGTCCTGAACTTCGCAGTCGAGGGCTCGGCCGGATTCGATAAGTTCTACAAGGCCATGCAGGCGGGCAACGTCCAGGACTACGCCGACAAGATGAACCGCGGCCTCTCGGCAGCCGGCGCACAGCTGCGCAAGGAGGTCACATCCTGGGCCATCGACATCTACGGCAAGGTCGAGCCGGCGCTGACGGCTGCCGCGTTCTGGTTTGGCGACAAGCTGCCCAGCGCGATCGCGTTGGTTCAGCACACCCTGCAACCGCTCGAGCAGGAGCTCGGCAGCGTGCTCGTGCCGACCTTCCATGCCGCGGTTGCTGTCCTTAAGCTGCTCGTCGGTGGCCTGGGTGAGGCTGGTCACGAGCTCGACAGCCATCGTCAGCTCATCACCGTTGTTGGCACGGCCGTCCTTGGGATGTGGGCCGCCTATAAGGGCTACACGGTTGTCAAGACCGCAGTCGCCGCCGTGTCGACCGCGCTGGAAGCGCTCCGAAATCGAGCCGAGCTTGCTGGCGAGTCCATGGTCGCACTCAAGGCCGGGGAAGCTTCGATCAGTAGCACCTCGATCGTCCTGGGTGGCCTCGGGCTGGCTCTCGGCGTCGCTGCATACGCGTGGGAAAAGCATGCCAGCCAGGTGCGGCAGAACAAGGCTGAGATCGAGAGCCTGACGCAGGCCATCATCTCCGACAACGGCGCCCTCGGCGGCAGCGTTCGAGCGGTGCTCGCCAAGCAGCTCGCAGACAAGAACGCCTATGAAACGTCGCTCAAGGCCGGTATTGGGCAAAAAGATCTTACGGACGCTGTCATGGCTGGCGGCCATGCGCTCAACGCGGTCGATGAGAAGCTGCGCACCTACCAGATCTCACTGCTCGGCTCGGGTGGAGCAGCCAATAATGCTTCGCGCGACGTCGGCAAACTTCGGGACGAGCTCATCGGTCAGAACGGTGATCTGAGCAAGGCCGCGATCGCGGCACGCGATCAGGCGCTGGCAATTGGGTCCACGGCAACGGCGGCCGATGAGGCTGCAGCCAAGGTGACCGCGCTCGAGACGGCGCTGACTTACACGGTCGACGCCAGCGGCAATCTCGTGCAGGGACAGGCGGCCGTTGGCTCGACGGTCAACGACACCACGCAGGCGATGGTCAAGCAGAAGACCGCGGCCGAGTTGCTCAAGGACTCGCTCGACACCCTGAACGGCATCAATATCAGTGTCGAGACATCGACCAATGCGTTCCTGGACTCTCTGGACACCCTCGGTCAGACCATCGACTCGAACGCCAAGTCATTCGGCGACAGCGGCAAGGCCATGGCGCAGAACACCGCCGAGGGCCGCAAGAACCGCGAGGGTCTGGTCACCATCATCCAGGCGGCCAAGGATCAGGCTCAGGCGATCGCGGACAGCGTTGCTGCGCAGACCGATATGACCACCGGGCTCAAGGCCGGCAACACGCAGCTCTCCAAGAACGAGGACGCGATCCGCAAGGCCGCCCACGCGGCCGGACTATCCGATGAAGCGGTCAACGCGCTGATCAAGTCGATCGGCAAGCTCTCGACCGTCAAGGCCAATCCCAAGGTCGACGTTGACACCAAGGCGGCCAAGGACAAGCTCGACAAGCTCCTGGTGCAGATCGGCACCGTCAACGGCAAGCATTACCAGTTCTTTGTGGACACGACTACCCAGGGCATCACCTTGCCCAACGGACCCGCCAAGGCACAGAAGGCCGGCGGCGGCGGGGTCGATGGTCCGGGAACTGCAACGTCGGACTCAATCCCGGCATTGCTGTCCAAGGGCGAGCACGTGCTCACCGCCGATGACGTGCAGAAGGCCGGTGGCCAGTCTGCGATCTATCGGTTGCGCCAGTTGATCCAGTCCGGCGCGGCCAAGTTCGCAACAGGCGGCGCCGCGGGTGCTATCGCGTCGTACACGGCTCCGACCTACGCGACGAAGTCGAGCGGCTCGGGATCGGCAGCCAGTAACAGTGCGGCCGTAGCTGCAGCGAAGGCGCTGGCTGCTGCCCGCGACGCCATCCGGTTCTCGGCGATCCAGCACGATCTGCCCGGGCTGGTCACGGCCGTCACGGGCACGGCCAAGTCGATCAACTCCGCGATGAGCAAGCTGATCAACGACGTGCACCAAGCCGCACTCAAGGGTCTCGGCAACGACGCACTGGTCGGCGTCCTGGGCAAGGAAAACAAGCAGTTACAGGCCTATGCCAACCAGCGGGCAGCGATCGCCGTCCAGGTCAAGGCACAGAATGCACAGCTCGCATCGCTGCGCGCCGCGTCTGCCGCTGAGCAGGCCAAGGTGGCGGACAAGATCAACTCCGAGTTCGACATCGGTACCGCGGGCGCGTCGTCCAACGGATTCACGGCGAGCGCCAGCCCGGAATCGATCATCAAGGAACTCCAGGCCAAGGTTGCCGCGACTGAGAAGTTCACTGCTCAGCTGGCCATCCTCAAGAGTAAGGGTCTGGACAAGTCCCAGATCCAGATACTCGGCGAGGAGGGCGTCACCACAGCGGGCGCCAACGTCAACGCGCTGGCCGGCGCGAGCGGCGATCAGATCAAAGCCATCGATGCCCTGACGGCCAAGATGAACGCCGCGGCGCAGAAGGCCGGCAAGCAGGTCTCAGGGTCGATGTACGACAGCGGTATCCAGACCGCGATCGGCTTCATCAAGGGGCTGTCCTCCCAGGACGCGCAGGTCAAGACAGCGGCATCGCATCTCGCCAGCTTGGTCACCAGCCAGATCCGCAAGGATCTCGGCATCCACTCGCCCGCCAAGGTTCCCATGGGTGACGGTGCCAACGTCGGCGAGGGCTTCGCGATCGGCATTGCCAGCAAGGGCAGTGCCGTCCAGGCGGCGAGCAAGTCGTTGTCCAACGCAGCCGTCAAGCATCTGTCCGACGCGGCCAGCGTGGTCAAGGTCGGATCGCGGTCGAGCTCGGCGAGTGGCGGCCTCTCCAGTCGGAACGACAACCGGCCGACCGTGACTAACCAGTTCACCATCATTCAGCGACCCAATGAGGACGGTGCAGCCTTGGCAACTCGGGTCGGGCTCTTCGTGACGGCTAGGTCCGCCTGATGGTCGATACGATTCTCGACGGCGGCGACGCCTTCACCGTTTTCGACTTCAGCGGGAATTCGATCGCACCACGCACCGATCCTGCCTACGCGATCGGACGTACGGTCATCGGTGCCCTGGATCTGGTCGATGATCCTGCGAGATGGCGAGTCCGGGTCGACGGGTGGGACTCGTCGACTGGATCGACGATGGTCATTACGCAACGGCCGGCTGCCGATGTCAGCGACGTGTCGCCGTCCTTCCGGATGGCCAAGGATCTCGTTCTGCTCGGCAGCGTTCAGGTCCGCGATCCCGGTGATCGTGACGCCGCGCTGAGCCGACTCAAGCAGGCACTGTCATTCGGTGCCACGGTGATCACCCGGACCGAGTTCGGCGTCTCCAAGTCGACCGTCGTCTACTGCCCGGGCGGCGTCACTGTCGTACGGTACCCATCGCCGAACCTCGCCACTTTCACGGCGCAGCTCAAAGCGCCGGACAGCCGCAAACTCGGCATCGCGATCCCGGGGAAGACAAGGCTCCCCTCGTCGATCGGCGGTCTCGTCGTCCCGTTCACCGTGCCGTTCGCGATCAACTCGACGGTCGTATCGGGCCAGGTCAATCTCTTCAATCCAGGCGACGCCACCGGGCCAGTCAAGCTGCGGATCGATGGACCGTGCACCGGGCCCCGGGTAACGCACGTGACCTCGGGCACTCAGCTCATCTTTGCCGCGAACCTCGTGCTCACGGCCGGCGAGTGGCTCGAAGTCGACATGGACAACAAGATCGTGCTCGCCAACGGTCAGGCCAGTCGCGCCGGACTGGTGACACAGCGCGGATGGTCGGGCTTCGATCCAGGCGACAACACATGGGCATTCACTGCCGCTGCCGCTGATCCGGCTGCCCTGCTCACCGTGACGGCGTGGCCCGCATGGATCTGACCCCGACTCACAGCATTGGAGCCTTCTAGTGGGCGCATACGTTTGGCCAGTCGACGCCGTCGCAGGGGCGCCCTCATACACGGGCCGCAAGCTGCGCCAGACGCTCGCAGCGCTGTTCGGCGGCGCAACTACCGCGCGACCGCTCGGCGGGCGCTCAGGCGTGCGTCCAGGCGGCGAGCCGGTGACAACCCTCCCGACGTCGACGAGCTACTCGGTCGGTCCGCACGCCGGCATGCTCGACGTCGAGGCGGCAGCCGAGGCCAGCTGCTACGCCTACTCGTTCGACACGGCGCAGACCGGCGCGGTCAACGCCGCGCACGCCTCACTGGCTCGCATTGACACGCTGTGCGTGCAACTGTTTGATCCGGCTGAGTCAGACGGATCAACGGTTCCCAGCGTCGCCATCGTCTACACCGCGGGATCGGCCGGCTCGGGCGTAGCGCCCGCTGACCCCCCTCAGTCGATACGCATGTACCAGATCAACGTGCCGGCGGCAGGCACGGCACCCACGGTCAGCTTCGTGGGCCCGCGGCTCGCCGCCGCTGGCGGACGGGTGCTCGTTCGCAACCAAGCCGAGCGCGACTCCCTGGTCACGTCGGGGTACGCCTACGACGGGCTGGCGGTCTACCGGCAGGACACCAACTGTGAAGAGTCCTGGAACGGCGCCACCTGGGACCTGTTCTCGCCGACGACCCGGCACTTCGACCGGCTGATCCAGAACGTCGCTAACGCCGACTTCGGTGCGGGCACGTTCACCACTCTCGCGACCTGCCCCGGCATCCCCGTCCCGGCGTGGGCGCAGGACGGCACGCACACGGCGGTCATCACCGCGACCTTGTGCGGGACGATCGTCACGTCGTCGGCCACGTACCTCGGCCGGGTCGTGCTCGGCGCGGGTCCGACTGTCCCCCCGGAGGCGCCGCAGTCTTTCAGTGGCGCTGCGTCTGACTCGATCCCCGGCATCTTCTCCGGCACGTTCACCATCCCTGCGTCCACGACCTCGCTTACCCCCGCCGCGCAGATGCTCCGCGCGGTTGGCACGGGCGCGTACCGGCTGAACTCTGGATCCAACACCGGCACGGTCATCTGGGAAGTGTTGATCAAGTAATGGCCCTCCAGTGGCTCGCCGCCGACCTGCTCACGGGCGCCATCACGGCGTACCTGCCGACGCTGGCAGCCGATCAGCCGTACCGGCGCACTCTCGGGCAGTACGAGACCAACACCGCGACGCTCATTATTCCCGACGTTGATCCCTACACGGGCAAGCGTCCAATCGATCCCAGCTGGCCGCTCGCCGTCGAGCCGTGGTCATCGGTCCTGATCGCCTACCGCGGCGCGCCGGGGAGCGAAGTGATCGAGTGGGGCGGCATCGTCAATCAGGGAATCACCAAGCTTGGTAACGCGTACAGCCTGCCCCTGATCACGGGTGAGGGCTACCTCGACCGCTGCAACGTCGGCGATTACACGACCGACCCGACGAACGTCGGAACGACCAAGGATCAGAACGTCATCGTTTCGGATCTGATCGCGCAGTTCGTCGCCGCTCCCGTGCTGGGCATCCCCGGAGTGCCGGTGACTGTGCGGGTCATCGGTGGCGCCGGCACGCATCAGCTTCGCACGTATCACGACTACGACGACAAGACGGTCTACGCCTGCTTGCAGGAGCTCAACGGCATCTCTGGCGGCTGCGAATGGACGATGCACTGGGAGTGGCTGCACGATTCGGATCAGGATCGCATCGTGCCGGTGCTCGACGTCGGCAATCGCATCGGCTCAGCAGTGCTACCGGGACGTGCACCCGACGCCACGTTCGAGGCCTCGGATCTGATCGACGCGACCGTGACCTCTGATTGGTCCTACCGTGCGGGCGCCAATGTCGTGATGGCTTCCCTCGGAAGTGGCCCAGGTCGAGGTCAAGCGAGATCGGTCGCAGCCGCCCCCGGCCGTCGTCCGCACCTCGAGTACCGATTCTCGCCCTCGGTTCCAGTAACCGACCAAGCTGCATTGCAGAAGCACGCCGATGGCCAGCGTGACGTGATGCAGAACGGGAAGCAGTCGATCCAGCTCACATCAGCGATCAAGCCCGGACTGACGTACGGGGTCGATTGGTTGATCGGTGATGACATCGGCTTTCGGCTCACCGGTCCGACCTATCCCGAGCCAGCGCAGGGCGTGACGCGCTGCATCGGCTACGAGTCGACCGACACCACCATTCAGCCGATCATCCTAGGGAGCTAGCCAATGTCCGGAATTGCCCACGCGATGCCGCCCGGGCCCGACGATCTGGCGCGCCGGGTTGCCGAGCTCGAGAAGCTCGTACAGCGGTTAATGGCGACCAACGTGCTCAACGCCGCCACGATCGACAAGGGCGGCCTCCAGATCCTCAACGGTGGCTACTTCAAGGTGATTGACCCGAACTCTGGTCGAATCGTTGCCTACCTCGGTCAGGCCGGGTTCAACTCGACACCAGCCGATGGCGCCACACAGCAGATGATCACCAAACTGAGCCGCGATGACGGATCACTGGCGCTCTCTGTTGCCGACCTCAACTCGACACCCGGTCACACTCGCCAGCAGTTCGTTGGCATATGGGACCGCAGCGGGAACGTCATCGTGTCGGACGACACAAACGGCGGCGCTGGTCTCGCACGTCCCCATTTAGCCAGCAGCGGCCTGTACAGCATGACCACGAGCCAGTGGCCTACGTCGACCAGCGCTACGTATCAGAACCTGTTGCTCGGCTTCCATGAGCGGCAAAACCCGGGAATGACGTTCGCGTTCTACATCCACGCCGATGCGGGGACCACTGGGCAATTTCAGCTAACCGTGGACGGCACCGTGGTTGCAACCAGCCCGACCGTCACGGACGCCTTCTCCGTGTGGTCGGCAACCTATTACTGGCCAGCAGGGTGGACGTTCGGAAGCCTGCCGCAAATCGGTGTCGACGGCATTCGCCTATCCGGGGCCGGAACGATCGCAGTTCAGACCCTTCTACTCCAAGGAGTGCAGTCACCGTGACCGAGCCAGCCGATCCAACGTCGTACGAAGGTCAACTTGTGGGCGAGACCTGCATCGATCTCGGACCGGGTGTGCGCCTAGACAACGGGGTCTATGTGGCGCCGCCGGTCACCGCGGAGGTTACCGCGGCGATCAGTTCCCTGATCCCGAACCACCAGAAGATGGCGCCGGGACTAGCGCCTGCCCAGGCTTCTGCACCGGAGGCAGGGCCAGGTTCGGGAGGTTTGACGGCGGGAGGCTGACGCATGAGCCAATGGTTGCCGAAGTGGATTTCTGATTTGTAGTGTGCAGGACACGTGACAAGTTGGCAAAGCCAAGGACGACGCTGAGGATACGCACTCAGCAGCAGGGACAGTCGCAAGACGACGAACGTTAGCTAACCAGGGGGCTCGCGCTTTCAGCGCCGCGCAGCTTGAATGACCCGGCTTAACAGGGCGCTCCGACTAGCCGAACTGTTGTTCCGCCGAGGAAACGATCGCTTCGAGCATGCTGATGTATTCGGCCAGAAGGTCATCTACTGCTCTACCGTTTGGGGCGCTGTTCAGGACGACGCTGGCAACTCCAACCTCGGGCGCGAGCGCGAAATAGATCTTCTCGTCGGTACCGTCAGCAAGTCGCACGACCCAGTAGTTGCGTCCCCATTCGTCGCCCAGGACCGTCTGGGTCGTACCGGATGGGGCTGACTGCTGGATCATCCTTGAGTCCAGATACTTGATGTGCAGGGTTGTCATCAGCGCCCCCGTGTCGCCCCGCTTCTCAATATCGTTTCTCAAGTTCTTGGCCCACTTCGCAACAGCGCTGACGGCGAGCTCGGCCGTGATGGGGGTGTACCAGTCCTCAAACCCTTCTGCACGTCCACGAAGGTTTTGCAAAACGAAGGTGACAGAGCGTCCTGACGTGATGGCGTTGAACAAACCCGAGACGCGCCGATCGCCACCGGCGCTGTAGTCGTGGGCGCCCTGCTTCGCGAAGTCAAGCGCCTGGCGCGCAGCGCGGAGAATTTCGGAAGGATGCCGGGTTTGAGCCACAATCAAAACCTAATGGGTTTGTCAACCCGCATAGCGCCTGATACATCATCCCGCCGACTTTTCACCCGCAACGCAGGAGGGGCAGATGCATGAGCGACCAAATTCCCAACATCCTTGCGGGCGCCGCGCTGATCGTTTCGATCATCGCCCTGTACTTCACCGTTCGTAGCGAGATCCGCAAGGACAAGCTCGCGGCGGCCCAAGCGATTGAAGGCCGCGTGCGCAAAGAGATCGAGGACGAGAACCGCCTCAAAGAGCTCGAGGACGAAATCCACCGGCGCGACAACAAGCAGGAGGGCCACAAGTGACGCATTCGCAGTCAGTAGCGACTGAGATTCCGAAGGCGGTATTGCGACCGCGGACTGAGCGACTGGTATGGGTGATGTTCGGCGTGGTCGTTGTGATCGCCATGGTCGTCGCCTTCCTGTTCGTCAAGCTTGGCCAGGCCAACAACACCGCGCACTCGGCTGATAAGGCGGGCAAGGCCAACGCGGCCGGGCTCGCCAGCGCCAACTCGAAGCTGATCAAGGCCGGTGAGGCTCCGGTGCCGACCCCGACGTCTCCGGGCGCCGTGACGGTCACTGTGACCGCGCCACCGCCCGCCGTGGTCGGTCCATCCAACCTGCAGGTATCCGCAGCCGTCGCGGTCTACTGCGCCCAGCACAGTGGATGCGCGAGCGGACCAACCGCAGCCCAGGTCGCACAGGCGGTCGCCACCTACTGCACGAGCAATGGACAGTGCAAGGGGCCGGTCGGCAAGTCCGGAGCGCCGGGCGCTCCCGGCTCGGCGGGCTCATCCGGTGCACCGGGCAGGGACGGTCAGAACGCGACGCCCGATCAGGTGGCCGCCGCTGTGACGTCGTACTGCTCGACCAGGAACAACTGCCAGGGTCCGGCCGGCTCGACGGGCGCCGCCGGTGCTGACGGAGTGGCCGGCTATCCCCCGCTCGGCTTCACCTTCACCATCACCAGTCCGCTCGGTGACACCAACTACTCGTGCACCCCGGACTCGCCACCGGCGGCCGGGACGCAGCCCCACTACTCCTGCACGAAGGAATAACCATGTGGCTCGGAGATAGCAACTACGCGCTGGCCGGCTCGATCAAAACGCTGATCAAGCAGCTGCAGCAGGCCTACCCCTCGACCGAATGGCAGACGAACGGGGGCACAGGCACGCTCGGCGACGCCGTGCACCGCGCCGAGGGCTCAGCCAGTGATCACAACCCGTGGCTGAACAACACCGTCCGTGCGCTCGACGTCGCCGCGAACATTCCGGGCTGCCCGGACGGCGAGGCGTTGTTCGCGATGGTCAACCGGATGTACGCCGCCCACGATCCGCGCGTCTTTCCCTACGGCTACGCGATCTACAAGGGCCGGATCACCGACTGGGACAACCCCGGCGGCTTCCACGCCCAGCAGGGCGATCCGCACGACACGCACGTTCACCTCTCGGTCGGTCAGACCGGATACAACGCGACCAACCCTTGGCCGCTCGGCGCAACAACGGAGGACAGCATGAGTGCAGCAGAAGTGGCTGAGATCAAGAGCTACATCGACAGCTGGGGCAAGCAGTTGCTCGCTGGCAGCGACCCCCAGCACATGAACAACCTCACCAACATCCGCAACCACCTCCTCGGTCTCGAAACCGCACTCGGCAACGCGAACGTGCGCATGGCGCTGCTGGGTAACGCCGTCGATGCCTCGACCAAGGATCTCAAGGCCGCACTCACCGCGGTGCACGTAGCAACGACCGGTGGCCAGCCGGTCGACCTGGCGCCAGTGCTGGCAGCGCTCAACGCACTGCCAGCCAAGACCGCCGCCGAGATCTCCACCAGATTAGGAGCCTGAACATGACCACACCCACGCACAGCCAGAAGCGTCCGCAGATCCTGCTGACGCGGGCGAGCATCGTCTCGACGATCGGCGGCCTGATCGCGCTGCTCGTCACCATGGGCGTACTGCCGGCCGCCCTCGGCAACCAGCTCACGGGCGACGTCGAGATCGTCGTGGGCGCGGTATCGACGATCCTCGCGGTCGTGCTGCCGCTGGTTCACGCACTCGTCTCGCGGGGCGCAGTGACGCCCGTGTCCGATCCGGTCAACAACGCGGGCGAGAAGCTCGTACCGGTCGGCTCGCAGCTCGCGCTGACAACCGCCATCGCGCCCGGCTTGGTCCAAGCGTTCCCGGACAGCTCGGCCACATCGGCGCTGCCGGACCTGCTCGCGCAGGCCGACTCGATCCGACCACTGCCCGAGGTCGCAGTACCGGCACCGGATCCCGCACCAACCGCCTGACCTCGCGTCACACCCCGTAGACCCGCACCGATCGGTGCGGGTTTCTTCTTTGCCCTGAACTAGGAGCTACCTCGTGGCTAATTACACCGTCGCGCTGGCGACCCATAGAACACTCGGCGCCGCCGTGGTCGATGTCGTCACGATCAGCCCGCACCAGTACTCCAACGTCGAGGTGCTCAATCGCGACGCGGCTGCGTATCTCTTTTTCAGGACAGATGGCACTGCGCCCACCGTGGCCGGCGATGACTGCTACGTCGTCGGCCCGGGTGCAGCGCTGCGCGTGCCGCACCCGAACGGGCAGCCGGTCAAGCTCATCTCGGCGTCCGCGATCGCCTACTCGGTGACGGCGACCGACTCGTGAGCAGCGACTACACGCGCACTCCGGGCAAGGAACGCATCCAGGTAAGGCACGACACCGCGGCCAACTGGACCGCGGCCAACCCGGTGCTCGCATTGGGTGAACCCGGCCTCGAGACCGACACTGGCCAGATCAAATACGGCGATGGCGTTTTGGCGTGGACGGTGCTGACGTACTACGGCGCAGGCATATATGCCAGCTACACCCAACTGGCGAAAAACCCCGACACGCTAATCACCGGGGCGATCACTCGGGACGCCAATGGCGCAGCGACCAGCGCCCCGGTGATCTGGCCGGACGGCGCCGCGGGTGTCTATACCGCCGACACTGTTTCTGCGGTGTTCCCCGGCGCGGTGGACGCCTACCACATCACCCACGTGGGCAGCCCAGCCGTGACATATACCCAGCCCCTAGTGACCCGCGACGTCAACGGCGCAGCGATCACCGTCCCCCCGATTGTGGTGAGCTAACGATGGGAATCCTCGACATACCGGGATTAAGCAAGGCGCAGGGTGATGGGCGGTATTCGTTCAAGCCTCGGATCTGCACACTTCGTGCGAACCACATGGGCGGCAGCACGTACCTCAACAACGCGGGCGGATCAGCCGGGACCTACCGCATCCAGCACGTGATGCCAGCGGGGCTCCGCGTCGCAGCGCCTCGGGCGCTGTTCACCAACTACGCAGGCCAGTTCCGGCAAGACCTGATTCAGGTCCTGGCAGCATCGCTGGAGATCTCCGGGCTCACTTACCAATTGAGTTTCTTCGGCGCTCTCACGACCAGCCTCACCGCCGGCGGAAGCGTCGTGTCGGATCCGCTCGGCGGCGATCTGGACCCGGCGGCGGCGCCCTACTCCCGTACCTACATTTCATTGGCCGATGCGACGAAGCGCTGGCCGGTCGGAATCATCTGCAACTCGCAGAACGGCGAAGGCTCAAGCATCGGCTCACCCGGTACAGACCTGACAGGCGGGACGTTCGGGTTCGCCACGGGCAACCCGACACTGAATACACAGATCGCGTTCTCGCCCGCTGCGATCATCGGCGTTCCCTCCGTGAACATTCCCGCCGTCGCGTTGATCACTGACAGTATCGGCCAGGGCACGGGGGACTCGGGCAGCTCATTCGGGGCTGGCGATACCAACGCCGACTTTGGCTGGTGCCTGCGCGCGCTGAACCGCAAGATCCCCTACGGCTTTATCAGCAAGTACGGCGAGCAAGCAGCCACCCTCGCGTCCACCATCATGTACCGCACGCGCATCCTCGAATTCTGCACCCATGCGGTCTGCACCTACGGCGTTAACGATGTCCAGGCGTCGGCGTCGCTCGCTACCTTGCAGGCCAACATGCTGAAGATCTGGCTCGTTGTCGCCGGACGCAGGTTGCCGCTCTGGCAGACGACCCTCACTCCCGTTTCGTCCAGCACGGACAACTTTGCCACGGTGGGAAATCAGACCCCGCACGCGAACAACGCCGTCCGGGTGAACTTCAACAACTGGCTCCGCGCAGGAGCACCGATCGATCCCGCTACGAAGTTGGCAGTCGCCATCGGCACAGGCGGGGCGCTGCTCGCAGGAGCATTGGGACACCCGCTCAACGGCTACCTTGAGGTGGCCGATCAGGTCGAGTCGGCCCGCAACAGCGGGCTATGGAAGGTTCACGCGACGCGAGCGCGTGTGCTCACGGACGGCGCAATGTCGTCGGTATCGAACCAGACCACGCTGAACAGCGCTTCCGGCGCGTTCACGTCTGCCGACATCGGCAGGGCTGTGACAGTTGTGGGTGCGGGCGGCGGCGCTGGCTTGCTGCTGGGCTTCATCGTCGCCACGCCATCCGGAACGACCGCAACACTGTCCATCGGCGCGTTCACTACGGTGAGCAGCGCGACGGTGGCAATCGGTGCTTACACGTCAGACGGCGTGCACCCGTCTGCGGATGGCCACATCGCGGCCGCCACAGCGATGCCGACATCGACGTTTACCGCGACGGGCGGCTATGTACTCGCTTCCTAGCCTGGCGGGGTCGCGGTGATCTCGCGGAGCACGGCCTCGAAGTCTGTGCCGATCTCATCCAGGGGTCGGTGCACTTCCACCCCGCCATCGAATCCGGCTGCCATGTCGGCAGCGTCCACCGCCTGGTGGTACTCGGTGATCAGTTCAAGTGCTCGCTGTCCGCTCATGCCCGCAGCCTAGACCGCGCGGTCATATCTCCCAGGTATGCACTGGATCCGGACGCCTACGGCCACCCTGACCTCCTAGACTCCCACGTTCCCCCGTGCGTGGGACGGCCCCTCGTTCAGTCTCCGGACTGGGCGAGGGGCCTCTTATGCGTTTCCGAGCTAGAACATCCAGGTCGCGCGACAGTTCCCACATCTGGCCTCGGTCGCGGATTGCTTGCGCGATAGTCCGGTGGCCAGGAGAATGCCTCACCCTCACGGGCTTAGCTAATCGAGGGATTTAGCATCTACTGGGAGCCGGGCTGCCCGAACTGCATGTTGCAGCCCGCTAAGGTCAGCCGTGCAATTAGCGGCATCAAGGGCAAGCCGGTTGAGATCTTCCATTGTCCACGAGATCACGGTCCGCGCGCCGTTCCTCCTGAACCTCAGGGTGAACTGGCCGTTGGTGTCCGAATCTGGATTTTCGATCCATGCGACGTGCGCGACATCGTTGCGCCGATTCCATAACTGCGACGCCTCATTAGCAACCTTCTGCACCTGACCAGTCAACGATTCGTCGACACCGGCTAGGAGTCCAGGCGACTTCACCAGGGCCGTTATGGAGCCGTTGACCGTACCAAACGGCTGTCCCATCGCGACGAATTCTCCTAGGTCGCTGGCAAGCAGCGCAGCGTACAGCGCGGCTTGGTTCATCTCCATCGCTGCGGTCGTCACGATGATCCGACCAATGGCGTTGAACAGCTCGTCCTGTGGAAAGTCCGGCGATTCTGGTGACGCTCGCATCGGAGGATCATGGCATGGTCGCGGGTGCATCGAGGCACCAGTCGCCGTTTCCGTTCATCGATATCCGAACACCGAGTGCCCGCGGGCGTACAGGATGCGGCGGGCGCCGAGGCGGATCCACTTCGGGCCGACACCGTTCGACCGCCACTGTCCGAGCGTCCCGGTCGGGATCCGGGTAAGATCCGCCGCCTCATCGGCGGTGAGGTATTCGTACACAGGCAGCGGCACGGCCGCGACCGCGTGCCCGGCCGGTGATTGAGTCATGCCGACAGGATGACCTACGCCGATTGCGGGGGGTAGTCGATGTTCTAGCGTCGCCACCGGGGGATTGCGTCGGTTAGGTCGAGCCGGACGGCGGCCTGCGAGGTCATTTCCACGTGACCTCGTGCCCGGCGTGGGAGACAGCAACGAATAGGTCTTCGTGGCGCTGGAGAACGGCAAGGATGTCCGGCAATTGATTGAGAACCAGATCTGCGGCATCCATCTCGCTGCAGTGCAGCCAGACGTGCCTGCCGATGATGTGCCTACGGCGCCGCTGAGAAAACTCTCGATCGTGACTGAGAAGCACGGCGCCCTTCTTGTGGGCGTAGACCGCCAGATCGTCGTCGACCGCATCCGCCATACCAGCGTCGTATGCCGTCCACGCCTCGTGTCTCAGCTTTCTCAGCTGAACCGCCACGGCTACGTCCACGCCCTGGTCGCAGAAAAACCGCACTAGTTACGCAGCAACTAATTGCCGGGCAGCTTCCACGTCCGCGGTGGTTAACGCCGGGAAGGATTCGATGATCTCCTCGGCTGATCGGCCAGCATGAAGATATCTAACGACTGTTTCCACCGGCACGCGAGTGCCAGCGAAGACCGCCTTTGAGCCGAGGGCACCGCGGCGGCGATCAATTTTGCCAGCGTCCTCCTCGCGTCTGCGGATACCGATGCGGATCTGGGTGCGCAAAGGTTCAAGATCCAGGACTTGGTGGATGACGATCTGATCGGGCCGCGGATCGCCTTCCCAGCTTCCATCGTCATGCTGAAAATAGATGCTCTTGCCGAGCGTCGCAAAGCGCAGCTGCGTGAGCGGTTGGTCGTAGCCGCTCTCCTTCAGCCGCTGCACAACTCGACGAATATGCTGTAGGGAGATCCCCTGATCGCGAAGACGGACAGCGACTAGGAGCGACATCAGGTCGCGGAAGTCGTACAGGCGAACGATCCTGTGGTCCGTGACGCGACCCTCGATCGTCGGAGACGCGATGTCGCGCTGAGCCCAGTAGGCCAACTGCCGGTTGGAGAGGCCGGTTAGACGCGCGGCGCGGTCGCGTGGAACAGAAATCACCGACTCGGCTACATCCGACATCTTCGTCTCCCAAGGACTTGAACGCCGAGCGTATATCACAAGGCACCGACAGTTACACAGGTGTGATTCACAATCGCGCAACAACTTCATCGCTGGCTACGCCAGATCGGTCGGGGATCACCCGGCCGCCTCGGAGTCTGACCGGGACGCGATCGAGATGCCCGACGCGCTCGCGATGCTCGATGTGGCCGCCGGACGCCCGGACGGTTCCCGATGGGTGGCTGCGTTGCTGCAGGGCATGCGCCAGGGCGAGTGCCTCGGACTGACCTGGAAGGCCGTCGATCTCGACGCTGGCGTGATCGACGTGTCCTGGCAACTCCAGTCGATCCCCTATCAGCACGGATGCACGCGCACTGGCGCGAGGTGGGAGTGCGCCCGGCGGTTCGGCGGCGACTGCCCGTCCCGGTCGCTGCGCATCCCGGACGGCTACGAGTACCGCCAGCTCGACGGCAACCTGTGCCTCGTGCGACCCAAGACCGAGAAGGGCACGCGGCTGATTCCGCTCGTGCCGTGGATGAGCGCGGCGCTAACCCAATGGCGCAAGGTCGCGCCGGCATCACCGCACGGGCTCGTCTGGCCGCGTCCGGACGGCAGGCCGCAGACATCCAAGGCGGACGCCGAGGCGTGGCGGGATCTGCAGGACGTCGGCCAAGTCGCGAGCGTCGACGACACGGCGGGCCGCCGCTACCAGCTGCACGAGGCGCGGCACACGACCGCGACACTGCTGCTCGAGGCGGGCGTCGACAGTGAGGTGATCAAGGCGATCCTCGGGCACTCCTCGATCGTCACCAGCCGCGGCTACCAGCACGTCTCGCAGGAGCTGGCGCGCAAGGCAATGAACGAGTTGGCGGGCAAGCTCAAGCTCGAGCTGCCCGCATAGCTACCATCGGCGCATGACCGAGCTCATCCAGGATCCAAAGTCCGGGTTCTGGGTTGAGGTCGCGCCGACGCACTGCACGAACGGTCATGCGTACCGCCAGGCCAAGGTTCTGGTCTCTTGGCATCCGTGCACGTGCGCCGGCACCATGGGCCACCGGACGCATCAGTGCCGCGAATGCATGGCCATCACCTACGACCCGCCGCACACACCAGACGGACAGTGGGAAGGGATCGCTTCTCTCTAAATTCTGCGGTGTTCGACGTAGTCGGCTGCGACGTCGTAGAGGCTCCGACCGGTCCGCTCGCTGACTCCGGATAGAAGCTCCATGGCTTCATCCTGTCCAATGTTGTGCCGGAACATCACTAGGCCCAGGGCGACATTGATGACCCGTCGCTTTTCCGCCGCTTCTGCGGTAGATGCTGGCGGTTCGGGCACCGATGAGCTGTCCACGACCGTTTGGCTCCAACCTGCAGGCACGCCTCAGCCGCGGTGGCTTTGGCCTAACACACAGACCGTATAACGACCAATGCCGAGAAAGCGGGCACTTGGTACTGAACCGCTTAAACGCGTGGCGGAAAGCTCCAATGCCAGGGCAACGCAGGATCAAAATACTCCGGGGTGGCGCACGTCGGTATCCCCAATTTGCGATGCGGCGCCAGCCGTCAGGTGAGCTTCGCGAACGAGTCGCCTAGTAGCTTCTCGACCTCTTCGATGGTGGCGACCAGGCCGTGCATCTTGCCCTTGCCGCCACCGGCCAGGTAGCCGCGGCGGCGGACCCGGAACCATTGGTGGCCGTCGCGCTCGACGACATCGACCGTCCACCCGTCCGGCGTGCGCACGGCTACTTCGAGCTGATCAACTGCTGCGCTCGCTGAAATGACACGTGCATCGCCGTCCCGATGTCGCGCACCGGCACGCCGCATCGGGCCAGAGTGCGTGCCAATTCCCGCTGCTGCTCGCGTGCGGCTGCCATCGCCTCCTCGGCAGCCTCCTCGGCCGCGTGGATCGCGTCGAGCCGCTCGGTAACGCGAACGTCCTCGATCGCTTCCAGCTCAACCTTCATGCCGAAGGACTCTTCTGGTACGTCCAGCGTGATTGCGATGAGCGACCGCGCCATCTCGTCGACCTCGGACAACCTGCGAGCCTGTGTCAGACCGTCGATGTCCGGAACGCGCACCATCCACCACTTGCCCTCGCGGGCCACTCGCACTGTGTAGGTATTCATCCCGTCACGCTCCCTTGCCAGGTCTTGATTGGCTTAGCCACCTGTCCATCACGGACCGCCAACCCTCTAGGCGCCTGGCCACGGTAGATAGTCTCCCCGACCTAGACAATCTCAGTCAGGGCACCTAGACAGGCAACTACCGGCGACCTGCCGCACGACCGCTACAGTCGCCGAGCCTAAGCACGATGCCGACCCCGCACCGACTGCGAGCTGGCAGCGCCAAGCTGGGCGACCGTCATTGAATCAGCCGGGCGGAGCCGTGTAGAGGTCGCCCAAACCTTCGATCGCGGACTGTGTGCATCCCGCCAGAAACTCCTTTGGGTTGCTGTTCTTCCAAGCAGGCTCGCTCTTGAAACCCTGACAGGCAGTGTCGACGTCCCACTTACTGGCGGTGCGGCCACCCGCGATGGCCACATAGGTAGTCGCCCACGACTTTCCGGCGGTGTAGCCGTCGTGGAATGAAGGGCTGTTCGTGTCGGGCAGCGTACTCCGGTTCACGGCCATCAGGATGACAACAACAACCACGATGGGAACAAGGACCACCAGGGCGAACCGGAGCGGGCCGAGCGGGCCGCGCCGCTTGCTGGTTCCTCGATCAGAATTGCTCCGAAACGCGGTCGTCTCCTGCACCCACTGATCAAATCGATCTATCGCCATGTTGCCCCCGAAAATCGCCAGGCTTAAATTAGCGAGGCCACACGCATACTCTACTAAAACACACAACCTCGCAACCCGGACAAGACCAGGACGCCGCGCCCAAAGCGTCGACAGTGTTGTTGCCTGGTTTGGATTGGACCCATTACCGGCTGTCCAGGATCGCCAAGTATCCGCCGGGCCTTCATCGGCGAGTGTGAGAGGGCGATCGAGTAGTTGAGCAGGCTGCTCCGCAGTTGGCTGCTCCGCGGGATGCCCGGGTAAGCGGGGCCATCACGCCAGCCCGCTTGAACGAATCACCGAGCACAGACGCTGCTCGATAATCTCGACGCTCATCGGCGCCACCTCCCACGGAGCGGGCTGCCCATGCCCCCGGTCTGCTGCCGAGGAGGCGCCGGTTCTGTCACCCTCGCGTGGCAAGCTCCCCGGTATGCCGATGACAGCGTCAAGCGGGGACGACCCGTGGATGGACCCCCAGGCAATGGCCCAACTACTTAAGACACTCGCAGCAATGGCGCCACCTTTCAGCAACAGTCCAGCGTTCGACGCATTGACGACGAACCTGGCGGCCGCAGTGCCAATGGTGGACACGCCAGGGATGGCGCGAATTCAGGCGATGATCGCCGAGTCGATGCCGAAGGTCAGCGTGGTGGAAATGGCCGGGATTCGCACGACCTTCCTAGACAGCGTCATCCCGAAGTCAACTTTTGCAGAGTTGGCGGGCATGCGAATGAACGTCCTCAACGGACTGGTTCCAAAGACCAGCTTCATGGAGATGGCCGGCGTGCGGGCGAACGTGCTGAACCTCATGCCCAAGGCCAACCTGTTCGACCCCGTGGGCATCAAGGCGTTGCTCGAAAGTGCAGTGCCTCCGGTGAAGTTCAGTGAACTGGCCGGATTTCAAAGCCTCGCCGCGGGGATGGCGGAGAGCATCAAGCTCACCGGGCTTGACGCCTATGCGACCTCCATCGAGCGGATAATTCCGTCAGCGGACTCCCTCGATGGACTAATCGATGAGAAGGTTCTCAGTTGGGCGGCGAGCCTGGATGTGGGCCAGGTTGGCCCAATCGACGACGGGTTTCAGGACGAGGCCGCGCTCGACGCAGCTGAGCAGCTCGCTCAGCTGCGGGTCCACATGCAGGAGGTGGCGTCATGGATCTTCCTTGTAGCAACTAAAATTCGCGCCGGCTCCATCAAGTTGAACTCCGTCGTTGACGTGGTCAACGAACAATCGGAGAGGTACCAGAAACTCGCAACGAACCTGCTTTGGCTCTACGGAGCTGTCACCGTGCTAAGTCATCTGATCTGACGCGGGGCCGACACCCACCGTGATTCCGCAGATCGCGTATGACATCCAGGAAGCGGCGGCGGCCGTTTCCGTCTCGCCCTCGACCATCCGCGTCGAGATCCATGCCGGCCAGCTGAGGGCAAAGAAGCTCGGCCGCGCATATCGGATCGGCGCCGAGGAGCTGCGCACATGGTTCGAGCAGCTCGCCGACGCCGGGTAGGTAGGTTCTCCCCAGGCATGAGCGCCCCGATCTCGCACAAAATCCCACGTGCTGCTGAGTTGACCAATCTCTCGCCCGACTACATCAAGCGGGCAATCCACGACGGGCAGCTGCTGGCCAAGAAGGTCGGCCGGGACTACCTGGTGACCCATGAGGCACTCATCAGATGGATCGAGTCGCTGCCGGACGCTGACTAGAATTCCCCCGTGCACACAAAACACCCGCCCCACCCTCGTGGTCGAGAGCGGGGCGGGTTGCTCCATTTGGGCCAGCGCGTCGGGTCCTTCGTGACCGCCCGGACGCCGTAATTAGTGAGCTAGCGCTTGGTTGGAATCGGATCGAGTGCAGCGCGTGTGCCGGACCACTTGTGAATGGCCCCGCACTCTCCGCACTTGAAGGGGGCACAGAACACCGAGCCTTCCTGCATCTGCCGGAATAGGGCTGGCGTCGCGTCCACATTCGTCCACACTGGCTCATTCGTTGCTGGGCATAGAACGCTCACTTGAAACCAATGGGCCCCGGACCACTCACCCTCGGCGCGGATCTTGTCCAGCAGCGCGGCAGCCTCGGTGAGTGCGGCTCCGATCGCGGCGACGGCCAGGACGTCACGGATCTCGGTCAGGCCTACCGAACCGCTGTTGCCCTCTGCGATCAGCTCGACCTCGGGCCCGAGACCCATAGTCGGGTCCTCGGGGACCCACTCAACGATTTCGACTGTCACCTCAGCCGGCATGTGATCTGCGAACGGGCCGGCGCAGTTGTGGCGATGGAAATAGCCACCGCCGTCGCCGAAGTCATGGCCGCGGTCGCACCACTCGGGGCACCGCTGGCTCTGTATCACCGGGGCATGCTCGATACTCATTGTCATGATCGTTCTCCTTCTAGAGAGGGGTTCGGTCTAGGCCTCGGTCCGGTGTTACCGCACCGGCCGGGGCCGCTTGCACTCTGTGATCAGGTGTAAGCGGAGCGTAAACGAAGAATGACCTAAGTGGAACCGATGCGTCGATTAGCGCTTAATATGCGCATACGGTCGCCCATAGCAGATCGCTTACCTCTGGGCAACTGAGGGCAACGCTCAGCGTCGTTTGCCAAACCGGAGTGAGATCCCGGACGTGATGCGGAAGGAACCACCGCCCCGACTGTTTAGCGTGAGGCGGCCGGCGCGCTTTGACGCCGAGACTCCAGAGCGCGAGAGATTGAGCCATGATGAGCGCCCGGTACGGATGCGCTTGCGGAACACGATGCCCATCAGCCGGGCATGGGTTGGGGAGGTTGCGGGCATGCCCGCACTCCGTCAAGTTCGAGCGCCTCTGTCACAGTCATCTCAGGCATAGGACCCTCCTCGATTTGATCTTGATCGGTCCGCACACGGTCCGCAAAAAGTCCGCAAGACTGTCACGTCTGGCTTGAGGTCGTTACCGCTAACAAACGGTTCCGGGCCAGTAAACACGGGGGGTTCGCAGCTCTGACCCGCACCGCTGTTAGGGTCGCTGCGTGCCTGAGATTCTTGGAAACCAAGAAAGCCGCGTGAGCCAGCAGTTCCCGCCGCGCGCACGCACCAACGCCGAAGATAACGCCGAGGATGATAACGCCGAGGATGTAGTGGAGGCCGATCCGATGTTCGGGTCGGCCTCTGCCGCACCTGGGGTACCGGCGGTGGTGCTGGTCCGGCACGGCGAGACGGAGTGGAGTCGAAGCGGCCAGCACACCGGGCGAACCGATGTCGGCCTGACCGACCGTGGCGCGGAACAGGCCGTCGCCGCGGGCGAGTTGGTGCGCCGGGTGCTCGGCGAGCTGTCTCCGGCCCTGGTGATCAGTTCGCCGCGGCAGCGCTCGCGACAGACCGCTGAACTGGCCGGATTTCCGCCTACGCTGATCACCGAGGACGCCGCGGAATGGGACTACGGGGATTTCGAGGGGCTGACCTCGGCCGAGATTCGGCAGCAGTACCCGGGATGGACCATCTGGTCCGGTGAGGTCCCAGGCGGCGAGAACAGCCACGACGTCACCGTTCGGTTCGACCGTCTATTGGATCAGGTCGCCCATTACACCGACCGGGGACCGGTGCTGGTGTTCTCACACGGTCACGCCAGCCGTTGTGTAGCCGCCCGCTGGCTGGGGGAACCGGTGGCGGCGGGCCAGCAGTACTGGTTGGGCACCGGAGCAGTGTCGAGCCTGGGCTATGAACATGAGCGCCGGGTGATCCTTCGCTGGAACCTGGACGAATCCATCGCGGGACCGAGACGATAGGCATCGAGCTGTGAGCGAGCCGCATCCCGCCTCAGACGCCGGGCCCGCCGAGAGCACGGTGGAGTTGACCGTGCCGGCGGACTCCGCCTACGTCTCGGTACTTCGTACGGTCACGGCGTCGCTCGCGGCCCGGCGTGATTTCACGATCGAAGAGATCGACGACCTCCGGATCGCGGTCGACGAGGCGAGCGCGCTGTTGCTGCCGCATACGAGCAGCGACAGCAGACTGAGCGCGTTCTTTCTGGGCGGTGCAGACAGCTTATCGGTCACCGTCTCCATTTCGGACGCGCAGGTCGACCGGGACGACGAGATCGACCAGACCAGCTTTGCCTGGATGGTGCTCGCTGCACTGGCTGACACCGTCGGTACCGACCTGGACAACGGCCTGCTGTCGGTGACGTTGAGCAAGACCCGCGACCCGCACACCCGATGACCGAACGAAGCCGACCCAACCCGGAGCGGACCCGATTCCTGTTCGGCCGATTGAACAGTCTCGATCCGGGCTCGGTCGAGCATCGTCGGACTCGCGACGAACTGGTCTCCGCGCATATGCCGCTGGTCCGCTATCTCGCTCGCCGGTTCGCGGGCCGGGGCGAGCCGTCCGACGATCTGGTTCAGATCGGAACCATCGGGCTGTTGCAGGCAATCGACCGTTTCGAACCCGCGCGTGGCTTGGAGTTCTCCACGTTCGCTACTCCGAATATCGTCGGCGAGATCAAGCGACACTTTCGCGACCGGGGCTGGATGGTTCGGGTCCCCCGCCGGCTCCAGGAGTTGCAAGCTGAACTCACCGCGGGTATCGGTGAATTGTCCCAACGACTCGGCCGGTCGCCCACGGTTCCGGAACTGGCCCAACACCTCGGCATCACCGAGGAGCAGGTGATCGAGGGAACCGAATCCGCCCGTGCGTACAGCGCGATCCCGATCGACGTACCCAATGCCTCAACCGGGAGGTCGATCGCCGATTCACTGATCGAGGACGACAGCGCGCTGGATCACGTCGAGATCCGGCACGCCCTGCGTCCGGTGCTCGCAGTGCTCGCCGAGCGTGAACGCCAGGCCCTGCTGTTGCGCTTCGTGGAAAACAAGACTCAGAGCGAGATTGCCGAGGTCCTGGGCATCTCGCAGGTCCACGTGTCCCGGTTGCTGGCCAAGACCCTCACCCAACTGCGGGACAGGCTGCCGGACGTGCAGGCCGGGGACTGATCGGTCCTATAAGACCCGGTCGAGCGCGTGGCGGGCCGACGGCGTGAACAGCAATGCCAGTACGGCCAGGGCGGCAACCAGGATGGGGCCGCCGACCAGCAGGTGACCGGCTTGGAATGCCAGCGAATACGTCACCGGCAGGGTGAGCAGCTGGATCAGCACTACAGGCGTCCGGGCGCTCGGACGCAGCCGCAGCAGGCCTCGAGCGCAGAGCCACAGCAGGGCAGCACCGGCCACCGCGAACCCGACCACGGCGAAGGCGGCCCATAACCTGGTGGTGGTGTGTACGGCGATCAGAACGAGCAGGGCGACCGCGGCGACCAGCAGGGCGATTGCCTCGGCGAAGACGAGACCAGCGGCAGCACGGACCGTCGAGGGGGCGGTCGGCTGGGCTTGCGGGACAGCATCGGACACACCAGCAGCGTAGGTCAGGGGCCGGTCGTCCCTGCCGGACGCCCGAGGTGTTCACCGCGGCCCTTGCCGACCCGTACAGTCTTTTCCGTGCGTGTGCTTGTCGTATCCAACCCGCGGGCCACGGCCACGAGCGCTCGCCAGCGGGACGTGCTGGTACATGCATTGGCGGCCAACACCAAGCTCGAGATCGAAGAGACCGCGAACCGGGGACACGCCGCCGCCCTCGCCTGCCGAGCTATGCGAGACGGCGTCGACGTGGTTGTCGCCCTCGGCGGGGACGGGACGGTGAACGAAGTCGTCAACGGCCTGCTCACCGACGGGATCCACGACGGGGTGCCTGCCCTCGGAGTGGTTCCGGGTGGCTCTACCAACGTCTTCGCTCGTGCCCTTGGTCTGCCGAATGACCCGGTCGAGGCCACCAGCGTCTTGATCGATGCCATGCAGACGCGGCGCGAACGGCGCATCAGCCTGGGCCGCGCTGATGATCGCTGGTTCGTCTTCGCGGCCGGTCTCGGACTCGACGCCGCCGTGGTGGAGGGCGTCGAGGGCCATCGTCGGCGCGGTCGAACATCCACGCATGGGCTCTATCTGCGGACGGCGGTCCGGACCTTCTTCGGCCAGGAACGGCGCAAGCCCGCTATCCAGCTGGAACTGCCGGACGGCCGGATCGTTCCCGATCTGCACCTGGCGATCGTCACGAACTGCACGCCGTGGACCTTTCTCGGCAACCGACCGATGGCGCCCACACCGCGGGCGTCCTTCGATGAAGGGCTGGACGTCTACGTCCGCACGCGGCTCGGCCTGCCCAGCGTGCTGTGGGGTTCGCTCCGGATGGCTCGCGGCACCACCAAGGCCAACGAATTTGGTGCTCGTAGCGAACATGACCTCTCCGAGTTCATGCTTCGGACCTCTAGGCCGATGCCTTTTCAGGTCGACGGAGACGCCCTCGGCGACCGCCAGGAAGTGCACTTTGCGGGGGTGCTGAACGCCTTGCGGGTGCTCGTATAGGTGCTCCTCAAGGGCAACGAGCGAGCGCTGGAACGCGGCCAAATGGACAAAACGGCGGACAAACCCTACATTTTTACCTGTGTGCGCACTGAGAAAACCTAGGATCGCCGCAGGAAATCGGGCCAAAGCCCTTGCCCGATAGCCCTGGGTAAGCAACCCTGTACCGAAGCAGGGTATGAAAGCGCAACCGGAATGTCGGCTCGGCGAGCTGTGATCGAGCCGTCAAGTAGTGCGAATTGCTTGCCGTACGCAGTAGCTCGTGAAAGAATTCACAA
The DNA here is from genome assembly GCA_030840295.1 of Pseudonocardiales bacterium. Classification (GTDB taxonomy): domain Bacteria; phylum Actinomycetota; class Actinomycetes; order Mycobacteriales; family Jatrophihabitantaceae; genus Jatrophihabitans_A. Next base: position 25,750 of record JAVEET010000217.1, read on the forward strand.
GCGCTGCGGGTAGCACGATCCCCGACCTGCAGTACTCAAACCACGAGACCTGCAGTACTCAAACCACGATAGGAGAAATACCCCATGGACTGGCGTCACCGCGCGGTATGCCGCGACGAGGACCCGGAACTGTTCTTTCCGATCGGCAACACCGGTCCGGCATTGATGCAGATCGAGGAAGCGAAGGCCGTGTGCCGTCGCTGCCCGGTCATGTCCGAATGCCTGGCCTGGGCGCTGGAGAGTGGGCAGGACGCCGGAGTCTGGGGTGGATTGAGCGAGGACGAACGACGCGCGCTCAAGCGTCGTAACGCTCGGGCTCGCGCTCGGATGGCCTGACGGCCGGACTTCCACCCGCGCTTCACATGAAGCATGTTTAGCACGACATCACGCAAGCACGACATCAAGCAAGAGAGCCGCGGTCCTTTCGACTGAGCGGTATCCGCACGGTCGCCGCCGTACCCGACTTCCCGTCCTCACGCTTCCTCAGCTCCAGGACGGCGTCGAGTTCGGCGTCGACCAGCGTGCGCACTATCTGAAGCCCGAGCCGGTCGGTTCTGTCGAGTGAGAAATCCTCGGGCAGCCCAGCCCCGTCGTCGGCGACGGTCACGGTAAGCGTGCCTCGGGACCTGGTCCCCGACACCCCCACCCAACCGCCCCGGCCATCGGCGAAGCCGTGTTCGACGGCATTGCCCACGAGCTCGGTCAAGACCATCACCAGCGGAGTCGCCAGTTCGGCCGGCAGCTGTCCGAACGAGCCGATCCGGCTTACCTGCACGCGCCCGGCGGCACCCGTCACGTCGACCAGCATGTCCAGCAGGCGGTCGACGACTTCATCGAAATCCACCTCCTCGTCTATCGCCGACGACAGCGTCTCGTGGACCAGGGCGATCGAGGACACCCGGCGCATCGATTCCTCGAGCGCGGTCCTGGCCTCGGGATTGGCCAGCCGCCGGGATTGCAGCCTCAACAAGGCGGCGACCGTTTGAAGATTGTTCTTCACGCGGTGATGGATCTCCCGGATCGTGGCGTCCTTGCTCAGGATCTGGCGATCGCGGCGGCGCAATTCGGTGACATCTTGGAGCAATACCAGCGCACCCAGCGATTCCCCCCGCGGATACAGCGGGATTGCCCGGAACTGCACGATCGCGCCACCACCGTCGATCTCCCGGCTGAACGGATGGTGCCCCGAGAGTGCCTCGGTGAGCATCTCGTCCAGATCGGCGGCATCGAATGGGTCTCGCGCAAGTTCGGCGACGGCTTCAGACAGCGGCGTGGACAGCAGGTTGCCGTTGAACCCCAGTCGGCGAAAAGCCGACGACGCATTCGGACTGGCATAGAGCACGGCGCCAGAATCATCGACCCGGATCATTCCGTCCCCGACCCGCGGTCCCGCCGCCTCTTCGCGATCGGTGGCCGGGCCCGGGAAGGCCCCGGCGGCGATCATCGACGCGAGGTCGGCCGCACTCTGCAGATAGGCCAGCTCGAGCTGGCTGGGACTGCGCACACTCGTCAGATTGGAGTCCCGCCCCAACACGGCGACCGGCCGGCCGGCGAACAGGATCGGGATCGCCTCGCGTCTGATCGGCGTATCACCCTCCCAGTCCGGGTCGGACTCCCGGAATATCCGGGACTCCTCCAGCGCGATTCGCAGCGGGCCTGCTTTGGATCCGGAGATCCGATCGCCGACCTGGTCGTAGAGGTAGGCGGTCGGTCCGGTCGTCGGGCGGCACTGGGCCGCGCACAGGAATTCGGTGCTGTCGCCGCTGGTCCCCGAGACCGGCACCCACAACAACAGATCGGCGAAGGACAGGTCAGCGAACAATTGCCACTCGGCCACCAGGCGTTGCAGGTGACCGGTCTGGTCACTGTCGAGGTGGGTGTGGCTGGCCAGGAGTTCGGACAGAGCTGACATGGTTGAGGTGAGCTTTCCACATCATTGGCGTGCCGCCCGCACGGCCTGCCGGACTTCTCCGATACGACCGGCCAGATCGATCGTTGCGGCTGGCCCAGCTTGCCCGAACGTCCAAGCGGTTCTGCCGAATCGGGCCGGGCTCACCGCCTGCGGGTAGGCCGTCGCTTCCTTCGCCGGATCGGGCCGATCCTTGAGCCGATCTCAATGGTATAGACCAATCGGGACAGGAATGAGACAGTTACGCTTGCCGGCAGACGAGGGAGGATCATGCCAGTGGCAGCCGAACAACGGCGGGAGCCGAAGTACTACCTCGTAAAGCGGCATCTGCTCGAGGTGATCCAGGAGCTCGGTCCGGGCAGCCCGGTACCGACCGAACGGGAGCTTTCCGAGCTGGCCGACACCTCGCGTACCACGGTCCGCCAGGCGCTATCCGAACTGGTCACCGAAGGCCGGCTGGTCCGCCGGCAAGGCTCGGGGACCTATGTCGCCGAACCAAAGCTCGCCTGGCCACTGCAGATGTCCAGTTTTACCGAGCAGGCGGCCTCCTCGGGTCTGAAGGTCAAGACCACTTTGGTTTCGGCCGAGCGCGTCCCGGCAACGGTTGAGATCGCCGGACGGCTCAACCTCAAGGTAGGAGCGCCGGTGCACCGGATCGAGCGGCTCCGCGAGGTCAACGGATCACCGATGGCGCTGGAACAGTCTCACCTCGCCGCGCGCAGGTTCCCGGGCCTGGCCAAGGCGCTGCGCCGGAGCGGCTCGCTCTACCAGGTGCTGGCTGACGGTTGGAATGTGGTGGCTGTCCGGGCCGTGGAGACCATCGAGACCGGCCCGGCGTCACCTCGGGAAGCGGCTCTGCTGGATACCGACACCGGCGCACCGATGCTGATCCTGAGCCGGCACAGCTTCGAGGCCGACGGTGAGCCCGTCGAGTGGGTGATCAGTTGGTACCGCGGCGATCGGTACACCTTCGTGGCCCGGCTGGGAGAGCAAAGCGCCCTCGACTGAGACTCCCGGTCGCGGTCACCAGATTCACGACACGCGGACCTGGCGAACACCATCATCACGGGAGAAGGCATACATTTCGATCCGGTGAACAACAGGAGGTCGTGATGAGAGAGCCGTCCCCGCGCCGCTTGCCCACCGGCGTCGCAGCAGCCGCCGGTGTGTTGCTGATCATCCCGGTGCTGGCACTACTGATCGTGCCGCTGTACGCGAAGAAGGGACCTCAACTGTGGGGTTTCCCGTTCTTCTACTGGTATCAGTTCCTCTGGGTGTTCCTAGCCTCCGGCTTCACCTACTCGGCCTACGTTCTCATCGGGCGGGCCCGCAGGGGTGAGCGCTGATGAGTACCACAATCGCGGCCGGCACCAAGGTCGACGGCGTCGCGCTGTCCGTCCTGCTGTTCTTCTTCGTCCTGGTCACTGTCGGGGGCTTTCTCGCGGCCAAATGGCGTCGCCCGGAATCCATGCACTCGCTGGACGAGTGGGGCCTCGGCGGCCGCGGCTTCGGCACGATCGTCACCTGGTTCCTGCTGGGCGGTGATCTCTACACCGCCTATACCTTCGTGGCCGTGCCGGCCGCCATGTTCGCGACCGGGGCGGTCAGCGGTTTCTTCGCGGTGCCCTACACCATCGTCGTCTATCCGCTGATCTTCATCTTCATGCCGCGGATGTGGTCGGTCGCGCACCGGCACGGCTACGTCACCCCGGCCGACTTCGTCCGGGGGCGGTATGGCTCGCGGGGTCTGTCGCTGGCCGTGGCGGTCACCGGCCTGATCGCTACGATGCCCTACATAGCCCTGCAGTTGGTAGGCATCCAGGCCGTGCTGGACACCCTCGGCCTGGGCGGTACCGGAAACCGGTTCATCAAGGACCTGCCGCTGTTCATTGCCTTCGCGGTGTTGGCGGCCTACACGTACTCGTCCGGGCTGCGTGCGCCGGCGTTGATCGCCTTCGTCAAGGACACCTTGATCTATCTGGTGATCGTCGTGGCCATCATCTATGTGGGAGTCAAAATTGGTTTCGGTGACATGTTCCACGCGGCTGAGGCGAAGATGGCGACCAAGACCAAGACCGGAGCAGCCACCGGTGCGTTCATCCCGAACGACAAGACGTACTGGGCCTATTCGTCACTCGCGTTCGGTTCCGCCCTGGCCCTGTTCATGTACCCGCATTCGATGACGGCGGTGCTCGCGGGCCGTAGCCGCAACGTCATCCGGCGCAATGCGGCGATCCTGCCGGTGTACTCGTTGATGCTCGGACTGCTGGCCCTGTTGGGCTTCGCGGCAATCGCCGCCAAGACGAACGTCATCGGTTCGGACGGAAAGCCCAATGCCCAGCTGGCTGTTCCGCATTTCTTCCACGATGCGTTTCCGAGCTGGTTCGCCGGAGTTGCCTTCGCCGCCATCGCGATCGGTGCGCTGGTGCCAGCCGCGATCATGTCGATCGCCGCGTCGAACCTGTTCACGCGCAACATCTACCGGGAATTCTTCAAGCCGGACGCGACGCCGAAGCAGGAGGCGCAGGTGTCGAAGATCGTGTCCTTGGTCGTCAAGTTCGGCGCACTGCTGTTCGTCCTGACGCTGGACAAACAAAACGCGATCAACTTCCAACTATTGGGCGGCGTCTGGATCCTGCAGACCATCGTGGCCATCGTGGCCGGGCTCTACACGCGCTGGTTCCACCGCTGGGCTCTGCTGACCGGCTGGGCGGTCGGGATGACCTACGGAACCGTGATGGCCTACCAACAGAAGTCCGCTGCCACGGCCCACTTCGGCGGGTCGCTGGCCAAATTTCCGTTCAGCCACACCACGGTCTACATCGGGTTCAGCGCACTCGTGGTCAACCTGGTCGTGTCGGTGGTACTCACCTTCGTGCTTCGGGCGTTCAACGCACCAGTCGGCGCGGATGCCACCAGTCCAGAGGACTACTACTCCGACTCCGAAGGGCCGGCCGTCCGGGTGCTCGGAACTGAGGGCGGACTGGCCGAACCCGGCGTCGCCAGGGCGTAGAGCGTTAGCGGATGGTGCCACGCAGCGGCAGCAGCCGGTGCGTCGTCCGCGCTGGTCAGTCGGCGCGATACTCCAAGTGCGACGTCTCGATGACCACTTCGGTGAGCCTCAGACGGATGCTCGACTTCAAGCTGTCCGGCGCGACATCGCCGCCACAGCATCGAGCCACCAATGACTTCACGTCCTGTTCGAGGCCGAAATGCCGGAGACACGGCGCGCAGTCGTCCAAATGCGCTCGGATGCGCTGCCGCACCTGAGGATCGGTCTCGTCGTCCAGGTACAGATACACGTCGGCGAGGACCTCATCACAGTCCATACCGCCGGGACCGAAGCCCATCATGACGACTCCCCTTCAACCGTGCCGGTCGATCCCGCCTTGACCAGCCCGCGATCCTTGGCATAGTCGGCGAGCAGAACCTGCAGCTGCTTACGTCCTCGATGCAGTCGCGACATCACGGTCCCGATCGGGGTGTCCATGATTTCAGCGATCTCCTTGTAGGCGAATCCCTCGACATCCGCGAGGTAAACGGCAAGACGGAAATCTTCGGGCAAAGATTGCAGCGCTTCCTTCACGTCGGAGTCGGGCAGGTGGTCGAGCGCCTCCATCTCGGCCGATCGCAGGCCCGATGAGGTGTGCGATTCCGCCGCGGCCAGCTGCCAGTCCTCGATGTTCTCCGAACTCGACTTCTGCGGTTCCCGCTGCTTCTTGCGGTAGGTGTTGATGAAGCTGTTGGTCAGGATTCGATACAGCCAGGCCTTGAGGTTGGTGCCCTCCTGGAACTGGTGGAAGGCGGCAAAGGCCTTCACGTACGTCTCCTGAACGAGATCCTCGGCGTCGGCAGGATTGCGGGTCATCCGCATCGCCGCCGCATATAGCTGATCGAGGAACGGCAGAGCATCGCGCTCAAACCGAGCTCGGCGCTGCTCGACACTCTCCTCGGCCACTGCTGCACTCCCCTTAGGCTCGGACCCGGGATTCGCGGGCACCATAGAGCTTACGGGGGTCATGACCTTGCGGTCATGTCGAGGCTTCGCGGCGTCGCGAACC
>JAVEET010000242.1 GCA_030840295.1 Pseudonocardiales bacterium
GCCGAGGGGCACCTGAGTGTCGAGGATGCGGCCCGAACCCTGCACGTGTCACCGGCGACCGTTCGGCGCGATCTGGACGGCCTGGCCGACGAACGGTTGCTGCACCGGACGCACGGCGGCGCGGTGGCCAACTCGACGGTCTATGACCTGCCGCTGCGCTACAAGACTGCCCGGCACGCCGAACAGAAGATCCGGATCGCGCAGGCAGCGGCCGAACTGATCCCGATCGGATCGGTGGTGGGCCTCAACGGTGGAACGACCACGACCGAGGTTGGCAGGGCCCTGGCCACCCGTGCCGATCTGCATTCCGAGGGAGGTGCGGTGTCGATCACGGTTGTCACCAACGCGCTCAACATCGCCAATGAGCTGGCGGTGCGCAGCCACGTCAAGATCGTCGTGGTGGGTGGCGTACCTCGGTCGCAGTCCTACGAATTGGTCGGTCCGCTGGCCATTCCGGTGCTCAATCAGTTGACTCTGGACTTCGCAATCCTCGGGGTCGACGCGTTCGATGTGACGAGGGGAGCATGTGCCCACAACGAGGAGGAGGCAGAGATCAACGCGAGAATAGCCGCCCGTGCACTGCGGGTGCTCGTCGTCGCCGACTCCACAAAGTTGGGCCGGTCGGCTTTTGCCCAGATCAGGGGGCCTTCCGAGGTGGACATCCTCGTCACCGATTCCGATGCCGACCCGGGCCTGGTCAAGGAACTCACCGAGATCGGCATCGAGGTCAGCTGCGTCTGAACGACAATGTTCCTCGGCCGGTACTGCCTGGCCCGGACGCCCCGCGGGGGAGTAGCAGGCAGCTGTCGCCGAACTCATGCCACAGATAACGCTCGGCCACGGCCGCATCGTAAGCTCGCTGCGCCAATTCGGCGCCGGCCACCGATTCCACCAGCAGCAGGTGAGAAGCGTCGGGATTGTGCAGACCGGTGATCAAGCCGGTCACGACCCGCACCGGATGCTGCGGCCCCAGCACTAGATCCGTCCAGCCCCCGCTGGCCTGCACCGAGCCGTCCTCGGTCACTGCGGATTCGAGCGCGCGGGTGACCGTTGTACCCACCGCGATGACGCGCGAGCCAGCCCGCTTAGCCGAATTGGCCAGCCGGGCAGTGACGGCCGGGACCGTGAACCGCTCGGCCTGCGGTGGCTCGCCGGCAACCTGGGAGGACACCCCGGTGTGCAAGGTGATCGGGGCGATCGTGATCCCGGCGGTGATCAGCCTGAGCACGAGTTCGGCACTGAAGGGACGGCCCGCGCTGGGCATCTCCGCGCTCCCTGGATCCTTTCCGAAGATTGTCTGGTAGTCAGCGAGCTGCCATTGCCCGCTGAGGTAGCCGTAACTGATCGGACGGCCGTGTCGCGACAGGTAGGCCGACAACGGGCGTGAGCTGATCACCTGCACCCGCCACAGCCGGCTGCCCCGGCCGGTGGGCGAACCGCCCGGGGCCGGATATGGTTCGAGTAATCGAATTCGCTCCGCATGCGAAAGGCGGATCACCTCACCCGCCCGGCCGTCGAGTATCGGCTTGTCGGCATAGGGTGCCGTCCGCAACTCGACAACCCAGCTCCCGTCGTCCAGCTCGGTTGCGATGTGCAGGACGGTCGGCCAGCCGTCGCTGCGGACGCCGTCGATCTCGGCCGGAACGGTCTGCGAGGTGTTGACGACCATGAGATCACCGGGCACGAGGTGCTCGTCGAGCCGGCTGAAAGTGGAGTGTGTGATACCGCTGGATCCGGCTACCAGGAGCCGGACTCCGTCACGGGCCAGCCCGCGATGTTCGGCGGGCTCGGTGGCAGTCAGCTCGTCGGGTAGGTCGAATCGGGTTTCGGGTACGGCCGTCATCGCGACGTCTTTCTCAGGGCATAACTCTCATCGGCATCGGCATCGGCACCGGCACCGGCACTCCCACGGGCATCGGCACCGGCACCGGCACTCCCACGGGCATCGGTGGTTGAGGTCGGTTCGAAGTCGGCCGCCCGATATCGGCCGCTGGGTGGTCGGCGTTCGAGCAGGTTGAGCAGGGCCGGGACGACTGTCGCCGGGTCGGGCCGGTCACTGATGTCCTCGCCGGGAAAGGCCGCCTGGTGCATCGGGGTTCGCATGTCCCCGGGATCGACGGCGTACCACCGTTGTGCGGGATTTTCTTGGCCCAGGGTGGCCGTGAGGTGGTCGAGAGCCGCCTTCGCGGCGCCGTAACCACCCCAGCCTGGATAGCTGGCCACGGCCGCATCCGAGGAGACGTTGACCACGGCAGCGTCATCGGCCAACTGGGGCAGGAGCTGTTGGATCAGCCCGAGCGGAGCCAAGAGGTTGACCTGCAGGATCTCGTGGAACGAGGCCAGAGCCAGCTCGGCCAGCGAGGGCAGCGGCGTCGGCCCCAAGGTACTGGCGTTGTTGATCAGCAGGTCCAGCCCTCCCGCGGCCCGGACGGCCTGAGCGAGATCGCGCCGGTGGTCCGGCATCGACACATCCCCGGCAATGGCTTTGACGACCGTGAGGGCGGCCAGCTCATCGGCGAACTGGTACAGCGGCTGCGGGGTGCGGGCGTCCAGAACCAGGGCCCAGCCCCGCCGGCCCAGGGCCGCGGCCAGCGCTCGGCCGAGTCCGGACGAAGCCCCGGTGATGAGAGCGACAGGCATGACTACCTCCAACTGGGCGCGGTACGCCTATTCTTGAAGTTAAAGTCAACTTCAAGTCAAGTACCCTGCTGGTATGGACACCAATCCTATGTTGACCGTTTCGGAGGTGGCCCGCCGCAGCGGTTTCGCGGCCTCGGCGCTTCGCTACTACGAGCGCGAGGGCCTGGTGCGGGCCGCTCGGACCGGGGGAGGGCAGCGCCGGTACCAGCGCACGGTATTACGGCGGTTGGCGTTCATCCGGGCCGCGCGGAACGTGGGGCTGACTTTGGACGAGGTCCGCGCGGAGTTGAAACGGCTGCCAGAGTCCCGGACACCGACCAAGGCCGACTGGACCCGGATCTCCCGCGACTGGCGGCACCGCCTCGATGATCAGATCGCCGCGTTGCAGGCCCTGCGAGACGGCCTCGATTCGTGTATCGGCTGCGGCTGTCTGTCGCTGCGATCCTGCGCGATGTCCAACCCCGCCGATATGGCGGCGTCGTTGGTTCCCTCCGGCGGCGCGGTGTTCCTGCCGGCCCTCCTCCGTCGCGGGACTGACGCCGACTGACGTCTGGCATGGCAGGCTGGATGCCGACAGCCGACCGACCGACGCTGGGAGCAGCAACGTGGCCTCACTCGATGACTTGTCTACAGAGTTCCGCACGTTCTGGACCGAGCGGCACCTCGCGACCTTGACGACCCGGCGCCCGGACGGCTCACCGCACGTCGTGCCGGTCGGTGTGACGTTCGACGCGACGACCAGGCTCGCCCGAGTGATCTGCTCCGGGTCTTCCCGCAAGGCGCGTAATGTCGCCGACGCCGGTGGCCCGACCAGGGTTGCGGTGTGTCAGGTAGACGGTCGACGCTGGTCCACCCTGGAGGGGATGGCGGTCATCTGCACCGATCGTGATTCGGTGGCCGAGGCCGAGCGCCGCTATGCCGAGCGTTACCGTCAGCCTCGGGAGAATCCGGCTCGGGTGGTCATCGAGTTCGTCGTCGACCGGGTGCTGGGGCTGACGTGAGTTGGCGATCGCCGTGACCGACACGGATTTCGACGTGGTTATGCAAGGCACCGTGTTCTTCGACATCGTGCTCACCGGGCTGCCTGCGTTGCCGACCAGCGGCACCGAATCACTTGCCGATGGCATGGGGTCCTGTCCCGGGGGCATCGCCAACCTCGCCGTTGCGGCCAGCCGGCTCGGGATGCGGACTGCCCTGGCCGCGACATTCGGCGACGACGTCTACGGTGACTTCCTGTGGCGGACGCTCGCCGAACAGGAGGGAGTCGATCTCTCACTCTCACAGCGGATCGCCCACTGGCACTCACCGGTTACGGTTTCCCTTGCCGTTCAACGAGATCGGGCTATGGTCACGCATAGTCACCCGTCACCGATCCCGACCAGCAAGTTGATATCGAGTCCGCCGAGCGCCCTGGCCGGAGTCGTGCACCTGGGCGAGAATGCCGAGCCGTGGGTGGCGCAGGCCAGCGCGACCGGCATGAAACTTTTCGGTGACGTCGGTTGGGACCCGAAGCAGGAGTGGTCGCCTATGGTGCTGCAACAGCTGACGGACCTGCATGCGTTTTTACCGAACAGTGCCGAGGCAATGGCCTATACCCGTACCGACGATCCGAGGGCGGCGCTGATGGCGTTGGCCGATGATGTTCCGGTCGTAGTGGTCACCTGTGGTGGACAGGGCTCGATCGGCATCGACTCGATCAGCGGCGAGGAGGAATGGGTTCCGTCCTTGCCGGTGAACGCCGTCGACGCCACCGGAGCCGGTGACGTGTTCGCGGCCTCCTTCGTCCTCGGCACTTTGCGTGGCTGGCCCTTGAGGCAGCGGATGGCCTTCGCCAATCTGTGCGCGGCGTTGTCCGTGCAGCAGGTGGGTGGCTCCCTTGCTGCCCCCGGGTGGGGCGACCTCGCCGACTGGCTGGCTCAAGTCTCTGAGTTAGCGCGGGCGGGATCGCGTGCCGCAACTGTGCTGCTGCACAGCTACGACTTCCTCGACGGCGCAATCGGGGACGAGCCGGTCCGCGCGGTTCGGCGAGCGAGCGCGACCATCGCTCGTACCAGCGATGCCTGAGCAGGCGACTGAGCGAGCCGATTACCCCGCCCTGCTCAGCGGGCGGTGCTCGTCCCTGGCTGAGCTGGACGAGGCGGTCGTGACGTGTCGTGCCTGCCCGCGGTTGGCGGAGTGGCGGGAGGAGGTGGCCGTGATCCGGCGAGCTGCCTATCGGGATTGGGATTACTGGGCCAGGCCCGTTCCCGGATTCGGACCGGCCGACGCGCGCCTGGCCATCGTCGGGCTGGCTCCAGCCGCTCATGGGGCAAATCGCACCGGCCGGATGTTTACCGGAGACCGTTCTGGCGCGGTTCTGTTCGCCGCCTTGCATGCTGTCGGCTTGGCGTCGCAGCCGGTTAGCGAAAGCCGCGATGACGGTCTCACGCTGCGCGGCGTGCGCATCACCGCGCCGGTGCGATGTGCGCCGCCGGCCAACATGCCGACTCCGAGCGAGCGCGATACTTGCCGACCGTGGCTGGCCCAGGAGCTTGCGTTGTTGCGTCCCACGCTGCGGTGTGTGGTGGTGCTCGGACGCTTCGGCTGGCAGGCGCTGTTGCCCGTGCTGGCCGCGGCGGGGTGGTCCATACCGATGCCGCAACCCAGATTCGGTCACGGAGCGCGCTACCTGCTGGAGCGCGATTGCGATGACTCGGACGGACCTGCGACGCTCGAGCTGATGGGGTGCTATCACGTGAGTCAGCAGAACACCTTCACCGGGCGACTGACGCCGGCGATGCTCTCGGACGTGTTGCAGACCGCCGCCGCCGCTGCAGGCCTGTGAGGCCGGCTCGTACGGGCCGGCGCGGCGCAAATCTGCCGTTCGTGGCGTCCCGCGCTTTGGAACAACGATCTTAGAAAGGCCTTATAGAGTGTAGAGAAACCGCGCGTTTGGTGGGTGTCCTTGACCTACGAGCCAGGCGGGGCATAGCTGACCGCCATCTTCATTGCCTCGTCGATCTCAGCTGCCGAGAGGAGTACGACGGTCTCGTACCGGGCAAGGGCTCCCGATGAACCGACGGCCCCGGCCATCGCCGCCGCCGCAACATTGCCGGGAGCATCGACGGTGACATAAACGTCGTTGCCGCCGAAGGCGAAGTAGAACGACTCGACCGATCCGCCAACACTCTCGATCGCCTTCTTCACTGCATCGACGCGACTGGTACCGCCAGCCTTCATGACACCCTTGATCCCTTCGGCGTTATAGGAGGCTTTGATCAGGTATTTCGCCATGACATGCTCCTTTGTTGGGTGGCTCATTCAAACGCCCGGAAGGGACCAACGTCAATGGGCGCTCAAACGGCCATCAAAGGTCCAGCCCCTCTGCGCGAACAGCCTCGCGACTAACCAGCTATCGGTGGCGGCGGGCGATCACCTCTCGTATTGCGCGGTCAGCCTGATCGGCCCGCGCAATCGCGTCGACAAGATCGTGGGCAGGCTGTCCTTGCTGAGGTGAGGCCAACCGCGTGGGTAGCCATCAGGTCGCCAGCCAACCCCGTACCGCAGTCCGGAGAAATTCGGTCTCGGCTTCGAGCCCTTGCGGGCTGCCTGCCCGATGGCCCCAGATACTCGGGATGGCACGGAGTTCAGCCTGCTTGAGGGAGGCGAGTTCCACGGCATTATCGGCCACCCGGAAGTACAGATCGGTCTCGCTCGGTAGCAGCAGCACGCGGGCTTGGATAGCGGACAGGGCGGCCGGCAGATCGCCTTCGTATCGCGGATCGGCGCTGATGTCGGCAGCCAGCCAGGTCAGCGCCTGCGCGTACAGGTTCGCGGCCCGATGGGCGCCGAACGAATCCTCCCAGTCTGTCTTGAGGAAACTCTCGAGATCAGGCGCGCCGAGCACCGTGCGAAAGAGCTCGGCGCGGTAGAAGTCCTGGCTCAAGCCCCACCCGGCGTAGATGTGGCTGAAGGCCCGAATCGCTGCAACGGGCTCGGCCGCGAACCTGCCGTTTCCGAGATGTTCCGGGGCGGCCTCCAGCGTGCGCAGCAGCCCGGACAGGAACACGCGGTTGTGAATCGAGGTGCGCGCACTGCCGCAGACCACGATCGCGCGCTCGACCGACTCTCCGAACCCGGCCGCCCAGTGATAGGCCTGTCCTGCTCCCATCGAGAATCCGTATACGGCGGCCACCCGGTCCACGCCGAAATGCTCGGTCAGCAGCCGGCGTTGGGCCAGTACGTTGTCGCGCATCGTGACCAAGCCGGGGAAGTCCTCGACATCAGCTGCGCTTGAGGACAGGCCGTTGGAGAACATGTCCGGAATAACGATGAACCACTGCAGCGGATCGAGGATCTTATCCGGTCCGATCAGCCAGGACAGGTCGTCGTGAGTGGCCGTGTAACTACACGGATAGACAATTACGTTGTCCCTTGCCGCGTTGAGCGTTCCGTGGCTCTGCCAGGCCAGGCGCGCCTGCGGGATTACCCCACCGTGCTCGACCTTGAGGTCACCGAGCTCGAACATCCCCTCCGCAATCGGCCAGCTCATCGCAGCACTCCATCGTTCAAGACGGCATGAACTCCCCATACTTCGTTGGCGATCTGGGTCACCCGCATATCTACGGCCGTACTGGCCAGGGCGAGCGCGGTCGGCTTGTCCACCTCGAACAGGACCTGCATCCAGCCGAGCATGGCGTCAAGAGCCTCGGCCGTGGCCTCGTTGAGATCGGCGTTGAACCCGAAGGTGATCCGGCTTGTCGGTGTCACGGCGTGGATGCCCGGCACCGGCGTCTCGGACACCAGGTCGAGTGTCACCGTGGTCGTCATTGGGCATTCGATGGCGGTGCCACCGACCTCGCCATCCCCCTGTGCGGCGTGTCCGTCGCCCAGGCACAGCATGGCTCCGTCCACCGTCACCGGAAGGTAGAGCGTGCTACCGGCCACCAGTTCCCGGCAGTCGATGTTGCCGCCACCGGCCGCCCGCGGCGGGACGGTGGAATGCTCGCCGGCTTCTGCCGGAGGAAGGCCCATCACGCCGAGGAAAGGCGCAAGGTCGATGCTGACGCCACGGTCATTGGTGCCGGTTCCCTTGTCCGGATCCAGCGACCAGAGCAGCCAGGACGGCGGACCCGGGACCACGCCTAGCCGTCGGTTGAGAGGGTTGTCCAGGGCCGCGGCCAGCGTCCAACCCCAGTCATCGGGACGTAATGATTCCAGGGTAACGGCCAGGGTCATCGACACCTCGGCGCCCAGGACTTCAATAGGACCGGTCAGGCAATGACCGCGGGCCTGGTCGAACATCGTGCTCGGACGATCTCCAGGGTGCTGCTGCGGGCTGAGGTATCCCGAGGCGTCCAGGGATCGCACCACGATCGTGTCGCCGGGTTGGACCGATAGCACAGGTGGCATCGCGGGGGAGAACACATCGGTAACGGTGGCCGGAGTCGGATCAAGAAAATGTTGAGTCAAGGAAATCTCTCTCGGGTTCAGACGGCGACGGCGATGTCGTCCACGGGTGCGACATCGAGCGGATAGTGGCAGGCAACGGCATGCAGGCCGGCCGATTCCTGTAATGGTGGCTCGACTTGGGCGCACAGGTCGGTGGCCCGCGGACAGCGCGTTCGGAAGCGGCAGCCGCTCGGCGGATCGATCGCCGAGGGCAACTCGCCGCCGAGAGTGCTTTCCTCCTTGGCCCGTTCCCGGACGGGGTCAGGTAACGGGATGGTCGCAATCAGGCCGGCGGTATAGGGGTGTCTAGGTGCCCGATACACCTCGTTGCTGGTGCCGAGTTCCACCAGCTTGCCCAGATACATCACGCCGATCCGGTCCGCGAGATACTTCAGCAGCGAGAGGTCGTGGGAGATCACGACGTAGGTGAGCCCGTACCGATCCTGCAGCGACCGCATCAGGTTGAGGATCTGGGCCTGGATGGACACGTCCAGGGCCGACACCGGCTCATCGGCCACGATGATCTTGGGCTTGAGGGCAAGCGCCCGCGCTATCGCGATCCGTTGACGCTGGCCCCCGGAAAACTCATGCGCGTACCGGGTGCCAGCATCACTGGGCAACCCCACCGCCTCCAGCAATTCGGCCACCTCGGCCCGTCGTTGGCGACGGGTTCCCACCCGCTGCGCGATCAGCGGCTCCTCGATGAGGGCGGCCACCGGCATCCGGGGATCCAGCGCGGCAGCGGAATCCTGGAACATGATCTGCAGGTTGCGCCGTCGATGTCGCAGTTCGCCCCGTCGCATCGTGGTCAGGTCGCGGCCCTCGAAGCTGATGCTGCCGCTGGATGGGCGATCCAGGCCGACCAGCATTCGTCCGATTGTTGTCTTGCCGCACCCTGACTCGCCCACCACGCCGACAGTCTCACCCGATTGCACGGTGAGCGAGACACCCGAGACAGCGTGGACCTGTCGTCGGGGTCCGAGCGCACTGTCCGCGCGTAACGGAAACGCCTTGTGCACCTGATGCAACTCCAGCAACGGCGCCTTTCGATCGGAGACGGGCGCCTCCCGCCGCACCCGCACCAGCACCTCGCGACGATCGGGACCCGGTCCAACCGAACTCCTGGGATGCAGGCACGTGTGCTGATGGCCGCCCGGTGACTGGACGAGCGCCGGGTCCTCGGTTCGGCAGTCGTCCGCGGCGAAACGGCAGCGTGGCGCGAACCGGCACATGGGCGCCAGGTCAATGAGTTTCGGTGGCATTCCAGGAATCGCCGCCAGGGACCGGCCAGCGTCCATCTCCAGCGTCGGCATGGACTCGAACAGGGCCGAGGTGTAGCGATGCCGGGGGTCGGCGAACAGGTCCGCGGTGCCGGCCTGCTCAGCGACCCGGCCGGCGTACATCACCACGACCCGGTCGGCATGGCCGGCGATCACCCCCAGGTCGTGGGTGACGAGCAGGATTGCCATATTCAGGCGCGACTTCAGGTCAGCCAGCAACTCCAGGATCTGGGCCTGGATGGATACGTCCAGTGCTGTGGTCGGCTCGTCCGCAATCAGAAGTTTCGGCTCGCAGATCAGAGCGATCGCGATCATCGCGCGTTGCCGCATACCCCCCGACAGCTGGTGTGGGAAGTCGCCGAGCCGCTCGCGTGGTCGTGGCATGCCGACCAGCCCGAGTACCTCTTCGGCCCGACGCTTGGCGTCGGCCCGGGAGACATCCCGATGCAGCCGATACGCCTCGCGCAACTGGCTGCCGATGGTCCGGGTCGGATTGAGGGAGGTCATGGGATCCTGGAAGATCATCGCGATCTCGTTTCCCCGCAGGCGCCGCATCTCGGTCGAACTCAGTTCTGCCAGCTCGCGACCGTCGAACCGGATCGATCCGCCGACGATCGATCCACCGCTGGGCAACAGCCGCAGAATCGACATGCCGGTCATCGTCTTGCCCGAACCGGATTCGCCTACCAGGCCGACGGTCTCACCGGGAGCGACCGTGAAGGAAACATCGTCCACCGGGCAGACGACGCCGTCGGGGGTACGGATCTCGGTTCTAAGGTTCGCGACCTCGAGCAGACTCATGCCCGGGTTCCCTTCTGCCGTGTGCGGAATGACCTGATTCCGCGACGTAGTCCGAGCCCACCGCGTGGGTCCAGAACGGCGCTCACATAGTCGCCGAGGAAGTTGGCCAGCAAGATGGTCAAGCTGATCGCGGCGCCCGGAAAGGTCGAGAGCCACCACGCAGTCGAGAGGTTGGTGGCACCGGCGGCGAGGTCACTGCCCCAATCGGCAGCGGGCAAGCGCACGCCCAGGCCGAGGAAACTCAGGGTTGTCGCCGTCAGCACCGCCCAGCCCACGCCGCTGCTGATCAACACGACGACCTCGGTGGCGAGATTGGGCAACAGATGGCGAAACGATGTTCGGACACCACCGGAGCCGAACACTTTCGCGGCCTGGACGTACTCCGCTGATCGAAGCTTTCGAACCGATGACTCGACAACCCGGGCGAAGCCGGGCGTGAAGGCGATGCCCACGGCGATAGCGATGCTGGATAGCCCTGACCCGACCGTGGCGATCAGGATCAGGGCGATCAGCAGCACCGGCAGTGACAGCAGTACGTCCACTACCCGCATGACCAAGGCCCGGACCATGCGGTGAGCGAAACCACCGAGAACACCGACGGCGACACCGGCAACGGTGGCGAGTGCAACCCCAGCCAGGCTGGCCATCAGTACCGGTCGGGAACCGTAGACAACGCGACTGAACACATCACGGCCGAGTTGGTCGGTTCCGAACAGGTGGGCGTGTCCCGGCGCCGTGAGGATGTTGTCCCCGGTGGCGATAGGGCTCTGGTGGGCGATCAGGCCGGGCGTGAGAAGCACCAGCAACACAACCACCAGCCCGAGCAGCAACACCGCTTGGGCGATCCGGCGCACGATCATGCTTGTGAAACGCGGTGAGGAACCGGCATTCTCCATCGCCGGCGGTACCACCACGTCTGTTGTCTGCACGTCGGCCATCTGAAGATCCTCACGCTGTTGCTGCGACACCTGCGCCGAGCCGGTCATGAGATGGCCGGAGTTAGTCGGGTGCGCGGATCCACAGCGCCGACGATCAAGTCGACGACCAGGTTGAGCAGGACGTAACCGATGCCGATCAGAACCACCGCGCCTTGGACTACCGGAATGTTCTTGTTGGTGATCGAGGTCGCTAGAAAACTCCCGAGTCCGGCTCGCCCGAAGATCACCTCGGTAATGGCGGCTCCGGTGAGGATGTTGCCGAACTGCAGGCCGATTGTGGTGATGGCGGGTATCGAGGAGTTGCGAAGCGTATGCCGCAAAAGCACCCGCCATTCCGGGCAGCCACGGGCTCGGGCAGATCTCACATAGTCGCTCCGGTATTCCTCGATGATTCTGCCTCTGATCAGGCGGGTGAGAATCGCCGAGTAACCCCAACCCAGCGACACCGCCGGGATGATCAGAGCCTGCGGGGTGCCGTCGTCGATCGCAGGCAGCAGTTGCAGGCGCACACTGAAGAGCAGAACGAGGACGAGGGCCAGGAAGAAATACGGAATGGCCACCCCCAGGAACGAGAACCCGCGGGCCAGCCGGTCGACGAGGGAGTTCGGCCGAACGCCCGCGATCAACCCGAGGGGTACACCGACCACGATCGCGACGAGCAATGCGGTCGCGGTCAATACCAGGGTGCTCGGCGTGCGGCTCACCAATTCATGCGCCACCGAGTTCTGGGTGAGGTAGGACGTGCCGAGGTTGCCGTGTGCCAGTTGATCGAGGAAGTGAAAGTACTGACGCCACAGGGGTTCATTCAGGCCGAGCTGTTGGCGCAGCGCTGAAATCTGGTCCGGACCTGCGTTCGAGCCGAAAAGAATCACCTTGGCCGGATCACCCGGCATCAGGTGGATCAGCAGGAAGGCAACGACGGTTATACCCAGCAGCACGGGAAGCGAGGCGCTCAGCCGTCGCAGCACGAAGCCCATCGATCAGCTCAGCTTCGCGCCGTTGAAGAGGATGTAACCGTTGAGCGTCGTCTTGATCCCCTGAACCTTCTTGGCCATGGTGAACGCGCCGTTGACGTCCCACAACGGCAGATACGCCGCGTCCTGCATGAGCTTCGTGCTCACCTGCTCGTAGAGTGCTCCCCGGGCACCGTCGGCTGCGGTCGAGTTGGCCTTCGCGATCAGCTTGTCGATCTCGGGATTGGCATAGTGGGACCAGTTGAAGCCCGCTTTGATGGCGTTGGAGTTGACCCAGATGTTGAGCAGGTACGGGTCAGCGCCGTAGTAGCCGAAGGCGCCGAGGTTGTGCTCGCCGGCGTTGAACGAACCCTGTGCCGTCGCGAAGGGCTGCACCGTGGTTGTCGCGGTGAAGCCGACTTTGGCCAGTTCAGAAACTACGAACTGAGTCGGCAACTCGAAGCCGGCGCCGCTGAACAGAATGATATTCAGGGCCAGCTTCTGGCCGCTCTTGGTGCGTACGCCATCGGACCCCTTGGTCCAGCCGGCCTCGTCGAGCAGGGCGTTTGCCTTGTCCGGGTTGTAGGAATACAGCGCGGCTGAGGACTTGCTGTAGCCCGGGGTGATCGCGGTGAGGACAGTGTGCGCCGCGGTGTCGACGCCGAACAACACGTCCTTGACCAGCTTCTCCTGATCGACCGCATACATGATGGCTTCGCGGACCTTAGGATCGTCCGTCGGGAACTTGGAGACGTTGATCGGCATTCCGTTGGGCGTGCCGATCGACGGGACCGTGAGTTGCTGGAACTTGCCGGATTTCGACGCGGCCGAGATGCTGTTGGCCGGCAGGTTCATGGCGATCTGCACCTGTCCGGATTGCAGGGCGTTGTACCGCCCGTTGTCGTCGGCGACGATCCGGAAGATCAGCTCGTCGAGGTAGGCCGGTCCGGTGGTGCCGAGCACCTCCGGACCCCATTTGTAGGCAGGGTTCTTCACCAGCGTGAGCCGGTCACCCGAGACGTACTTGCTGAACATGAAGGGCCCGGACCCCACCGGATGGTTCCCGAAACCGGTTGCGCCGTACTTCTGCAGCGCAGCGGGCGAGGCGATCCCGAAGTTGCCGGCAGCCTGCTGATGCAGGAACGAGGCATTGGGCTCGGTGAAGATGATCTGCACCGTCGTGGGATCGATGATCTTCGTTTCCTTGTATGGCCCCAGGGCACCCAGGCCGCTCTTGGACTTCGTCGCCGGATCGACGACGTGGTCGTAGGTAGCTTTCACGGCCGTGGCGTCGAATTTCGTGCCGTCATGGAAGGTGACATCGGTCCGCAGCTTGAACGTGTAGGTCGTCGCGTCGGGCGACACGGTGTAGCTCTTGGCCAGGCCGGGATAGAACTTGCCGCCGCTGGAATCCGGTAACCACCAGACCAGGGGGTCGAACATGGCGAAAGTGATCAGCAGGGTCAGCGCGAGTCCGGTGGCGCCCGGGTCGAGGGTGTCCGGTGTCGACGCGATACCCATGGTCAGCGTCTGGGTGCCGGACTTGCCGCCACTGCTGCTGGACTTCGAACTCGTGCCACAGGCTGCCAGCAGCGGGGAGGCCGCGAAGCCGGCGGCCAGGAAGGCCCCCATGCCCAGAAATCCTCGGCGCGAAAGGGCAGTTTGGTCGCCCGTTCGGAGAGGGAGATCCTCAGCCGTCGAGGCGGATATGGCGCGATCAGTCATCCTTCGGACTCCCTTGGACGTGGCTCAGGGCCCCGCGACCGGAGCGCTATGTATCTTGTATACGTAGCGCCCACTACGGACATGTTTCGTCACCATGACCCGGGCGTAACCGCTCGCAGGTCAGCGGAAGAGCAGGACCGTGGTCACCGCGATACCGAAGATGACCACGGCCGCCCGCAGGGCCCTGGGAGGCAGCCGTCGCGCCAGGCGCGCACCGGCAAATCCGCCGACCAGGCTCATTACCGCCATGATCAGCACCGGTAACCAGCGAACCGGGCCGAACACGACGAAGAACAGCATTGCGAGGGTATTTATCGACAGCGAAAGGGCATTCTTCACTCCGTTGAGTCGCTGCAGGTCGATGCTCATCAGCGACCCCAGTACCGCCAGCAGCATGATGCCGAGGCCGGCGCCGAAGTAGGCACCATAGACCGAGGCCACCAGCACGCCGAGTTGCACCACTCGTCCGGCCTGCATCTCCGAGCCGGAGTTCAGTCGCGCCGTGACCCGCGCGGACACCCAGGGTTGCGCCGCGAATAGCAGGGTGGCACCCAGCACGAGCCAGGGGACCAGAGCGCTGAAGACGCTTGCCGGCGTAGTCAGCAGCAGGATCGAACCGAGAAGCGCCCCGAGGAGGCTCGCTGCCACGAGCCTGGATACGGGCGCCCGGTCGGAACTGAGCTCGGTCCGATAACCCAAGGCACCGCCGACGTAACCGGGCCACAGGGCCACTGTGTTGGTCACATTCGCCGGTACGCTGCCCAGGCCGGCGGCCAGCAGCGCCGGAAACGAGATCAATGATCCGCCGCCGGCCACCGCGTTCAGCGAGCCCGCCACAAAACCCGCTACCGCCAGCAGAATCGCGTGGCCCAGGGTCATCGACCTACCGCGTATCCCTGACTGCCCCGCGGGTTCGCGGCACCCCGAAGGAAACCCGTCCTGGTGTCGCGCCCCACCGCGCTCAGGCGCCCGAGGCTCCAGCCGTCGACGACGCTCACCGCGTGTCCACGGGCGGCCAGCTCGGCCACCACCGCGGGATCGATGCGGTCCTCCAGAACGAGGCCGGCCGGCTCAGCATCCCTGGGCCAGAAGGAACTCGGGAAGTGTGTGCTGTGCCAGTTGGGCGCGTCGATGGCCGCTTGCAGGCCCAGCCCGGAGTGCAGGTGCGCCAGGAAGAACACCAATGACCATTGGTCCTGCTGGTCGCCGCCCGGCGTTCCGAATGCGAGGTAGGGCCGACCGTCTTTCAGGGCAAGTGACGGCGAGAGAGTGGTTCTGGGGCGGCTTCGCGGGCGCAGGGAGGAGGCCAAGTTGGGCTGGAGCCAGGCCATCTGGGCCCGGGTGCCGAGACAGAAACCGAGGTCGGCGACAGTCGGCGAACTTTGCAGCCAGCCACCGCTGGGAGTGGCGGAGATGGTGAGGCCGTCACGGTCGATGACGTCCAGATGACAGGTGTCACCACGGGTGGCGCCGTTGGCTGCAACGGTCGGCTCACCGGCACCGGTGGTTGCGAATTGGCCGATCTGGGCCACAGACAGGGGCCATTCCGGCAGGACCGGGGAACGGCCGCCGGGCGACCCCGGCCGCAGGTCGTACGACGCCTGGGACGAGATCAGGGTGCGGCGGTCGCTTGTATACGAAGGCGAGAGGAGTTCAGAGATCGGCACGTCGACCACGTCCGGGTCGCCGTACCAGGCTTCCCGATCGGCAAAGGCGAGTTTCGATGCCTCCACGACGGTATGGATGTAGTCGGCTGACAGGTGGCCCGCGGCAGCCAGATCAAAGCCCGACAGCAGAGCCAGCTGTTGGAGAAAGACCGGCCCTTGACCCCACGGCCCCGTCTTGAACACGGTCAAGCCGGCATAGTCCAGGGACACCGGTTCTTCCAGCGGACAGTTCCAGTCCGCCAGATCAGCACCGGTCAGCAGACCGGCGTGCAAAGTGGAAGAACTGTCGCGTACCGGGATCCGGCAGTGCGCATCGATGGCTTCGGCGACGAAGCCCTGGTAGAAGCACCGCCGGCCCGCCTCGATCTGCGCCTCTCGCGATCCGCCGGCCGCCTCGGCTTCGGCCAGCAGCCGACGCCAGGTGACCGCGAGCCGTGGATTTTGCATTCGAGTGCCCGGCGCCGGCGCGGCACCACCCGATAGCCAGGTGTCGGCCGAGGATGGCCAATCTTCGGTGAAGGTTCTGGCCACCGTGTCGATGGTATGCGTTATCGACGGGAGCATCGGCCAACCGCGCTCGGCGTAGCCGATTGCCGGCTCCAGCACATCACGTAAGGGCCAGCTGCCCCACTCGGACAGCAACCTCAGCCACGCCCCGAATGCGCCCGGCACCGTCGCGGCCAGCAAGCCGGTTCCGGGAACCAGGTCGAGATCCAGAGCAGCGAAGGCCTCGAGGTCGGCCGCGGCCGGCGTGACACCTTGCCCGGCGACCACGCGTACCTGCTCGTTGGCGGGACTCCACACCAGTATCGGGGCTTCACCACCCGGCCCGTTCAGATGCGGCTCCACTACCTGCAGGACGAATGCGATGGCTACCGCGGCATCGGCGGCGTTGCCGCCCCGTTCCAGCACGCTCATGCCGACCGATGATGCGAGCCAATGGGTGCTGGCCACCATGCCGAAATCTCCGCTGAGTTCGGGGCGGGTGGTCATGGGCAGTTGGTTCACATAAACTCCAAGATCAGCTGACTAGCGGTCGGAAACCAGGGCATCCCGTGTAATGTATCCAGATCAGGCGAGTTAGCTGCCGACTGCCGAACCTGCTCTTGTGATGACGCCGGTGGTCAGTCCGTCGCCGAACGCAGGAAGGAAGCCCGTGCCGCCAGCACATGGTTTCTCGCTTCGGACTCGGCGAATTCCCCGTCCGCGGCCCGGATGGCCTCGATCAGCCCCCGGTGCTCGGTCCACGAATGCGGCGCGCGGGCCGCAGCGCTGTGCCGGAACAGCCACTGGGCTCGCTTCACCATCGGAATGGCGATGCCGGCCAGATAGTTGTTGCCGCCAATCTCGAATACGTAAGAGTGGAAGTCCGTGTTGAGGTCGGCCAGTGCGTCCAGGTTCCCCTCGTCGGTGGCCAGCCTCGCTCGATCCAGGATCGCGGCGAGCTCGGCCACCTGGGCAGGTCCTGCCGACAGAGCCGCGAGCCGAGCGCCGAGTGGCTCCAGTGCCAGACGGACGTCGAACAGGTTCATCGCCTCCCGGGCCGACATGCTTGACACGAAGGCACCCCGACGGGCCGTTACCTCGATGAATCCCTCGGCGCTCAGAACCCGCATTGCCTCCCGCACCGGGTTGCGCGAAACCCCGAGAAGCTCGGCTAGCCGATCTTCGATCAGACGTTCGCCAGGTGCCAGCTCACCGCCCAGAATCAACCGGCGCAACTCGGTGGCCACCACATCCCGGAGCGGCAGATGGGTAGCTCCCAGAGTGTGCGACGAAACGGACGAGGAGCTCATGGTCGCTCATTGTATGCAGAGGTTCTGCGGGGACGTGCATCCTCCACGACAGCCGTGGGAACACCTCAACTCATCCATCCTCGAGAAGCGAGACCGACATGCACACTGATGATCTCTCAGGACTCCGACCGGACACCAGTACCGTCGAGGGTGAGGTGGAGTTTCCCGTTGTCTTCCAGGGCGTTCAGGAAATGCACCGGACCTGGTACCGGATCGTGGGCGACCTGCGTGGGGCACCCGGGCCCGCCCCGCTCATCACCTTGCATGGTGGACCGGGAGCGACCCACGACTATCTGCTGTCCATGTCCGATCTGGCCGTCGGTGGCCGGGCAGTCATCTTCTACGACCAGATCGGTAACGGCCGCAGTTCCCACCTCCCGGACCGGGGTGCGGACTTTTGGACGGTCGAGCTCTTCGTGCAGGAGCTGCAGAACCTGGTGCGGGCGCTCGGTCTCGGCTCAGGTCACCACGTCCTCGGACAGTCCTGGGGCGGATTCCTGGCCCAGGAGTATGCGCTGACCCAGCCCGAGGGCCTGCGGTCATTGGTACTGGCCGACACCGCAGCCTCCTTCCCGGATTTCGTCGCGGAGTGCAACCGACTTCGCACCCTTCTCCCAGTGGACGTGGACGCGACGCTGCGCCGTCATGAGGAGGCCGGCACCACGGAGTCACCTGAGTACGCCGAAGCGTGCCAGGTCTTCTACCGTCGGCACGTCTGCCGGTTGGACGAGTGGCCGGCCGAGGTGGATGCAGCCTTCGGCTGGATCGATCGCGATCCGACCGTCTACCACACGATGAACGGGCCCAGCGAGTTCCATGTGGTGGGTTCCATCCGGGATTGGCAGTCCAAGGACCGATTGAGTGAGATCGCGGTACCGACGTTGCTGGTCTCGGGCGCTTACGACGAGGCCGCGCCGGCGCTGCAGCAGGCGCTTCTGGCCGGGATCGAAGGCAGCCGGTGGACCCTGTTCGAGCAGTCATCGCATATGCCGCACGTCGAGGAGCGCGCTCGGTATATGCAGGTCGTCGGGGATTGGCTGACCGCCCAGGACTGAGCTGAGTGGCCTGGTGCGACCTCGCTCGGGGCCGATCGACACTCCGACCGTAGCGCGCGGGCCGGCCAACATCGCGGTCGCCGGGCACAGAAATCTGACATCAGCCACACAGACTTGCCCTACTCTGCGATGCAGCGAGGCGGGTGAGTGTCATGCCAGAGAACGCTGATGTGATCGAGCGGCTGTGTGAGGAGTTCTCATCCCAACTACCCGAGGTGGTCATCACCGAAGTCGTTTCCCAATGCCGTGACCATCTGAGCGGCGTGCCGACGACAGCTATGCCGGAGATGCTCGAGCGCCTGGCTCGACAGCGCCTCGGGTTCCTGGACTCGATGCCGGCTTGGCTGCCCTGAAGCTCGGCAGCAATTGACAGGCTCGGTGTTTCAGATGTGTTCGAGTTCGATGAACGCTATATGACCCCGGTAACAGGGTTCTATGCGACCGGGGAGAGCCGGACTACGAGTGAATCGACCTGCCGGCCTTGGAGAACAGACCGTTCAACTTGCTGCCCAACAGCGTGACGGCGACGATGATGACGATCGCGATCAGGGCCACCATCAGTCCGTACTCGACGGCAGTGGCGCCACGCTCTCGGTCGCGGACCTTATCCGTGAGGTTGTCCCAACCGACCTGCATGGTCACAACCAGCCGTAGCAGCACGTTCTTTGTCATGTGAGGCCCTCTCGTTGGGCCCAACACCATGGGCGCTGAGCAACCATACGTCTTACAGCCGCTTCACATGGACGTCCGAACGGACCTCGATGCGTCCCCCGTTTGACTGACTCACATAACGGCAGATCGCGCGCATTTGCGCCAGTCCACCCACGTTGCGTCGCGAGGGGGCGGGCCGCGAGATCGAACCAACACCCATACTTGCTCAGCGTCCGCTTGTCGGTTCCTCCATGCCGCTGTTTATGCTGAACACCATGCACCCTGCGGCTCTGCGCTCGGCGCTCACCGTGGTTGAGGTGCACAGCGAGTCTCGAAGTCGGCCGATGCGTGCGCCGTTGGCCGTCACCGCGCTTGGCACCGGCCTGTTTCTGTTGCTCCGGCTGCCGGTATCGGATCTGCAGGCTGCCACAGTGCGCGCTGACGCACTCGACCGCGGAGTCGGACAGACCTACTGGTTCAGCTGGTTCGGCGGCGCGACACCGGGCCGGTATTCGGTGATCACGCCGTGGGTCACCCACCTCATCGGGGTGCCCGCGGCCGCCGCTTGCGCCGTCCTCGCCGTTGTCTTTCTCACTGGACATCTGCTGGCCGGGTTTCGCTACCAGCTGTCGGCGACGTCGCTGGTTGCCATTACGGCTTTGGCGAATTTGTGGTCCGGGCGGATCGCGTTCTGCCTGGGGGCGGCCTTTGCGCTGGCGGGGATCATGTTCCTTCGCCGGGGGCTCGACTGGGCGGCTGGCACCTTCAGCTTGATCGCAATATTGGCATCGCCGCTGGCCGGAGCATTTGTGTTGCTGGCTACCTCCGGGCTGCTTTTCACAGGCACAGCCTGGCGAAAGGCTGTCTGGCGGCAAACCCTGGTTGCCGGGTTGGCCTTGCTCCTCCTCGCCGCCATCTTCGGGGTTCCTGGACCGACACCGTTCGACCGCAGCACCGCCGTCAAGGTACTTGTCGCGCTGCTGGTCCTTCAGCTGCTACGCCTTCCCCGGCATATCCGGATCGGACTGCTGATTTCGACCGCGCTTTGTGTCTGCTGTTACTTCCTTCCCATCGGTGTCGGCGGGAATCTCGGCCGCTATGCCCTGTTCGTTGTCCCACCGGTCGTCTGGGCATTTTCGTCCTCACCTCGACGGTTCGTCTGCCTTGCCGTGGCTCCCGCCGTGATCTACGCAGCTGGGTTGACCGCTATCGACGTCCGGGCGGCCACTCAGGCATCGGCTCGGTCTGGGTACTACGACTCGTTGCGTGCGGCCCTTTCGCGTCAGCCGGGCCTGGCCAGCTACCGCGTGGAGGCGTTGGACACACCCACGCATCGTTCCTCCGCCGAGGTCTCGCGGTATGCCAATCTGGCACGTGGCTGGGACCTGCAGGCCGACGTCAGCGCCAACCCGCTCTTCTACGGTGCCGAGCCCCTCACTCCAATGAGCTATCGGTCGTGGCTGGACGAACTCGCTGTCGCGTGGGTGGCGGTTCCGGATGATCTCAACGCCCACAATCGTGCGGAAGCAGCGCTGATCGCCTCGGGTCTGCCTTACCTGACCGAAACGTGGCACGACAGGCATTGGACGCTGTACTCGGTACGAGGTGCCCAACCGATTGTCTCCGCGCCGGCCAGTGTGATCTCGTCCTCGCCGGCGGCACTGCTTGTCGACGTCCCGAAATCGGCAACGGTGGCGTTGCGGATCAGATCGTCTCCCTATCTCCGGGTCGCCCCGGTCGACGGTCGACCGGCAAGCGCGCAGCTGAGCCGTCGAGGTTCCCTCCAGGTCGCTCTGACGGTCGATCGGCCCGGCATCTACAGCATCGCGGGAGCATTCTCGTTCTCGGGTCTGCTGTCGGCGCTGCGAGCCAGTCGATGACCAATTATTCGCGGCCACCTCAGACGTTGCGAATGGCGCTATCGCCGTCGCTGCTGAACCGTACGGTCGGAGCCGTCCTATCCCTGGGTCTGATCGGGATGTACCTGCGATGGGCGCCACTTTCGCCGGATCTGGCGGCGCAGGTGGCTCGTGCAAATGTCGTCCGGACGCAAGGTGTGTCGTCGTGGTGGACGGGTTGGTTCGGCGGAATGCTGTTGCCGAACTACAGCCTGTTGACGCCGTCATCGATGGCGCTGATCGGCGTCCGGGCGACGGCTGTGCTGGCCGCGGTCGTCACGGTGGCAGGTGTACGAACGCTGGCTCGAGATTCGCTACGGCCGCGAGCCACGGTGATTGCCTGTGCCGCCACCTCCGCCGCTGATGTCCTGAACGGACGCGTCACCTTCGCTGCGGGAGTGGCGGTGGGTGTGCTCGCGCTGCTGGCCATTCGGCGCCCAGCCCTCCTGACCACAATGGCGTTGTCGGTAGGCACCTTCGCGGCCAGCCCCTTGGCCGGTCTCTTTCTCGGCATCGCCATGGTCGCGATCGCGGTGTCGGACCCAAAACGACGACGCCCGGCCATTGCGAGCGCGGTGGCGCTGGTGGGCATCGCCGGACTCATGACGGTGCTCTTTCCCGGCACCGGCATCATGCCCTTTTCGGCAACTCAGGCTATCCCCGCAGCCCTCTGCGGAATCGCTGTAGGGGCGCTGGCGCGCCAACGGGGGATTAGGGTGACGGCCTTCCTTTCCGTCGCCGCAATGCCTGTCTTTCTCCTCTTTCCGGGGGCGGTGGGAGAGAACATAACTCGCTTCGCTTGGGTGGCGGCCGTACCCGCGTTCGTTGCGAGCGCGGCCGTCTCGCGGCGGGTGCTGATTATCGTCGTTGCGTTGATGACCCTATGGCCGGCTTCGGACCTGGTCGGCCAGTTGCACTCGGGTGGCTCGGAATCCTCGCGTGCAACCTTCTACCAGCCCCTGATCCAACAGCTGATGCTCGGGCGCGCACAGGACCCCCAGTCGTCCATAGGCCAGCGACTGGAGGCGCTGGACACGAGCAACCACTGGCCATCGGTCTACCTGTCGTCGATGTCCTTGGCCCGCGGGTGGGATCGGCAGGCCGATCGTTCAAACAATGCCGTCTTCTACCAGCCCGGCGCCCTGACCGCCGACAGTTATCACGCCTGGCTGCACGACCTCGCGGTCGGCTGGGTCGCGGTGCCGAACACGGCTTTGGACTATGCGTCCAAAGCCGAGGCGGTGATCGTCGCTGAGCATCCCGCCTACCTCAAGCTGATCTGGTCGAACTCCGACTGGCGGTTGTACCGGGTGGCCGACGCGACTCCGTTTGCCGTCGGCGCGCGAGTGACCGCCGTGCACGACACCGCAATCGACCTGCAGACCCAGAAACCCGGCGCGGTCACCCTTCGGCTGCGCTGGTCTCCCTACCTCACACTGCTGTCAATGCCTGCATTGCTTCCGGCCGACACCTGCATCACTGATCTCGGCGGGTTCGTACACATCGCCATTGCCCAGCCCGGCAGCTACGAATTGGTGAGCCACTTCAATCCGGGTCTGGGACTGGGCCAGTCAGGTGCAGGGTGCCGGAGTTCCACGCATAACAAGGGAAGCTGAGCGAGGCCCTGCGCTCTACCGCAGAACGGGCAGCAGTGTCAGTGAATGGTGGCTGTTCTCCTCGCGCCGGGCGGCGGCCAGGCGCTCATCGGGCACAACTCCGTACGTCGTGGATCGTTGCCGTGGGGTCCGGCCGACCGCACGCACCATGGCCTCGAGATCCTCGACGGACTTGCGTGAGCCATGCTGCGAGCCGGCCATCCGGCTGATCGTCTCCTCCATCAGTGTGCCGCCGAGATCATCGACGCCGCCGGTGAGTACGGTGTGGCATTGATCTACGCCAAGTTTGACCCAGGAGCACTGGATGTGGTCGATCTGGCCGTGCAGGATCAGCCGGGCCATCGCATGCACCGCGCGGTTGTCTCGAACGGTCGGGCCTGGCCGAGCGACCCCAGCCAGATAGAGCGGGGCGCTGGTGTGGACGAAAGGCAGTGGCACGAATTCGCTGAAGCCACCGGATTCTGACTGCAACCGGGCCAGCAACCGCAGATGGGCAACCCAGTGTTCCGGCTGGTCCACATGGCCGTACATCATCGTGCTGGTCGTCGGAATGCCGACGCGGTGTGCGGTCGTGACCACCTCGATCCACTGTGCGGTGGGCAATTTGCCCTTGGTCAACACCCAGCGAACCTCGTCGTCCAAGATCTCGGCTGCAGTTCCGGGCAGCGAGTCGACACCGGCCTCCCGGGCCGCGATGAGGAATTCCTCGATCGACAGAGCTGATCGCGCGGCGGCGTTGACGACTTCCATCGGACTGAAGGCATGCAGGTGGATTTGGGGGGCGCCCCGCTTCACCGCCCGCACCAGTTCGAGATAGTCCTCGCCGGACAACCTCGGATCTATGCCACCCTGCATGCAGATCTCAGTAGCTCCGACGTCCCAGGCCTCACGGGCGCGATGAGCGACCTCGTCCAGAGACAGCGAATACGCGTCCTCGTCGGTGCGCCGCTGAGCGAACGCGCAGAACCGACATCCGGTGTAGCACACGTTGGTGAAGTTGATGTTCCGGTTGACGACGAAGGTGACGCCATTGCCGACGACATCCCGCCGCACCTCGTCGGCGAGCCGGCACAGCGCCTCGAGTGCCGGGCCTTCGGCGATCATCAGATCGAGTGATTGGGCGTCAGTAAGTTTTGTGGGGTCAGAGGATGCGACTCGTAAGGCCTGCAGCACGTCGCTGTCCAACCGGGCAATCGGTGCCGGAACGCTGTCCTTGATGGCGGTCCAGTCCCCGTACACCTCATCCATGTCCCCGCGGGCGCGCTGCCGTCGTCCCTCGGTGTCGATACTTCGGTGCAGGTCGGTTCTACC
>JAVEET010000245.1 GCA_030840295.1 Pseudonocardiales bacterium
ATGACTGAGGCGGCGCGGAGATCGGGGGCGCGCGACGCGGGAAAGGTTCTCGCCCGAGAGGTTCTGGAGGTTGCTCGTGAGCGGCACGCCTGAGGAAGTACCGCGGGCTTGGCTGCCGGACGCCGCCACCCGCTCACAGTCGAGCTATGAGAGGCCCGCTGACTGGGCGGCCCCTGGCGCTGCGCTGGTCACCTCCGCGGCGACCGAGCAGATCCCGTCGGCCGACGAACTCGGACGGGTGCACATCATGGGAATCGCCGGGGCCGGTATGAGCGGCCTGGCCCGCATCATGTTGGCCCGCGGCCTGCAAGTTTCCGGTTGCGAGGGTAGGGAATCGGTGACTGTCACGGCCCTGCGAGCCCTCGGCGCGGACGTGTCGATCGGGCATTCGCTGGACCATCTCGACAACATCGACACGCTCATCTACACGACCGCGATCAACCCTAAGAACTTCGAACTCGTTGCCGCGCGGCAGCGATCATTGCGAGTGCTGCGCCGAGCGAGTGGGCTGGCCGCGATGATCACCGGCAAGCGGGCCGTCGCCATCGCCGGCACCCACGGTAAGACCACCACGACGTCGCTGCTGACCGTCGCCGCGCAAGCCTGCGGCCTCGATCCATCCTTCGCTATCGGGGGAAACCTCTACGAGTCCGGGTTGAACGCGCACGCCGGCAGTGGTGAGCTGTTCATCGTCGAGGCTGACGAGAGTGACGGATCGTTCTTGCTACTCCGTCCCGAGCTGGCGATCATCACCAATGTGGAGGCTGATCATCTGGAGAATCACGGTGATCTGGCCGGTATCTACCGGGCCTTCGAACTCTTCGTTGACCGGATCGCCCCGGCAGGCCTGCTGCTCAGTTGTGCCGACGATGCCGGCGCCCGCCGGATCGCCGACTATGCCCGGGACCGCGGGGTCCGGGTCCGCACCTACGGAGTCGCCTCGGACGCTGACATTCGGGTGTCGGACATCACCGAACATCCTGATTCGGTGGAGTTCACCGTGCAGGACGCCGGCGCCACACCCCAGCGACCGTCCTCCCGTGTCAAGGTCGGTGCCTTGATCGGGCATCACATGGCCCTGAACGCATCGGCCGCCTTCGCGCTGTCCGCCGAGCTCGGGATGGATGCGGCCCGCGTGGAGCAGGCCTGGCGGGATTTCCTCGGTGTGCACCGGCGGTTCGAGTTCCGCGGCGAGGCCGATGGCGTCCGGGTGTACGACGACTACGCCCACCACCCGACCGAGGTCCGTTCGGCTCTGACCGCGGCCCGTTCGGTGATCGGCGGGGACGGGCGGTTGGTCGCGGTGTTCCAGCCTGGCACCTACAGCCGTACTCAGACGTTCGCCAAGGAGTTCGGCAACGCGATGGCGGTGGCCGATATCGCGGTGTTGATGGATATCTTTCCAGCACGTGAGGAGCCGATCCCAGGGGTGTCGGGAGCCCTGATCGCCGAACGGGTGCCGCTGCGGGCTGATCAGGTCATCTACGAGCCGAGCTGGGGCGCGACGGCGGCTCGGGTCGCCGCGGTGGTGCGGCCGGGCGACGTGGTGATGACGATGGGTATCGGCGACGTTCACCTGCTCTGCCCGGAGATCCTGAGCGAGATCACCGCGTTGGCTACGGTTAGAAACGGCGCGTCGTGACGGTAACCACCGATCGTCCACCCCCGCAGGCGCTCACCGGGGCCCTGACGCGCCGCTGGCTGATGCCCACCGGCGCTGTGGTCCTCGCCGCCGCCCTGACGTGGATCGTCGTGTTCTCGAGCCTGCTCGGCGTCGGCTCCGTCGATGTCACGGGCACCAGAACACTGTCGGCGGAGCAGATCAGACAGGCGGCCGCAATCAAGCCTGGTACTCCGCTGATCCGCCTGGATACCAGCGCGGTTCAGCGCCGGGTAGAAGCTTTGCCCGAGGTTCGCTCGGCAACCGTGACCACCAGCTATCCGTCCACGGTCGGTATCACGATCATCGAACGGATCGCCGTCGGCTATCGAAGCGCTGGGGGAGTGGTGACGCTGCTGGATGCCGGCGGCGTCGCATTTCGTACGGCGAGCACGGCGCCTCGTGGTCTGCCGGAACTCTCGGCCGCCGATGTTGCGCTCGGTCCCGCGGCGGCCGCGGTGGCCGGATCGCTCAGCGCCGCCGTGGCCAGCCAGGTCCGCACGGTCACCGCCGGAAGCAGCGAGTCGATCACACTGACCTTGCGCGATGGTCGGACCGTGTTGTGGGGAGGCACGGATCGCAATGCTGACAAGGCGAAACTGCTCCCTGCCTTACTCGGTCAGCCGGGTCGGTACTTCGACGTCAGCGATCCGGACACCGTCATCAGCCGCTGATCGGCCGTTGGCGTAGCGGTTGCCGGAAGGCCCGAGGAAAAGTCCTTTCCGAATGAGGTTTTGCCATGTGTCGCGGCGCGCCTGCTTGTAGAAGCCGAACCGCCAACTACCTTCGCATCTATCGCTCAGGTTGACATAACGTTAAGGGTCTACCTGAGGGTGAGAGTTCACACCGACGACCGAAAGAGTGCCTCATGACTCCACCACACAACTACCTGGCCGTCATCAAGGTCGTCGGTGTCGGCGGCGGCGGCGTCAACGCCGTGAACCGGATGATCGAGCAGGGCCTGAAGGGCGTCGAGTTCATTGCGGTGAACACCGACGCCCAAGCGCTGCTGATGTCCGACGCGGACGTCAAGCTCGATGTCGGCCGCGAACTCACCAGAGGCTTAGGCGCGGGCGCGCAGCCCGACGTCGGGCGCAAGGCCGCCGAGGATCATCGCGATGAGATCGAAGAGGTGCTCAAAGGCGCCGACATGGTCTTCGTCACCGCCGGAGAGGGTGGCGGCACCGGAACCGGTGGCGCGCCGGTGGTGGCCAGCATCTCGCGCAAGCTCGGCGCGCTGACCATTGGCGTAGTCACCCGGCCGTTCTCGTTCGAGGGCAAGAAGCGGGCCAACCAGGCCGAGATCGGTATCGAGCAACTGCGGGCCGAGTGTGACACGCTGATCGTGATTCCGAACGACCGGTTGTTGCAGATCTCGGACAACAACGTCTCGGTCATGGACGCGTTCCGCAGCGCCGACCAGGTGCTGCTGTCCGGCGTGCAGGGCATCACCGACCTGATCACCACGCCCGGACTGATCAACCTCGACTTCGCCGATGTAAAGAGCGTCATGAGCGGAGCCGGTTCGGCCCTGATGGGTATCGGGTCGGCCAGGGGAGACGGCCGGGCGCGGGCCGCAGCGGAAATGGCCATCGCGTCCCCGCTGCTCGAAGCGAGCATGGAAGGTGCGCACGGCGTGCTGTTGTCGATCTACGGCGGTTCCGATCTCGGACTGTTCGAGATCAACGATGCGGCATCTTTGGTAGCCGAATCGGCCCATCCGGAGGCCAACATCATCTTCGGTGCGGTCATCGACGACACCTTGGGTGACGAGGTGAAGGTGACTGTGATCGCCGCCGGCTTCGATTCGGGTCAGCTGCCGTACAAAAAGGCGGATGTTCGGCGCGAATTCGAGAACATCTCGTCGGGAGCAGCTGGATCGTCTCCTTCGACGACGCCGGACTCAGCCGCGCGTCCAGCCGTGTCGTCGAGCCAGTCCGCCGTTGGTTCATCGGGACCGAGTTATTCCGGACCCAGTCCGTCCAACCCCGGTGCGACCTGGACGCCGAGTCCGTCCGCGGCGCGCAAGCCGGTCAATCTCGACGAGGATGAGTTGGACGTTCCAGATTTCCTCAAGTAGCAAGGCAGTTCGACGCTGTTGGATCAAGATAGCTGGGCGGCCGGGATGAGCAGCATTGATGCTCGACGCGACGAGCTTCGCGCCAATCTGAGTGAGGTGCGGTCGCGGATCGTGCAAGCCTGCCGAGCCGCGAACCGCGCACCGCAGGACGTCCGGTTGATAGCGGTCACGAAGTTCTTTCCCGCCTCCGACGCCGCACTGCTGGCCGAGTTGGGCGTAACTGACCTGGGGGAGAGCCGCGACCAGGAGGCCGCACCGAAGACGGCCGATTTCGCCGCCCTTTCCGCGCAATCGGTCCGGTGGCATTTCGTGGGCCGGCTGCAGACGAACAAGGCCAAGTCGGTGGCCGGCTACGCCGACGTGATCCACAGCGTGGACCGACCGGAGCTGTTGCAGCCGCTGGTCGGGGGGGCCCGCCGGGCGGGACGTGCATCGTTGGGGGTGCTGATCCAGGTCAGCATCGACGGAGACACCGAGCGCGGCGGTGTGATCCCCGCCGGCGTGCCTGCTCTGGCCGCTGACATCGAGGCGCGGGACGGCCTTGATCTGCAGGGTGTCATGGCGATCGCGCCGATCGATGCCGACCCGGACCAGGCCTTCGCCGACCTGGCCGGCCTATCCGCAATGCTCATTCGACAACATCCGGCCGCCACCGCGATTTCGGCTGGCATGAGCGATGACCTCGAAGCCGCGATCCGGCACGGTGCGACACACGTTCGCGTCGGTACGGCGTTGCTTGGCCGTCGGGGGCAAACTTTCAGATAACGTCGCCTCGCAGAGCATCGTTGTGAGCGGTACCGACACAGGAGGACGAAATGGCTACAGCCTTTCGGAAGATGGGCGTCTACCTCGGGTTAGTCGAGGACGACGACTATGCCGATGGGACGGAGTCCTACGGTGCGCTCGCCCGTGATCCGCACTACTCCCGCCGGGAGGTCGAGGTGTCCCAGCCCCGTGGCTATGACACTCACGCCTCCGATGCCGGCCATGGCGCGTCGGCGGCTGATGTGTACGACGATTACGACGCTGGCTACGAGCAGCCCACCCAGCGGATCACGACCCTGCACCCGCGGACCTATAACGAGGCCAAGACGATCGGTCTGCAGTTCCGGGCCGGCACACCGGTGATCATGAACCTGACCGAGATGGATGACGCCGACGCCAAGCGACTGGTCGATTTCGCCGCGGGCCTCACCTTCGGCCTGCACGGCAGCATCGAACGCGTCACGCCAAAGGTCTTCCTGCTCAGCCCGCACAACATCACGGTCACCGCGGCGGACAAACAACGAATCGCCGACACGGGCTTCTACAACCAGAGCTGATCGGTAGGCACACCGCAACCCTGGCGATCTTGGCGGGGCGGGTCGACACCGGCAGTTCAGCACCCAACTAGACTCCTGAGTATGGCGACGTTCTGGGGTGCAGTGGGTCTGGCCCTGCTGGTGTTCTATCTGCTGGTCATCGCCCGCCTGGTTGCCGAGACCACTCGCAGCTTCGCTCGCTCCTGGCGTCCGGCCGGGCTGACGGCCATCGGGCTTGAACTGGTCTACTCCGTCACCGACCCACCGATGAAGCTGCTCCGCAGGATCATCCCGCCGCTGCGGATCGGCGGGATCAGTCTCGATCTCAGCGTCATCGTGCTCTTCATTCTCATCATCATCCTGCAGCAGATCGTCGCAGGCCTGGCCGGAGCGTCCTATGGGCCGAGCAACTGAGCGCCCACTACCGTCCGCGGGCAGGCGAATCGGTCTTTTGTGATCTCGAAAGCGCCCGTCCTGCGTGCGTAATCGTGGTGTCTCGGTATTCTCTGTGTGCGCTCACTTAGTCTAGGGAGCGCACAGGGGCTACCTTTGCGGTTGCTCCTGTTGTCCGTCCGTCCGTTCTCGATGTTGCAATGCTCTGAACCCAAGAGCATTTCGTCCCGACGCATGAGGTGAATCGATGCCTTTGACACCCGCCGAGGTCCACAATGTGGTCTTCAAGAAGCCCCCGATCGGCAAGCGCGGGTACGACGAAGAAGAGGTCGACGCATTCCTCGACATCATCGAGGTCGAGCTCGCCCGCCTGATTGAGGAGAACAAGGAGCTCCGCGATCGCGGGGGCTCCGGCGGAGTGCCGGCCGACGGCGCGGCCGGACAGGGCGTCGACCCAGCGGCGCTGAACGCGGCCCGTGAGGAAAACCGCAGGCTGGCAGGGCGGGTGAGCGAACTGGACACGGCCCTGGCTCAGGCCAAGCAGGGTGTCGCCAAGGCGCAGCAGGACCTGGCCGCCGCCCAGCAGGAGGTTGCCGCCTCCCGCCAACGGGCCACCGCCGCCGGTGGGGACACCGCGGCCCTCGCCGCCAGCCGCGACGAGAACAAGCGCGTCAGCGCGCGAGTCACCGAGCTCGAAGCCGCTCTCAACCGGGCGCAGCAGGATCTCAACGCCGCTCGGACCGCTGCGCAGGCGGCACCGGCAGCCGGTCAGGCCGCCGCCGCGGGTGCCGGCGTGAGTCAGCTCAGCCAGGCCGAGCGGGTGCTTTCGTTGGCGCAGCAGGCTGCCGATGAGCAGACGGCCGCGGCCAAGGCGCATCACGAGAAGACCGTGGCTGATGCCAAGGCCCACCAGGATCGGGTGCAGGCCGAAGCGCGGGCCTTCCACGAGAAGACCGTCAGCGACGCCCAGGCTCGGGCCGAACAGCTCACCCGTGAGTCGCAGGCCAAGGCGAACAGCACGGTACAAGAAGCCGAGCAGCGCGCGAACCAGATCACGACCCAGCTCGAGCAGCGCCGGGCGGCGCTGGAGAAGCGACTCGAGGAACTGCGCACCTTCGAGCACGAGTACCGCTCGCGCCTGAAGAGCTACCTCGAGTCGCAGCTACGTGACCTGGATGCCAGTGGCAAGGCGGAACCGACCGAGGCACGCCAGCAGGCCGACAACAACGGCTGAGCGCGCAGGGCTCTAGGGAGCGCGACGACGTGCAGTTCGCCATTCTCTTACTGCTCGTCGTCGCCCTAGGCTTTCTGATCCTAGGACTGGTCGGCAGCAGCACCCCGTTGGTCATCGCTTCGATCGTGACGTCGGCAATCGCCGGGTACTTGATCGTCCGAATCCGGCGCCGGCTGGCTGAGGCACCGTCGGCCCGACCTCGGGCGGCCACCAAGACCGTCGCCCAACTGGCCGCCGAGGTAGCGAAGGCAGAACTGGCAGCGGCGGCACTTCCAGCGGTCGCCTCGATCGCCCCTGCCGTGGACGGGTCGCCGGCACAAGCGGTCGCGGCGAACTCGGACCGCCACGATCCGCCGGACGCCGATCCGCCGCCGGCTTCGACTGAGGCCCCGCTACGACAACACGGCTTCGATGATGTGTGGGTCCTCGACGGTCGCCCGAGATATCACCTTGCGGCGTGCCCGTTCCTCCTCGCCAGACGTGCTGGCGAGGCGATACCGCTGAAGCAGGCCGTGGCGGACGGTTTCACGCCGTGCTCCCAGTGCGACCCGGACACCGCGCTCGCGACAGCGGACGCTGCACAGCGGTAGCGCCGGCTCGGCGCGGAGGTTGCTCAGATAGCCGTCCGAGCCAGCCAGAGATGCAGGCCCAGCTCGTCATCGGTGGTCTGGAAGGCGCCGTCCGCCGTTGCCGGAGGTCCCTCGACGAGCCGGCTGGCGAGCACCTCACGAGACAATTCCTCAGCATGTTCCCGGATGGCCTCGGCCGGTTCGGGCGAGCCGCCCACCCGCCAGTGCAGCACGATCCGGTCGGTGACCTCGAACCCGGCCGCCTTGCGCGCCTCTTGGACGAGCCTGACGACATCTCGAAGGAGCCCGAGGCGACGGAGTTCGGCGGTCAGCTCCAGATCGAGGGCGACTGTCTCAGCGCTGTCACTGGCTACTGCCCAGCCCGATCGCGGCGTCTCGGTGACCAGCAGGTCGTCGGGACCAAGGGCTATCACCTCGCCGTCGACGACAACCTGTGCCGTGCCGGCCCGGAGGTCGCTGACTAGAGCAGGCGCGTCGGCTTTTCCGATGGCCTCGGCGACGAGCTTCGTCCGAGAACCGAAACGTGCCCCCAGGGATCTGAAGTTGGGCTTGACCGTGAGGTCGACCAATTCGCCGGCATCAGCGAGGTTGGCCAGTTCCAAGACGTTGAGCTCGTCAGTGACCTGTTCCTTCAGCGTGGACGGCAGCGCAGCCCACCCGGCGGCGGAGATCAGGGCACGAGCCAACGGCTGGCGGGTCTTGGCCTTGGCCTCCGCGCGGGCGGAGCGGCCCAGTTCGACGATCCGGCGAACCAACGCCATCTGTTCGGACAAGCGGGTGTCGATCGCACCCTCGACGGTCGGCCAGGACGCGAGATGGACCGACTCGATGCCGGTGGTTTCGGCGAACAGCGCCCGCCACACCCGCTCCGTCACGAAAGGCACGAATGGCGCGAGGAGCCGGGTCAATACGTTCAAACAGTCGTGCAGGGTCTGCAACGCGGCCGGGTCACCATCCCAGAACCGCCGCCGCGAACGCCGGACGTACCAGTTGGACAGGTCGTCGATGAGGCCGAACAGCGCCTTGCCTGCGCGCGCCGGATCGTAGGCTTCCAGCGCCGCGTCGACCTCAGCGGCCACCCGATCGGTCTCGTTGCGGGCCCACTGATCCAACGGGTTCGGCTCGGCCGGGCTGCGCGCCAGAGCAGTACCCGCAGTCCAGTTGTTCGCACGGGCGTAGAGGGACTGGAACGAGGCGATCGACCAGTAGGTGCGCAGTACCTTCGAGGCGATCTCCTCGAGGTTCTTGTGGCCGACGCGGCGTGCCGACCAGGGGGAGCCGCCGGCAAGCATGAACCAGCGCACCGCATCGGCGCCGTGTCGTTCCATCAACGGGATCGGCTCCAGGATGTTGCCCAGATGCTTGCTCATCTTGCGGCCGTCCTCGGCCAGGATGTGGCCGAGGCAGACAACATTGTGGTAGCTGGATCGGTGGAACACCAAGGTACCGATCACCATCAGCGTGTAGAACCATCCCCGGGTCTGGTCGATCGCTTCGGAGATGAAGTCGGCCGGATAGTTCTGGCGGGCCAGTTCGGCGTTGCGGTGCGGTGCCCCGAACTGCGCGAAGGGCATCGAGCCGGAGTCGAACCAGCCGTCGATCACCTGTGGTACTCGGCGGAAAGTGCCTTCGACGCCGGGCAGCGTGAAGGTCGGCGCGTCCACATAGGGGCGGTGCGGATCGAGATCTTGTAGGTCCTCGCCGGTCAGTTCGGACAGCTCTGCCAGGGAGCCCACACACACCAGGTTTTCGGGGTCGAGGTCATTTCGCCAGATAGGCAGCGGTGTACCCCAGTAGCGGTCGCGGGACAGGGCCCAGTCGATGTTGTTCTCCAACCAGTCGCCATAGCGACCGTGCTTGATCGTGTCGGGGTACCAGTTGGTGGCCTCGTTCTGGGCCAGCAGTTCGTCCTTGCGGGCGGTAGTGCGGATGTAGAACGAGGGCAGCGCATAGTGCATCAGCGGGGTGTGGCAGCGCCAGCAATGCGGATAGGCATGCTCGTAGTTCACGTGCCGGTACAAGACGCCGCGTTCGCGCAGTTCCTTGACCAGCCGGTCGTCGGCGTCCTTGAAGAACATTCCACCGACCACGGGTACATCGGCCAAGAAGTGCCCATCCTTACCGATCGGATTCACCACCGGCAGCCCGTAAGCGCGGCAGGTGTCCAGGTCCTCGGCACCGAATGCGGGTGACTGGTGCACCAGGCCGGAGCCGTCGTCGGTGGTGACGTAATCGGCGAGCACTACGTAGTGGGCGGGGTTGGCGGCGTCACCGATAGCCACGTAGTCGAACGGCCGCCGGTAGGTCCAGCGTTCCATGTCGCGGCCGGCATACCGAGCCAGTTCGGTGTAGTCGGCTCCGTTGAGAGCCTTGGCGACAAGTGGTTCGGCCACCACGAGGGTGTCGGTACCGCCGCTTTCCGTCCCGGTCCGCACCACGAGGTACGTGACGTCCGGATTTACCGCCACCGCCGTGTTGGACACCAGCGTCCAGGGCGTCGTGGTCCAGACCAACAGATCGGCCTGACCGCCGTGCGGTCCGGAGGTCAGCGGGAACTTGACGTAGACCGAGGGATCCACCACGGTCTCGTATCCCTGCGCCACCTCGTGGTCGGAGAGGCCGGTGCCGCAACGCGGGCAGTACGGGGCGACCCGGTGACTTTCGACGAGCAGGCCCTGGTCGAAGATCTCTTTCAGGGCCCACCACACCGATTCGATATAGGACGGGTTCATCGTCCAGTAGGCGTTGTCGTAGTCGGCCCAGTACCCCATTCGTTCGCTCATGGCGGTGAACTGGTCGACGTTGCGTTGGACCTCGGCCCGGCACTGGGCGTTGAACTCCGCGATACCGTAATTCTCGATGTCGGGTTTGCCGGTGAATCCCAGCTGCTTCTCAACGGCGAGTTCGACCGGCAGCCCGTGGCAGTCCCATCCCGCCATCCGGGGAACGTGGTAGCCCTTCATGGTCTTGAACCGAGGGAACAGATCCTTGAAGGCGCGGGCCTCGATGTGATGGGTTCCGGGCGTGCCGTTCGCCGTGGGTGGACCCTCGTAGAAGATGAAGCTCGGGCCACCCTCGGTCTGGCTCAGGCTCCGTTCGAACACCCTGGATGAGCGCCAGAAGTCGATGATCTGATGGTCGGTCGCGGCCAAGTCGATGTGTGCCGGAAGGGCTTCGTAGCCACCTGCTGGTCGCGCGGGCGCTGCCGGGTCGACCTCGTCGGTGTTCGGGGTGTGCGTGCGTTCTGCCATCGAGTGTGCTGCTCCTTCACCAGTGTGTGGCCCGGGCACGTGCCGAAACGCGTGCCGAAGCCCTGCAGGTGAAGGGACGACGGTACGAACCGCCGCGGTACCACCCCTCTTGGTCGCTCGATGCTGCTGGGCGACCCGCTCATCTGTCTTGCCGCCGGTTCTACTGCGGTCTGCTCGACCGGTTCTTCCGAGGCTCAGAGGTGATTTCGCGTCCGGACGTCACCCCGGGCTCGCACCGTCCCCGGGTCGCTTCAGTTCGTTTCCGGCGCTACTTGTCCTCGTCGACGCCGATTTCAGTCTACGGCTCGTCGCCAACTCGTTCCGCACGCAGGCCTGGAACAGGCGCCTAGACCGTTGTGCCCGCATTGCGAACTATGAACAATTGCCCTTACCCCTAGCGCGGAGTTGATCACACTCGTATCCTGAGCGCTTTGCTGGGCCACTCAACAGGCCTGGGCAACGAGGCTTGGAGGAACGCCATGGCTGGTGTTCGAG
This sequence comes from Pseudonocardiales bacterium, assembly GCA_030840295.1. GTDB lineage: Bacteria > Actinomycetota > Actinomycetes > Mycobacteriales > Jatrophihabitantaceae > Jatrophihabitans_A. Next base: position 11,005 of record JAVEET010000245.1, read on the forward strand.
GTCGGATCGGGCAGGCCCTGCGTAGGGTCGGCGGGTCTGCGACGAACGGTGCCGCCAAGAAGTCAGCTCCGGCCAAGAAGTCAGCTCCGGCCAAGAAAGCTGTACCCGCCAAGAAAGCAGTACCCGCCAAGAAAGCAGTACCCGCCAAGAAAGCAGTACCCGCCAAGAA
>JAVEET010000301.1 GCA_030840295.1 Pseudonocardiales bacterium
GTCGATCAGCCGCCGATGACGTTGCTGCACCATGACCACGAACTGCATGGCGCCTGGTACTGCGACACCTGCGGCGAGCGGGTGCACGGGCGCGACCTCGACCGTCGGGTCAACGTGCCCGGCTGGGACGTCAGCGGCCCGGTCACCGAAGACGCGCGGGTTCGATCGTGATCACCTAACCGGCCTCAACCCATAAACCTGTCGGCGAATTGCCGGCGCGGACAGGTATCAAGATCGTCGGCGGGACACTCCTGCCCTGATGGCGCTGTCTGAAGCGGCTTGATGGGAGAGAGATGCCTGGTCCTAGTGCGTACTTCAAGAGCTGCGACACCACCGACATGCTGGTCGTCCATCGAGTTTTCCGTCGGGAATTCCGACTGTTGCCGCACCTGGTGCGATCGGTTGTCCCGTTCGACATCCGGCGGGCGCGCCTCGTTGCGGCGCACGCTGAGGAGATGATCGGCGCACTGCATCACCACCACACCGGGGAGGACGAGTTGCTCTGGCCGAAGCTGGTCGAGCGTGCCGATCTCGAGGGTGGCGTCCTCGAGCGAATGCAGCTCCAGCACGAGCAGCTGGCGGATCTGCTCGACCGCGTCGGCAGCTTGCTCCCGGAATGGGAACGCACGGCTGCCGCCGATGCGCGAGCGGAATTGGCCGGCCTGCTGGGCGAGATCTCGGCCGAACTCGATGCCCACCTGGCAGCGGAGGAACGGGAGATACTGCCCGAGGTCCAGCGATGTATCTCCGCGTCCGAGTGGGCCGAACTAGGTGAGCGCGGTCTGGCCGCCATCCCGAAGCAACGGCTGCTGGTGTTTCTCGGCCACATCCTGGAGGAGGCGACGCCGGCCGAACGCGCCCAGTTTCTCCGTCGGGTTCCGGTCCCGGCCCGAGTGCTGTTTCGCGTGGTAGGCGAGCGCAGGTACCGGCGCGAGGTGAGCACGTTGCGCGCTCCGCTCGCCCGGACGTAACCGGCCGGGTGATGGTCGCTTCGCGATGGCGGATCCTGGCGAGTGAGCCCGGACTGTCCTCCGGTCTCTCCCCCGTAACCCCCGAAGGACTGCCCGAGCTACCGGCTTAGTGTAAGGCCTCTGTAAGGATTAATGAAAGGTTGTGCCAATTTGTCGATCCGCTGATCCGAACATCCGAGGTCTACCTGAGCGTTGTATGAGGGACCATAACGGGGAATGTGGCTGCCATGAGCAATGATGTAGCGATGCGGGGACTGGCGGGACGGCTGCTGACCAGATTGCGACGCAGCCCGTTCGACCGGCCGATGCTGATCGGCGAACTCGTCATCGTGCTGGTGCTGCTCAAGGTGTACGACCTGATCCGCGGCCAAGCCGAGGTCCGACGGGGTGCCGCGATCGAGCACGGTGAACAGCTGATGCGGCTGGAATCGCACCTCAACATGCAGATCGAACCGGCGGTCAACCGATGGGTGACGAGCCACCACGACCTGTCCGTGGTGGCCAGCTACTGGTACCAGTACGCCCATATCTCGGTGACCCTGTCCATGCTCGCGTGGTGCTGGTGGCGCCGGCCGGCCAGCTACCGCAGTGCCCGGAATTCCCTGGTCGTCATCAACGCGGCCGCACTCGCGGTGTTCTTCCTGTTCCCGGTGGCGCCGCCTCGATTGCTGCCCGGCTACGGCTTCATCGACGCCGTGGCCAATGCCGGATTCGGGGCCTCGCATGGCGGCCCCGTCACGGCTGACCAGTACGGCGCCCTGCCGTCGCTGCACATCGGCTGGGCGGTGTGGACCGCCCTGGTCGGGTACCGGCTCGTTCGATCCCGCCGGGTGGGAATGCTGTGGCTGACGTATCCGCTGATCACCTGCGCAGTCATCGTCGTCACGGGCAACCACTATCTGCTCGATGCCGTCGCCGGCGGCGCCCTTGCCCTGGCGGCACAGAAGCTGACCCACGTGCAGCATCGTCCCCGGTGGGCACCCGAACGTCAGGTCGACGAGGTGTTGGTCCTCGATGCCGACGAGCTCGACCAGGTCGCGGTCTGAGCTCCCGGGCTTTCAGCGGGTCGACGTCAGGGAGTCGAAGATGTCCGTCGACGGGTCAGGTCCGGGGGTTCGTCCGCGTTCGATGAACCACTCGTGGCCGAATGCCCGTAGGTACAGCCACCGCGGCAGTCGAAGGCAGAAGGCGAGGGTGCGTGGACCATCACCGCCCGTCGACTGGGTGACATGCGCCTGCATCGAGGCTCGCTTCTGCCCGATGTAGGCGCCGACATCGACACGGTGGGTTATCTCGTTCGGATCGCTGTACACATCGCGCATCCGCTCCGGCGAGAAGTCCTTCGGCGCCAGCCGGGTCCACCGAACCGCCCGGGCCGCACGGACCAGGGCGCGCCGGTTCACCGTCGCCTCGAGCACCACCGGCGTGCCGGCGAGCTCAGCCGCCCGATGCCCGACGTGATGGACCTGGATGTGGTCGGGATGGCCGTAACCGCCACGGGCGTCATAGACGGTCAGTACGTCGGCGCTCTCCTCCCGCAGGATCTCGGCCAGCCGTCGCGCGGGTTCGTCCACATCGAGTCCTGCGAAGCCACCCCGATCGCCGAATTCGGAGTGCAGGCCGGAATCCGGGTACCCCAGTTGCACCAGACGATGGCAGCCGAGAACTGTTGCCGACGCTTCCAGTTCGGCCGAGCGGGTGGCGCCCAATCGGCCGGAATCGGCCACCTGCGCCAGGCCGGCCTCTCCGGAGGTGGCCACCACGAGAACGACCCGGTGTCCCTCGGCGGCCGCCTTGGCCAACGTGCCTGCGGTCAGCAGGGCTTCGTCGTCGGGATGGGCGTGGAAGGAGACCAGTGTGTAGGTCACCTCGCGGCGACTCCGCCCAGCGGCTCGGTGCCAGCGCGGCGGGCAGCCAGGCTGGTATCGAGTTGTGCCGCGCCGGGCCCGGGGGCACCGGCCAGCGCGTAGACGTCCTCGCAGATCCGCAGGACGTTCCGCCAGGAGAAGCCCGACTCACTCCGAGCGTTGTGCAAGGTCATCGCCGAGCGCAACAGCGGTGACGTGGCGAGCCGGGTGAGCGCCGCCACCATCTCGTCATCGGTGTCGACGAGCAGCCCGTTGTGGCCGTGCGCCACGAAGTCCGACACGCCCGAGTGAGCGAAGCCGACCACCGGAAGTCCGGCCGAACGGGCCTCGAGGGCCGCGATACCGAACGACTCGAGGGTGGCCGGCGAGGCGTAGATATCGGCGCCGGCGAAGATCTCGCGGATAGCAGGCTGATCCAGTTGACCGGTCAGCTGAACCCAGTCCGCCATGCCGTGTCGTTGCAGGTAGCGCTCCATGGCCTCGCGGTTCGGGCCGTCGCCGATGATGGTGGCCTGGAGCCGGACGTGGGCGGGAACCCCGGCCCGCACCTGTCGCAGCATCCGCAAGAAATGCAGTGGACGCTTGCGCGCCGCCAAGCGCATGACGCTGACGATGACCACACTTTCGTCATCCGGTCGGCCGGATCGTTCGGCGTCACCTCGCCCGCGGTGCACGTGCCACAGATCGGCCGACACGGCGTTCGGGAGTACGGATACCTCGGTTCCTCGGCGCAGCACCGGCTGTAGCGAAGCCGCGGCGACCCGGCTCACGGCGGTCCAGGTGATCGGCCAGCTGCGCCACCGCAGTCCCAGATCAGCCACCCGGAAGATCGGTGTTGCGTAGGACCACAGCGAGTGCAGAGTCACGACGGTCGGTATGCCGGTCCTGCTGGCCGCCCCCGCGGCCAGGTAGGCCATCGGCGAGAACGTCGATGCGTGCACGTGGACCAGGTCGTAACCGCCGTCGACCACGGCTCGGCGCCCTTGCAGCATCGTGGAATATCGGATGCCGCCGGGCCGGCCGCCTCGAAATTGCGGGCGGATCACCGACACCGGATCCTCGTACCCGGACCGGGCCGCCGGCCCGCCGGCCCGGTCGGCCACGCTGGATGTTGCCGCGGCGGTCGGTGCTGGCACGGAGGTGATGATGTCGATCTCGTGTCCGTACGCCGCCTGAGCTCGGGAAAGGCCTTGGACCTGGCGTTCAATTCCCCCCATCCGGGGCAGGAAACAGTCGGTGACGTGCGCGATCCTCATACTGGGCCAGCTCCTGCTGATGATCCGGTGCTCTTTCAGGGCAATCGGGATGGCTCTGACCTCGACGTCCGGTGCAAAGATGTC
>JAVEET010000326.1 GCA_030840295.1 Pseudonocardiales bacterium
AGCGTCGCCAGGTATGGCATCTCTTACGGCTGGCCACCCAGGAGCGGGCAGATCCCCTGGTCGACGCTGGCCGTGAACCTGGTCGGTTCGCTCCTGCTGGGCATGCTGGTGGTTGCCGTGACCGAGATCTGGCGGCCGCACCCGCTGCTGCGGCCCGCGCTCGGGACCGGTGTGCTCGGCGGCTTCACCACCTTTTCCACCTTCGCGGTCGAGATACGGGAGCTGGCCGGCCACGATGCCCTGCCGGCCGCCGCGACATACCCGGCCCTCAGCGTGCTCGGTGCACTGGCAGCGGCAGTGGCCGGCATGACGCTGGTGCGGCGGTTGGAGCCTCGCTTCACGCTGGCCGCCGAACATGAATTCGTCGACCCGATCGACCCGGAGCAGCCGTGACCGTGCTGTTGGTCTTTCTCGGCGGCGCGGTCGGAGCTCCCAGCCGGTACCTGTTCGATTCATGGGTCCGCTTACGTACCGGGGGGCGATACCCGCTGGGAATCCTGCTGGTCAATGTGGTCGGCTGCGCGGTCCTCGGAATCGTTGCCGGCCTCGTCACGCAAGGCGACGCGCCGCACTGGGTGCAGGCCCTCGTCGGAACCGGTTTCTGCGGCGGCCTCACCACCTTTTCCACCTTCTCGGTTGAAGCGGTGGAGCTGGCGCAGCAGAACCGGTCCGCGGCTGCGCTCAGCTATGTACTGCTCAGCCTGAGCCTCGGGGTCGGCGCGGCCGCGCTTGGCTACGCGCTGGTCTGAGCCGGCCCGGCTCTACCCGCGAAGCCCTCGACGTACGTCACTTCGGCATCGGCAGGATCAAGCGCGGCGGCGTGTCCAGCCACGGTCAGCGCATCACCCAGCGAGACGCCACGCTTGATCACGGCCAGCGCGATCGGTCCCAGCTCGTAATGCTGAGCCGCGGTACCGACGAAGCCGACGGTCCGTCCGTCCCGCTCGACGGGGCTGCCCGCGGCCGGTAGCTGCTCGGAATCACCCGACAGATGCAGCAGCGCGAGCCGTCGTGGTGGTTTGCCGAGGTTCTGCACCCGGGCGACGGTCTCCTGGCCCCGGTAACAACCCTTGTCCAGGTGCACCGCTGTGCCGATCCAGCCGACCTCGTGTGGCAACGTCCGGTGATCGGTGTCCAGTCCCAGGCGGGGTTGACGGCGCTCGATGCGCAGCGCGGCCGCGGCCCAACTACCCGCCGGCACCGCGCCGGCTTCGGTGAGCCGGGTGGCCAATTCCTGCAATCGAGGCCGCTGCACAATCAGGTCGACGCCGCCGTCATCGCGAGGCCGGACGAAGCCCACCCCGTGTCCGTCGGGCAGCGGGACCGCCTTCTTGTCGTTGCTCGCAGGGACCGGCAACCCGGCAGCGTCGAGAACCGTGGCGGTTCGCGGCCCCATCACCGACAGCACCGCGAAGTCCGCGGTGACCACGACAGGTTCGACCCGCTTGAGGAATCGCATCTTCAACAGGTAGCCCAGCACTTCGTCGGCGGTGCCCGGCTCGGTATCGATCCACACCGCAGGCGCCGCCGGGGTCACCCCTGGACCCTCGGGCCCGAAGGCCAGTTCGGTCAACGACCAGTGCTGTTCGACGTGCCCGTTGGGCGAGAGCACCAGCGATTCGGTCGAGCCTCCTTCGGCCAGCCGGGCCACGTGCTGGGAGATGATGGCATGCAGCCAGTCCAACCGGTCCGGGCCGGGCACCACCAGCACATCACGGTTGGACCGGTCGATGAGGATGGCCGTCTCGACGGCACGCCGCTGCTCGCCTAGCGGATCGCCGTAGTGCCAGGCCGTCCCCGCATCGGGAGCGTCCGCCTCGACCGCACCCGGCCAGTCCAGCAGTGGAGATCGGTAGTCAGTCATGCGTGCCCCCCGCGGCGCAGTCGGCGCAGGTACCGAAGACGGTGAAATGGGATTTGTCCAAGATGAAGCCACGTTCCTTCTGAAGGGTGTTGGCCAGCTGTTCGACCAGCCCGGCGGGCGCGTCGATGACCGAGGAGCATCGGTGACAGACCACATGGATGTGATCGTCACCGGCCAGCCGGTAGGACGCCGCGCCGTGGCCGAGATGGGTGTGGGCCAACAGGCCGATGTGTTCGAGGGTCTCCAGCGTCCGGTACACGGTCGTCAGGTCTACCTCCGGGACCGCCTCGGCAACCTGGTCCGGAGTGGCGTGCACGAGTTGGGTCACGGCAGCCATAACGCTCATACGCTGCGGAGTCATCCGCATTCCGCGTTCTTTCAGCCGATCGGCCAACTGCGTGGCGGTCTCGGACGACGCTGCGTGAATATGGCTCATGACCTGTCAATCGTAGGTGTGTCCCGGCGCCCTGTGGACAGCATTACCGCCGATCTCGTCGCAGATCGTTTCAGGTTAGGCTGCCGGACGTGACAAAACGGGCGGTGGCAGTGCTGGGTATCGGGTTGGTGGACTCCGACAACGCGGTCGTGGCGTCGGACGACCTCGGACTCACCCGCGGCGACGGCTGCTTCGAGGCGACCCGGGTCAGCACAGACGCGGCCACGAACCACCGGATCGACCACCTGACCGAACACCTGCACCGGTTCCAGGCCTCGGCGGCCGCGCTCGACCTGCCTGAGGTGGATTTCGCGGAGTGGCACAGCTTGATCGGGCAGGTGCTCAGCGGCTGGGAAGAACCGGGCGAGGCCATGCTCAAGCTCATGATGAGCCGCGGCCGGGAATCGGCTCCGACGGGTCCGATCACGGGCATCGCTACGGTGACACCGATCGCGGAGACAGCCTTGCGGCAACGCCGCGACGGAATCTCGGTGATCA
>JAVEET010000329.1 GCA_030840295.1 Pseudonocardiales bacterium
GGGCCAGCGTGCCGTCATCGAGCGCTACCTCGACCTCGACGGTCGGATTACCGCGCGAATCGAGGATCTCGCGGGCGCCTACTGCCTCAATGCTGGCCACTTCGGATGTCCTCTCGAGGTACCGGAATCATTTGCTCACACCACCGCGCAGCATTGCCCGCGGACGTCGGCTTAAGCCTATCGGCCCGCGGCCGCAAACTTGGCGTTACTCGCCGGTCGCGCCGTCGATTGCCTCGCGGAGCAGGTCGGCATGCCCGTTGTGCCGCGCGTACTCCTCGATCAGGTGCACGACCAGCCAGCGCAATGTCGGTCGATGATCACTACGACGGGCTGTCCGGCTCGACAACGCGTCGAGGTCGCTAGCGGCGATGATCGCGCCGGCCGCGACTGCCTGTTCGTCGAAGGTCTTCCAGGCTCGGGCGACCTCCGCTTCGTCGGCTTCCCGAACGTCGAGGTCCGCATCCCCGGGTCCGTAGAGGTAGCGCTGTTCCTCGCCCGCGAAGACCTCGCGAAACCAGGCGTACTCGACGTCGGCGAGGTGCCGGACGAGACCAAGTAGGCACAGTGAGGAGGGCGGCACCGCCCGGCTCAGGAGCTGTTCGGGGCTCAACCCGTCGCATTTGCGCTTCAAGGTGGCCCGGTGATACTCGAGAAAGCTGACCAACATCGTCTTCTCATCCGCCGCGAACGGTGGATCGAAGCGTTCGATCGTCAAGCGTGCTCCTTCGCTTCGTGCCCTTCGCCGGTTCGGACTGCGCTGCGATACCTCCGGGCGGTCTCGCGCAGCGCCAGCTCCGGGTCGACACCAGCTTGCACGGCTTCACCGACGACCGCGAACAGTTTTTCCCCGATGTCACTGCTCACTGAAGGCGCCGACTCAATCGCCACGCCGACGTCCACGCCGGCTTTTCGCGCTCGGCTGATGAGCTTCGCGGCCAGCGCCAGCGCCGGCTGGCCCATCGGAATCCCGTCGGTGACCGAGTCCCGCTGCTTCTCGGCCTTCTTGATGGCATCCCAGTTGGTGTTGACCTCGGCGGCGGAGTCCACCGTCACATCGGCAAACACATGGGGATGCCGCCGCACCAGTTTGGCCACCAGGTCCTCGGCGACTTCATCGATGCTGAACGGTTCGGGTGCTTCTTCGGCCAGCCGGGCATGAAACAGCACCTGCAGCAGCAGATCACCCAACTCCTCCCGAAGCGCGGGCAGGTCGTTGTGCTCGATCGCCTCGAGTGTCTCGTAGGCCTCTTCGATCAGATACGGAGCGAGCGTGGCATGGGTCTGTTCGGCGTCCCAAGGGCAGCCGCCCGGCGATCTCAGGCGATCCATCACCCCGACCGCACGCAGCAGAGCCTCCCCCGGACGTCCAGCCGGGACGGCGTCGGGCGCCGGGCTCACTGGCCAGTCGTGGCGGCAGCGTCGCCGGGCAACGCGCCATCGATCGTCAGGAATCCGGGCAGCTGCTTCTTCGACAGATCCAGCACCGCGAGATTCGCTGCATCCCAGCTTCCGTAGCGCGGGCTCACGGACACCGACAGGGCTGCTTTCTTGGAGGCGGTTGCGAGTTCGGCCGCCGAGGTGAGCCGACTGCTCAGGACGCTGAAAACCTCCTGCTCAGCCAGGTAGGGCTGAACGAATGAGGAGGAAAGTCCCAGCTTGCCGAACTCCACAGTCAACTGCTGCTCTGAGGTCTGAGCCAGCAACTGGGCCTTGATCTTGGCCAGGTCGCTCGCGCTCGCCGGACCGCCGGTCGCCTGCAATAGCCTCGGCGCGATCAGGTTGTTCACGAGGGCTCGCAGCACGAACAGCCGCGCCGGAACGCTGGATCCTGAGCTGAGCTGAATGGGCTGTGGGTTGCTGCTGAGATAGCTGTTCAGGTCACCGTCGGAGACCTTGTTGCCATTCACCACTGCCGCCGAGCCGGCCTTGGAGTCGCATGCCGAAAGCCCCATCGCGGCGAGCGCAACAATAGCCAGCATGACGAACGCGCGGAATTTCCTGGACGCGCGGACCTTTCCAGAACCGACCTTCACAACCATCTCCGGCTTCTCTGCGTGTGCGGTACCAACTGTGCACCACGGCATCAGCCAGTTTCTCACGAGCGCCGCCAAGGGCTGGCTGGCGGGGCGTTCGCGGTGCACGGACCCAGTGATCATCTCGCCCTAACCCGTTCCCAGACACCTATGCCCGGACACCTGTGCCCAGACACCTGTGCCCAGGCACCTGTGCCGACGCGAATCCTGTCGACGCGCATTGATCACCCGAACCGAGCTGACGTTCGTCAGCTCGGTCGCTTACGCTGCGGGTGCGGGGTTTCACCGAGCGCGAGCATTTCGACGAATTGGGCGATGCGCTTGGCCCGGGTCTCAGGACGTTTGGCCTCCTTGATCCGGTAGAACAAGGTGAACCGGTTTGTGGCGGTGAGTACATCGAACATGGCCTGCGCCGCTGGAACGGCGGCGATGGCGGCGAGCAGATCCGCCGGCAGCTGTGCGGCGGACTGACCGGCGTACGCCATGTCCCAGCGGCCGTCCGCCTTGGCCGCGTCTACAGCACCCTGACCGGCCGGCGTCATCCGACCCGCCTGCGTCAATCTCGCCACGTGTTCGACATTGCGTGCCGACCACGGACTCTTCCTGCGGCGCGGCGTGAACCGCTGGCGGTAGCTCCCGGCGTCCCGGCTGCCGACCTGCCCGTCGATCCACCCGAAACACAGCGCCTCGTCCAGGGCCAGGTCATAGGTCAGGCCGGTGACCACGCCCCCCTTCTTGTGCAGAACGAGCCAGACACCGGGCGAGGAGGCCTGGTACTCAGCCAGCCAGGTTCGCCAGGCGGCCGCGTCGGGCACCAGCAGTTCCGGCAACTCGGGCATGCCCATAGCCACGATTATGCGTTGTCAGTCGAACTCGCCCGTCGGTGATACAGCAGGACCGCGGCCACCCCGAGCCCGAGCGGGCACAGCAGGTCGGACAGGACCAGACCGTGGCCGGGGGCGAGCACCCACAAGACCGGCCCCTCCAGCGGCTTGTTGACCAGCAGCCAGCCGACCGACAGGGCGGCCAGCGAGAGCGTCCAGAACCGCGTGCCGATCAGCGCCAGCACGGCACTCGCGACGAGGGTGATGAGGACGACGATCGCGAGCAGCACGAACAGAGTCCATCACATCAGTGTTAGAGGAGGCTCAGTTGGCCAGGACGGCTTGCAGTACCGGGCCGAGCACCGTGTCGAGCAGCTCCTCGCACCAGCGCAGCAGAGCCTGGTCGCGCAGCGGCTCGCCTCCGAACTTGGCCACTGTGAAAGTGCCGTCGGGGTGGACGACGCCCTTGGGACGCGCGGCCGCCATGGTGGACACCGGTGCCTTGTAAAGCGTCTTGTCATACATGCGTTGCAGTCGGATCTGCGCCGATTCAGGCAACAGCACCGGTGAGAACCTGACCGATTGTCCCTGCAGGGAGACCTCGGTGATCCCGTATTTGCGGCAGACGACCTTGAACCTCGCCACTGCGAGCAGATTGTCGACCTCCTGCGGCAGCGGGCCGAAGCGGTCGAGCAATTCCAGCCGGACGGATTCGACCTGGTCGTGGGTGGTGGCTGAAGCCAGCGCCCGGTAAGCCTCCAGGCGCAGCCGCTCCCCCGGCAAGTAGTCCTGCGGCAGGTTGGCGTTCACCGGCAGGTCGACCTTAACGTCGATGAACTGCTCCTGTTGCTCGCCCCGGAAGTCGGCCACAGCCTCACCGACCAGGCGGACGTAGAGGTCGAACCCGACTCCAGCGATGTGCCCGGACTGCTCACCACCCAACAGGTTTCCGGCGCCGCGGATCTCGAGGTCCTTCATGGCGACCTGCATACCGGCTCCGAGTTCGGTGTGCTGGGCGATCGTCGCCAGCCGGTCGTGCGCAGTCTCGGTGAGCGGCTTTTCCGGCGGATACAGGAAGTAGGCGTAGCCGCGCTCGCGGGAACGACCGACTCGGCCCCGCATCTGGTGCAGTTGGGACAGCCCGAAGTTGTCGGCACGCTCGATGATCAGCGTGTTCGCATTGGGAATGTCCAGGCCGGACTCGACGATCGTGGTCGATACCAGCACATCGAAGCTGTTCTCCCAGAACCCGACCATAATTTTCTCCAGCGCGTCCTGGCCCATCTGGCCGTGCGCCACCGCGATCCGTGCCTCGGGCACCAGTTCGGCCAGCTTGGCGGCTGCCCGGTTGATCGATTCCACCCGGTTGTGAATGTAGAAAACCTGCCCGTCGCGCAACATCTCCCGCCTGATCGCCGCGGAGATCTGCCTCGAGTCATATGCCCCGACGAAGGTGAGAATCGGATGGCGATCCTCCGGCGGCGTGAGGATCGTGGTCATCTCGCGGATCCCGGTCAGCGACATCTCCAGTGTCCGCGGGATCGGCGTGGCGGACATGGTCAGGACATCGACCGCGGTCCGCATCGACTTCAGGTATTCCTTGTGTTCGACACCGAAGCGTTGTTCCTCGTCGATGATGACCAGCCCGAGGTCCTTGAAGCGGACGGTCTGCTGCAGGAGCCGATGTGTTCCGATCACGATGTCGACGCCGCCGTCGGCGATACCGGCCATGGTCGCGGCCGCGGCGGCGTCACCGGTGAATCGGGAAAGCTCTTTCACCGTAACCGGGAACTGGTTCATCCGTCCTGAGAACGTCTGGATGTGCTGATGGGCCAATAGAGTCGTCGGGACCAGCACGGCCACCTGCTTGCCATCCTGTACCGCCTTGAACGCAGCCCGCACGGCAACCTCGGTTTTGCCGTAACCCACGTCGCCGCAGATCACCCGGTCCATCGGCAGCGGCTTCTCCATATCGCCCTTGACCTCGTCGATCGCAGCGAGCTGATCGGGCGTTTCGATGAACGGAAACGCGTCCTCGAGCTCGCGCTGCCACGGTGTGTCCGGACCGAACGCGTAACCCTTGGTGGCCATTCGTGCCGAATACAACCGGATGAGTTCGGCCGCGATCTCCTTGACCGCCTTGCGGGCCCGTCCCTTGGTCTTGGCCCAGTCCGAGCCACCCAGGCGAGACAGTGAGGGGGCCTCGCCGCCGACATACTTGGTGACCTGATCAAGTGAATCGGTCGGTACGAAAAGGCGATCTCCAGGCTGGCCCTTCTTGGCCGCGGCGTACTCGATGATCAGGTATTCGCGTTCGCCGCCGTTGATCGTCCGGCGCACCATCTCGACGTAGCGCCCGACCCCGTGCTGTTCGTGGACCACCAGATCGCCTGACGCGAGCTGGATCGGATCGATCGCGTTGCGACGTCGCGACGGCATCCGGGACCGGTCCAAGGTCGTCGAACCGCGTTGCCCGGTCAGGTCGGACTCGGCCAGGATCGCCAGTTTGAGTTCAGCGGACACCAACCCGGACTCCAGGTGTCCGCAGGCAATGACGGCCACGCCAGGCTGGAGCTCGTCGATGGCCGGCACCGAACGGACCGGGATGTCGGCACCGGTCATTCGCTCGGCGGCGCGCTCGGCGGTGCCCTTACCGTCGAACACCACCGCTATCTGCCACCCGTCGCGGGCCCAGGTTCCGAGGTCACCCAGCACCGCGTCGGTGTCACCGCGATAGACCGGCGCCGCCTCCAAGGCCGACGTGAGCACGGTCACCGCGGCGGAGCCGGTGGCGTCGACCAGTTCGGCATCGGTGGTGAAGGGCGAGATCGTCCACCACGGCATGTCAAGCTCAGCGGCGTTGTCACGAACTTCGCCCAGGCTGCGCAGGGACGCGGCGCCGAGATCGACCGGCGCCTTGCCGCCTCCGGCCGCCGCGGCCCAGGACGCTGCCAGGAACTCCTCGGAGGTTCGTACCAGGTCATCGGCGCGAGCCCGGATGCGCTCGGGATCGCACAACAGGACGTGGGTGCCGGCGGGGAACTCCCCGAGCATCAGCTCCAGGCGGTCGACCAGCACCGGGGCCAGCGACTCCATCCCCTCGACGTGGATGCCCTGGCTGATCGGTTCCAGCAGTTCGCCGAGCTCGGGAAATTCGCCGAGCAGCTTGGACGCCCTGGCGCGGACCTCGTCGGTCAGCATCAGCTCGCGGCACGGCGGGGCCCACACACCGTTGGGTGCGATCTCCAAGGACCGCTGGTCGGCGACCTTGAAGTATCGGACCTCTTCGACCTCGTCGCCCCAGAACTCGACGCGCAGCGGGTGTTCCTCGGTCGGCGGGAAGATATCCAGGATGCCGCCGCGCACCGCGAACTCGCCGCGGTTGGCGACCAGTTCGGTGCGGGCATAGCCGGCGCCGGCCAAGGCGGCGACGATGTCGGTCAGTTCACGACCGGTGTCGCCGGCCGCCAGGCTTACCGGCTCCAGGTCACCGAGACCCGGGACTTGTGGCTGCAGCAGCGACCGGACCGGTGCCACCACCACCTGTAGCGGCCCGGTGCTCGCCTCGTCGGTGGAGGGATGCCGCAGTCGCCGTAGCACGGCGAGCCGGCGTCCGACGGTGTCTGCTCGAGGGGACAGTCGCTCGTGGGGCAGCGTCTCCCAACCCGGATAGAGGGCGACGCTGTCCGGGGGGAGCAGGCACCGCAGCGAATCCACGAGGTCCTCTGCCTCACGACCTGTCGAGGTCACGGCGAGAACAGTGCGCTCGGCCCGTCCGGCCAAGGCAGCGATCGCGAGCGGGCGAAGGGCCGGCGGGCCGGACAGGGCGAGGTGATCCGTGTCGGCGGCCGAGACCATGGCTTGGATGGCCGGATCGGCCAGTGCGGCGTTGATCAATCCGGCCAGACTCATACGTCAAGCCTACGGGCCGTCGCCGACGAGCTGAACGCATCACCCGCCGTTTTCGCTCAGCGCGCATCTGGGCTGGGGCGCCTGGGCCCTGAGCGACGACAAGGCAGCGCCCGATCGGGTGATGTCAAACTCTTGTCAAGTTTTCCAAGATCAGGTAAAGTCCGCGTTGCTTGAATCGGGGGAATCATGCACAGCACAACATCGGCGTACCGGCATGCCCGGGACCGGCCGAACCCGGCTTCGTCGGGTCGACCAGGTGGCTCACCCGGCACCGTGGGACGCGCAGCCTTTCCGTCGCTAGGGCGCCGCCTGGTTGCCGGCGCATTGCTGACCATTGCAGTTGCGGGCGTATCCATTGCCACGGCCTCGTCGGCCGTCGCGACACCTGCCTACCCGCCTCGGGCCAACTGCGCACTGTCGGTGAGCCCGGCCGGGGTCCATGGAATCACCATCACCGGAACCGGCTTCACCGAACTGTCGACGGTTGACCTGCGGGTGGCCAACGGCAAGGCCAGTACCGCGACGGCTACGGCAGTGGGCAGCTTCAGTGTCCGAACGGTGGTCTCGGGACCCACCGCCCACCGGGTCGCGGTCAGCGCGACGACGGCGGCCTGCACCACCTCGCTGTCCTTCGATCCGGCCTTGGTACTCAACGGCAATCCGCCGGGGCCAGGTGGGCCTTCGATCGCCTCCGCCACGCCTTTGAACCGGCCCGAAGAAACTGCCGAGCCGGTCAGACTCGGCGCCGGCGGCCTGCCCCCGGTACTGTTCGCCGGCGTCATCGCACTCGTCGTGGCGATCGGCCTGATGCTCTTCGGGATCACCAGTCGTACCGGGCGAAGGGCGGCGAAGCCGTGAAGACGTGGTCAACGTTTACAAGACGTTAGGAGGTGAAACACACACTGGCGAAATACTTGTAAAAGCGACGTTCGGCAAGCTACGCTGCAGATCTGCTTAATCGGGGGAGAAAAGCAAAATGAACACAGTCATGCTCTCGACCCGGCGCGCCATCGGTGCCCGGGTTTCGTCGTTACGGGTCACGGCCGCCGCCGGTGCGGTAGCCGGATTCACGCTCCTGCTGGTCGGCCCGTGGTCCGCGCCCGCTACGGCGGACACCAAGAGCTACCCGCCCAGCTCGGGGTGCAACACCTCGGTCCAGCTGTCATCCGACCGAAGCACCGTCGTCGTGAACGGCACCGGCTTCGCCGCCGATTCCGCTGTCTCGATCGGCGTGAAGTCCGGCGGCTCGGCACAGACGACTACCAATTCGTCCGGCAGTTTCAGCCAGACGATCGCGCTCGGTTCGGATGGTTCCGGGCCGGTGACCTCGACCGGTGAGGGCTGTACCAGCGTGACCGACATCGACTTGGCCACCGCGGCCGACCCGGCTGCCAATGCCGGATCAACGTCAAACGGTCTGCTGGCCTCGACCGGCGCACAGGTCGGAGCCGGCGTATTGTTCGCCACCGTGCTGCTCGCCGGCGGAACTGTACTGACCCGCTTGGGCCGCAGCCGGAAGGTCTGAATGTCACGGACCAATTCTGGGTCCGCGACCTCGACGGCAGGGTGGGTAGTTCGTGTCGAACGCTGAACCCTTCCGGAGTGCAAGACCGGTCACCACCTACGTCGAACACGGCGGGTCCAAACGACTCTTGCGCTCCGGCGGGTTCTGGGTCGCGGTCTTCGGCCTGCTGCTCGGCGTCGGACTTGCGTGGCTGCTCATCACCGGCCTGCTGGCGCGACGCGAAGTCAGCAAGGCCGAATCCGCCATCAATGGTGCGCGGGCCTCGATCAGTGCCGGTGACATCACCACGGCGATCGGGCAGTCGGACCAGATCCGTGCGCACGCTCACCGGGCGCACGAGTTGACGACCGGTCCGGCCTGGTGGATCGCGTCCAAGATTCCGTTGCTCGGCAAGCCGGTCGTGTCGGTGCGTGGTTGCGCGACAGCGGCCGACGCCCTGGGTAATCAGGTCCTGCAACCGTTGGTACGAACAGCAGGTTCGTTGAACCTCAACCAGTTGGTCGACCACGGCACGGTCAACGTTCAGCCGCTGGCCCAGGCAGCACCCGTTGTCTCGGCGGCCCGACTGAACCTCATCGCGGCCTCCGCCATTGTGGGTGACCTTCCCCAGTCGACCTGGCTCGGCACCGTCGACCGCGCCCGGGCGAGCTTTCACACCAGCCTGACCAAGCTGCAGGGACAACTCAATTCGCTGGATCGCGTTACGTCGATCTTGCCCCAGATGCTCGGCACGGACCGCACGATGCACTACTTCGTCGGGCTGGAGAACGAAGCAGAATCCCGTGGCGTCGGCGGCATTCCGGGAGCCTTCGCCATTGTCACGGCCGACCGGGGCAAGCTGTCCTTCACCCGGTTCGAGAGTGACACGACGCTGTACAGAGTCAGGACCGATCTCAAGCTGGGCGCTGAGTACAACCAACGATACGGGGTTGCCGACCCCACCTCGACGTATGCGAACTCCACCATCAGCCCGGACTTCCGGGACGCGGCGCAGATCTGGGCCGCGATGTGGCAGAAGTACAGCGGCCAGAAGGTAGACGGTGCGATCGCAATCGACCCGACAGCCATCTCCTACCTGCTCAAGGTCACCGGTCCGGCCGAACTGGCCGATGGGACCTCGGTCGGCGCCGACTCCGTCGTGGCCCTGACCCAGAAGACGTTGTACGCGACCTACCCGGACGCCAATCAGCGCAAGGCCTATCTGCTGAAGATGGCCAGCGCGATCTCGGCTCGATTGATCAGCGCGCCCGGCTCGCCGGCTCTCATCAAGGCGGCCAGCAAGGCAGTGGCCGAACGTCGGCTGCTGGTGTGGAGCGCCCAACAGTCCATCGAGGACGTACTCCGTCAGACTGCGGTGGCCGGCACCCTCGAACCGGGCAACCGGCCGTTCGCCGGCTTCACTACGACGAATGCTGTGGGTGGCAAGCTCGACTACTACCTACAACGCTCGATGACCTATCAGCGAACGGGCTGCGG
>JAVEET010000351.1 GCA_030840295.1 Pseudonocardiales bacterium
GCGTCCGTCGGATCCTCGAACTCGATCCACTCACGGGCAAAGTCCAACGACACCTCGGCGTCACGCGGCTGGATCACGGGCAGATTGCGGGGCACGTGCGCGACTTTAGTCGTCCCGCGTTACCAACGATCGACTACGGTCTCAGCATGCGGCTAGGGGTCTTGGACGTCGGTTCCAACACGGTCCATCTGCTCGTCGTGGACGCGCACCGTGGGGGCCAGCCGACCCCCCAGCTGTCCCGCAAAAGCGTCCTTCGACTGGCCGAACACATCGACAAACGCGGTGATCTGGCCCTCGAAGGCGCCGATGCACTGGTAGGCGCCGCACTCGGTGCCCGGCGGCAGGCCAAGGAGCTGGAGTGCGATGAATTCCTCGCTTTCGCCACCTCGGCCGTACGCGACGCACGCAATTCCGCCGAGGTCCTGGCCCGGGTCGCCGATGAGTCCGGTGTGAAACTCGAAGTGCTCACTGGCGCGGACGAGGCGACCCTGACGTTCCTGGCGGTTCGGCGGTGGTTCGGCTGGAGTGCCGGGCGCCTGCTGTGCCTCGACATCGGCGGCGGTTCCCTGGAACTGGGCGTGGGCGAGCACGAGGTTCCCGAGGTCGCCCTGTCGGTGCCGTTGGGCGCGGGCCGGCTCACCCGCGAATGGCTGGACGGCGACCCACCGTCGAGGCAGTCGGTGGAGAAACTTCGCGAGTACGTAGGCAGCGAGCTGGCTGGTCCGGCCAAGAAGCTGCTACACCCCACCCGCCCGGACCGGGTGGTCGCATCCAGCAAGACATTCCGCACCTTGGCCCGCCTGACCGGCGCCGCTCCGTCCAAGGAGGGCCCCCAGGTGCCGCGGAACCTCCAGATCAACGGATTGCGGCAGGTGATCGGCTTCATCTCCCGGATGGCCGCTGCCGACCTGGCCGAGTTGGACGGGGTTTCCGCCGCCCGTGCGCATCAGACCCTGGCCGGTGCGATCGTCGCCGAACAGGCCATGCTCGCGCTCGGGGTAAGCCGATTCGAGTTGTGCCCGTGGGCTTTGCGTGAGGGCGTCATCCTGCGCCGGCTCGACGCCATCGGCTGAGCCGCGGCGTGCCAGCCCGCAATGGCTAGCCTGAGGACATGGCGAAGATCGGGTTGTCGACCGCCTCGGTGTACCCCGAGTCCGCGGCGGCAGCATTCGAGATCGCGGCCAAGCTGGGTTATGACGGCCTGGAGATCATGGTGTGGACCGATCCGATCAGCCAGGATCCGCTGGCGATCAAGCGGCTCTCGGACTACCACGGCCTAGCGGTGCTGGCGGTGCATTCACCCTGTCTGGTGATCACCCAGCGGGTGTGGAGCCCGGACCCCTGGGTGAAACTCGACAAGGCCCGGGCGGCCGCCGAACTGCTCGGGGCGAACACCGTCGTGATCCACCCGCCGTTCCGGTGGCAGCGCGACTACGTCCAGGGATTCGCCCGCGGCATCGCGAGAATGGCGGACGAGACCGACATCCGGTTCGCCGTCGAGAACATGTTCCCGCTGCGCGTCCGGGGCCGCGAGTTGTCGCCGTACCTGCCGACCTGGGACGTGGCCAGCGTGCCGGCCGCGGCTCGCCGCGAGGGTCCGGGTGAGCTCGACGACTACTGGGTGGATCGGGCCGGCGTGCTGGAGGCCGATCTGCAGGGACTGCCGGTGGATCCGGCGGAGCTGCTCGCCTATCGGCACTTCACCCTTGACCTGTCGCACACCGCGGTGTCGCATTCCGACGCCGAACTGATGTTGAGCGGGATGGGCGACAACATGACCCACCTGCACATCGCCGACGGCACTGGCCTGAACAAGGACGAACACCTCGTGCCCGGACGAGGAACCCAACCCTGCGCCGCGGTGCTCGAGACCCTCGCGGCCCGGGAGTTCGCCGGCAACGTGATCGTCGAGGTGAACACCCGCCGGGCGGCAAGTCGCGAGGAGCGCGAGCTGGACCTGGCGGAGGCGCTGGCCTTCTGCCGCCTGCACCTGCCGACCAGGGTGGAATGATTGCCCGTCATGACGACTAGTGGAAATCTGGCCATCATCGGTGGCGGCAAGATCGGTGAGGCGCTGCTGTCCGGTTTGTTGCGTGGCAGCACGCCGCTGTTCACGGCCGATCAGATCGTGGTGGTCGAGCACTACCCCGAGCGGGCCGGATATCTGCAGGACAAGTACGGGATCAAGGTCGTCGACATCGCCGAGGCCGCACACAATTCAGCGACCTTGTTGATCGCGGTCAAACCCCAGGACATCGACACCGTGCTCAAGGAACTGTCCGAGCATGTGCGGGCCGAGCACCTGGTCGTCTCGGTGGCGGCCGGTATCACGATCAGCCGCATCGAGCGCGGCCTGCCGGCCGGCCCGGCGGTGGTGCGGTGTATGCCCAATACCCCGGCCCTGGTCGACGAGGCGATGACGGCGATCAGCGCCGGTTCACACGCCGACGACGATCACCTCCAGCACGCCCAGAACCTGCTGGAGGCCGTCGGGAAGGTCGTACGGGTGCCCGAGTCCCAGCTCGATGCGGTGACCGCGCTGTCGGGCAGCGGGCCGGCCTATTTCTTCTTCCTGGTAGAGGCCATGATCGACGCCGGGATCCTGCTCGGACTGCCCCGGGCGCTCGCCGCCGACCTCATAGTCCAGACCGCGGTGGGCTCCGCGGTCATGCTGCGGGACTCCGGGGAGCACCCGGTGCAGCTGCGGGAAGCCGTTACCAGCCCCGGCGGCACCACCATCTCGGCCATCCGCGAGCTGGAGAATCACGCCGTCCGGGCCGCCCTGATCGCGGCCATCGAAGCGGCTCGGGACCGGTCGGTTGAACTCGGCAGGGCCGCGGAGCACGGCTAGAGGTCAACAGAACCGGGACTTTTCGAGCTCCGAACCGTCGACCAAGGCCCGGCGTGACGAGTACCATCGGCACTGCGAGGGTAGTCGGCACGCCGAAGCTGAGAAAATAGTGATCATTTCGTGAAGAACACCCATCGCACGAGCCCCACCTGTACCGCTACTCTCACCCGAGCACGTGCGTGTCAGGTTGCCGGCGGGGAAGCCGGCTCACTGTCACGTGCCAAAGGTGTGTGACGAATGACCAAGTCCTCAGAGGGACTGCACGAGGTGCGTTTCCTTACCGTGGCCGAAGTGGCCGCGGTGATGCGCGTCTCGAAGATGACGGTGTACCGCATGGTGCACTCCGGAGAGCTGCCCGCGGTGCGGGTCGGTCGCTCCTTCCGGGTGCCTGAAAAGGCCGTTCAGGATTACCTGAAGGGCGCGTTCTTCGAAGCCG
>JAVEET010000367.1 GCA_030840295.1 Pseudonocardiales bacterium
GGTCCGGTCCGCCGGCCTTTGCTAGCGTCCGGCCCTGCTAGCGTCCGGCCCTGCTAGCGTCCGGCCCTGCTAGCGTCCGGCCCTGCTAGCGTCCGGCCCTGCTAGCGTCCGGCCATGAATAATTCGCAGGCCGGTCCGGCGTCTGAGAGTGCAGCGGTACCCCGCGCAGCGGTGGGGATGTGCTTTGACCGGACGTTTCCCGCGCCGGCCTTACGGGACTTCGCGGCGCGGCTCGATTCCGGCGGTGCGGATCAGCTATGGATCATCGAGGATTGCTTCTATACCGCCGGTGTCTCTCTGGCGGCAACGGCGCTGGCCTTGACCGAGCGGCTCACGATCGGGTTGGGCATCCTGCCGGCCGTGGCCCGCAATCCGGCTATCACCGCGATGGAGATCGCTACCCTGGCGAACCTCGCCCCGGGTCGGTTGCTCGCCGGAATCGGGCACGGCCTGCAGTCCTGGATGGAGCAGATAGGCGCCCGGACGCCGTCACCCCTCACCACACTGGAGGAGGTGTTGACCGTTGTCCGTCGGCTTTTGAACGGTGAGAAGGTGAGCTTCGACGGCCGGGAGGTTCACCTGCAGGACGTGCAGCTCGACCAGCCGCCGACCACGATGCCACTCCTGCTCGCCGGCGTGCAGGGCCCGAAATCGCTGGCTCTGGCCGGCCGGGTGGCCGACGGTGTCGTGCTGGCCGAGCCGGCCAGCCCGTCCTACGTCCGGTGGGCGCTGCAGCAGGCGGGACGCTCGGGTGCCGACAGCGGATCCCAGGACGACTTCCATACCGCGGTGTTCTCCGTCGTCTGCGTCGAAGACAGCCGGCCCGCGGCATACGAGTACATGGCGCCGTGGCTGGCCGGCCTGCTCGATGCCGACAATGCGGCACTAAAGGTCGTGCCGTTCCATTCGGACCTCCTCGAGTGGTACCGCCGGCATGGCCGGGAAGGCTTGGTGCGGATGCCCACTGACTGGTGGATCGAGCTCGCTCCGATCGGCACCCTGGACGACGCCGCGCAACATCTGCGTGCCCTGGAACAGGCCGGGGTCCACAGCATCGGCTTGTTTCCATCGCCGGTGCTGGCCGTGGCCCAACGTCAGCTCGAACATGTGGTGCGATTGGCCGCCGGCTGAGGGGTTACAGCGCGACCGGATAGACCGGCTCGGGAATCTCCGGTCGGATCCGGCCCTCGACGAAGATCCCGTGCCAGATCATGAACACGAGCAGCGTCCAGATCTTGCGGGAGTAGTCGATCTGCCCGTCGCGGTGCGCAGCGAGCAGATCGAGCGCGGCGCGGGTGTCGATGAGATGGCCGGTACCGGCGTCGCTGATGATGTCGTGCGCCCAGTCGTACATGACATCCTTGAGCCACGGACGGGTCGGCACCGGGAAGCCTAATTTGGGTCTATTGAGCACGTGTGCCGGGATGATGTCGGCCAGTGCCCGGCGCAGCGCGTACTTGGTGGTTTCTCTGGTGATCTTCTCCTCGACCGGGATCGCTGAGGCCACCCGGAACACCTCCGTGTCGAGGAAGGGCACCCGCAATTCCAGCGAGTTGGCCATCGTCATCTTGTCGGCCTTGACCAGGATGTCGCCCCGCAACCAGGTGAACAAGTCGATGTACTGCATGCGGGTCGAGTCGTCCAGATGTCGGCTCGCCGCGTAGTAGGGTGCCGTCACGTCGGTGTAGCTGACGTCCGGTGAGTACGTCTTGAGCAGGTGCTGCATCTCATCCGGCCGGAAGATCCGGGCGTTTCCGTAGTAGCGCTCTTCGATGCCGATCGAGGCGCGGCGCAGCAGGTCCTTGCCCCGCATGCCTTCGGGCAACTTGGTGGACAGGTTCGCGAGCAGTCGCTTGACGGGATCGGGCGCGGCGGTCAGGTGGCGCAGCGAGATCGGTTCACGGTAGATCGTGTAACCGCCGAACAGCTCGTCCGCGCCTTCGCCAGACAGGACGACCTTGACGTGCTTTCGTGCCTCCCTGGCGATGAAATACAGCGGCACCAGGGCCGGGTCGGCGACCGGGTCGTCGAGGTACCAGACAATCAACGGCAGCGACTGCATCATCTCTTCGGCCGTGACGACCTTGGTGATGTGTTCCACCCCGATCGCGGCGGCGGATTCGGCAGCGACATCGATCTCCGAGAAACCCTCGCGCTCGAATCCGGTGGTGAAGGTCAGCAGTTTCGGGTTGTGCTCCTTGGCCAAAGCGGCGATCGCGGTCGAGTCGATGCCGCCGGAGAGGAATGACCCCACGGTGAAGTCAGAGCGCATGTGCTTGGCCACCGAGTCACGCAGCGCATCGGCAATCTCGCGGTACAGCTTGTCCGCATCGGACACCGGTTTGATCGGGAAGTCCGGCTTGAAAAACCGCCGCATCGTGGGAGCGGCCCCCGGGCGGATGGTGAAGGACGTGCCGGAGTCGATGCGGGTGATGCGGGTGTGCATGGACGCCGGCTCGGGAACGTACTGCAACGTCAGATAGTGCTGTAGGGCTACCGTGTTGACCTCCCCTGCCACGCCCGGAGCGGCCACCGCCAGCAAGGTCTTCTTTTCCGAGGAGAAGAACGAGCCACGATCGTCGGTGTAGGTGTAAAGGGGTTTGATACCGAACCAATCCCGGGCTCCGAACACCACCTTCTCCTGCGCATCCCAGATGAAGAACGAGAACATGCCACGCAGGTGCAGGACGATGTCTTCACCGAGATAGTGGTAACCAGCGACGATCGCCTCGCCGTCACCCTCGGTGGCGAAGGTAGCGCCGAACTCCACCTTCAGTTTCTCGCGCAATTCGAGGTAGTTGTAGATCTCACCGTTGAAGATCAGGTGATACCGGCCGTCGAGGTAGGGCAGCGGCTGATGACTGTGCTCCCAGTCGATAAGGGACAACCGTCGGAACCCGATCACCACGTCGTCGTCGGACCAACTGCCGCCGTCGTCCGGGCCTCGGTGACGCATCTGCACCAACGAGTCCTCGATGGCCTGGCGAGTGTCGGCGGCGAGCCCGGTATCGGAGTGCGCGGCCAGGAAGCCGATCAGTCCACACATGCTCAGCGACCCGCCGATTGTTCGGTGAATCGAGGTGCGCCGGCGTCCTTCGCCGAGATCTGCCTCGGGTCGTCCACGTCGATGGCGACCGGCCAGTCGATGCCGAGCCCGTCATCGAGTGGCGTGAAGGCGGTACCGGCCATACCGGGTTTCCATTCTTCGGTGAAGCAGTACAGGTACTGCGTGCCTTGCTTGCTGATCGACTGGAAGGCATTGCACACACCGGCGGGCACCAACACCTGGGTGCCCGGCTCGAGATCGACCGTGACGACCTTGCCGTAGGTGGCCGAATGGGAACGGGCATCGAGGTAGACGCCGAACGCGGCACCGGAGACGCAGGAAACCAGCTTGACCATCGACTCGCCGTGCAGCCCTCGGATCGCCCCGTACTTGGTCTCGGTGACGTTGATCTGCCGCCAGCTGCCGAGTTCGGCGAAGGGGCCGTCGCCGTAGGCCGAGCCACGAAAGAATTCGCGTACCGTTCCGCGGTCGTCAGTCACCTGCTTCAGCGTCACCACGACCAAACCGTCGATCGCGGTCTGTGCTGTCTGCATGTCGGTCATCTCGAAAGTCACCGGACGATTTTCTCACGGCCCGGACCTGCGAACTGCCCACCGGCGAGTCGGCACCGGGGCAACCCCCGCGGATCGGTCAACTCAGGCGGCGAACCCGGTAGGCCACGGCGCCGTCCTCCCGAGGCATAGAACCCAGGTACTCCTGGTCTCGCATGCGGCTCCAGGCCGGGATGTCACTCTCGGCGGCCGGGTCGTCGGCCAACACGGTGACCACCTCACCCAGTTCGACGTCCGGCCAGGTTCGAGCCAGATCGAGGATCGGAAGGGGGCAGCGGCGGCCTCGCGCATCGATGAGCCGCTCAGCCGTCGCGGGGGACTGGCTGGGTTCCTCACTCAGAGATGTGCGGCCGCTGGCGGGCAGATCGGCCCGAACGCGGTCCACCACTCGGGGGAGTACCTCCAGAAACCGTTCGATCTCGGCGTCGGTGACGTCTGGATGCAGGGAGATCCGGATGCTGCCGGAGGTCAGGGCTCCCATAGCGACCAGCACATGGGACGGGGTAAGGGTGTCCGATGTGCACGAGGATCCCGAGGACACCACGAAGCCCTCCCGGTCCAGGGCGGTGAGCAGCGCCTCGCCGTCGACGTAAAGCGAGGAGAACGTGAGCAGGTGCGGAAGGCGATCGACGGGGTCGCCGAGGACCACCGCATCGGCGATGTCGCATTCGACGGTGCCTCTGATCTGTTCGATGAACGCGCTCAGGCGGGCGGCGTGCCGGTCGCGGTCGACGTGGAAGGCTCGCAACGAGGCCGCGGCGGCCACCGCTGCGGGCACATTGACGACTCCCAGGGACCGTCCCGCCTCGGATTCGTCCACCGGGAAAGGCGGCAGCCACCTGGTGCCGCGGCGGACCACTAGGACGCCCACTCCAGCCGGTCCGCCCCACATTCGCGCGTCCGCGGCGAAGACGGCGGCCTCAGCGGGTGCCGGCCCGTAGAGCACCTCGTGAGTGGCGTCGACGACCAACGGCACGCCCCGCTCTCGGAGGACCGCTGCCGCCTGCGCTACAGGCTGCCGGGTACCCACCTCGTGGTTGGCGGACTGCAGCACCGCTGCGGCTACGCCGGGACGGCTGGCGGCGGTGACGAAGCCGTCGAGATCCACCCGTCCCAGGCCGTCGACTCCTACCACCTCGACCAGCTCGGCATCCGGGAGCGCGCCGGGCCGGCTGGCATGCCAGTCCGCCGCCTTGAAGACGGCCGAGTGCTCTACGGCCGACAGCACCAGACGGGTGCCGGCGCGGTGCCGGCCGGCGACGGTGCCCAGCACAGCCAGCTGCAATGCGTGGCTGCCCGAGGGCACAAAGTTGACCTCGTCCGGTCGTACGCCGAGTTCACGGGCCATGGTCTCGCGGGCGGCATCGAGCAGCACGGCGCTGCGCCGGCCGGGACCGGTGAGTTTGGCCGGATCGGCCCAGCCGTCCTCGGTGGCAGCCTGCTCAGCGGCCCGCGCGACCGCGGAGATCGGCAGGCCCGCGGCGGCATCGAGATATCCGGCATTGGACTGGGGCACAGCAGTGAACGCTAGTACGTGGTGAACGGCTACCCCTGCGGGCTGTGACAGCCGCTGTCAGATACGCTCGGGCAGAACATGCACCGGTCTTCGGCGGTGCCGTGTCCTGGCAGTAGTGGAAGGCGGTCTCGCAGTGCAGCGCAAGCTTCGGTCACGCCTGTCGCGGCTCGGTCTGCTCGCGGGGTCAACCGTGTTGCTCACCGGCTGTACCGCCCATGACTGGGAGATGAAACTCCGCTTCGGCTGGCCTACCGGGGTCACGAAGCAGGCCGACCGGATGCGGACCCTCTGGACCTGGTCCTCGGTGGCTGCGCTGGTGGTCGGAGTCATCGTGTGGGGCCTCATCTTCTGGGCCTGCGGCCGTTATCGCCGCAGAAGCGATGCGCTGCCACCTCAGTTCAAGTACCACCTGCCGATCGAGATTGCCTACTCCATCGCGCCGTTCCTGATCATTGCGGTGCTGTTCTACTACACGGCGGTCACCGAGAACTACGTGGACAAGCTTTCCCCGAACCCGGACACGACGGTTCAGGTCGATGCCTTCAAGTGGAACTGGCAGTTCGAGTACCAGCAGAACAACGGCACTGAGACGAAGTACCAGGGGCAGAACGGTAGTGGTCAGGCAGACCCCGGTGTCGGTACCCCGCTTTCGACGGTGGGCAGCTCGACCGAAATCCCGGTGTTGGTGCTTCCGGTGAACAAGAAGGTCAGGATCGTCGAGTACAGCCGGGACGTGATCCACTCGTTCTGGGTCCCGGAGTTCCTGTTCAAGCGTGACGTGCTGCCACAGCCCAAACCGAATCAGTTCGAGTTCACGGCGACCAGGACGGGTAGCTACGTCGGCCGGTGTGCCGAGCTCTGCGGCACCTACCACTCACAAATGAACTTTGAGGTCCGGATCGTCTCCGACGCCGACTACGCCAAGTATCTGGATGCGCTGAGCAAGATCGGTTCGCTGGATTCGAACCGGCAGAGCAAAGCCCTGCAGGCGATCGGTGGCGCCGCCTGTGCGACCACCACCCACCCGTTCAATACCTATCGCACGAACAAGGCTGCCTCCCAAGCCACGTCGTGTGTGACGACTGCGAGTTAGGAGGCAGCAGGCGATGAAACTCGAAGCACGGATCTTCCTCTGGATCGCGTTGTTCTGCTTCGTCACGACTGCCGTGTATGCCTGGTGGTCGCATCATGACCTCGGAACCGTCGAATGGGCCGGCACGGCGGCGCTCTTGCTGTCCGGCGGACTACTCGGCCTTGGCGGATCCTTCTTCTGGTTCGTCTCGCGGCGCATCGATGCCCGCCCCGAGGACCGCAACGATGCCGATATCGCCGAAGGTGCCGGCGAACTGGGCTTCTTCGCACCCGGTAGCTATTGGCCGATCGGCATAGCCCTGTGCGCGACAGTGACCGGCCTGGGATTCGCGCTGGTCCAATACTGGCTGGTGGGCCTCGGCGTCATCCTGATTCTTACCACTGTGGGCGGGCTGCTGTTCGAGTACTACGTGGGAGCCCGCGCACCGCTTCGCTGACCGGGCCGCCGTCGCGGTGCCTGCGAACGTGTAGTGGCCATTTGCCGTCCGGGGTATCGCCGCGCGCCGCCCGCCGCCCGCAGCCCGCCGCCCGCCGCGCGCCGCCCGCCGCGCGCCGCCCGCCGCGCGCCCGCTGCCCGCCCGCCTGCCTGGGTCGCTCGTCCGCCTCGTCGTGTGACGTCTGGTCTTGTGGTTCTGGTCTGGCCTGGTGACCAGTCTCCCTTTTGTGGGCTATAGCCCGTTGTGGGCTGTGGCCCCGCGGATCGCGAGTTGATATCACCGGCGAACCGCACCGGCTAACGAGAGCCCCGGCTAGACAGACAGATCCGCGCCGTCCGACGCGAGATGCGAGGGCGGCGCGGTTCTGGATGCAGCGTTGACGCCAGGTCAGTCGGTCAGCTCCGAGTGCTTGGCATGCTGCTCAGCCTCGGCCTGTTCGAGTGCGGCCAATTCGGCCTCGATCTCTGCCCGTTCCCGGACCGGCCACAGGAAGCCCCTGACCCTGGCACCACCCGGGTTGCCGAGCTTGTTCATCTTCTTCGGGACCGGTGTCGCCGCGTACTGCAGCTGGCCATGGCCGTGGTCATCGACCGGACCGAGCGGCTGGTGGATCTCGATGAACTCACCGTTCGGCAACCGCTTGATGATGCCGGTCTCGATACCGTGTTCCAGTACCTCGCGGTCGTGTCGCTGAAGGCCCAAACACACCATGTACGCCATGAGGTAGGCCAGCGGTGGAACGACCAAGACGCCGATACGTCCAGCCCAGGTCATGGCGTTCAGCGATATGTCGAAGGACTTGGCGATGAGGTCGTTACCGCCGGACAGCAGCAGTACGGTATAGAACGAAATCGCCATCGCCCCGAGGCCGGTACGCACCGGCACATCGCGCGGACGCTGCAGCAGGTTGTGTTTAGCCCGGTCCTTCGTCAACTTGGCCTCGAGGAACGGATACGCACCCGCCAGCGTGAAGAGGATGCCAGGCAGCACCACCGTGGGCCAGAAGACCGCCGGAACGGTGTGATCCCACAGCCTGATTTCCCAGGAGGGGAACAGCCGGGTCGAGCCGTCCAGGAAGCCGATGTAGAAGTCGGGCTGCGAACCGGCCGATACCTGCGCGGGGTTGTACGGACCGTAGAGCCACACCGGGTTGATCTGAGCGAGTCCACCGAGGGCGGCGCAAACGGCGAACACGATGAAGAAGAAGCCACCGGCCTTCGCGCCGTACGTCGGGTACATACGCTCGCCCGAAACGGTGTGCTCGGTCTTGCCCGGTCCGGGAAATTCAGTGTGCTTCTGTTTGATCAGCAGAGCCATATGGGCGCCGATCAAACCGGCCAGGATGCCCGGCACGAGCAACACGTGAACGATGTAGAGCCGTCCGATGATCTCGTTGCCCGGGAACTTGCCACCGAACGCCAGGAAAGCCACCCAGGTCCCGATCACCGGGATCGACTGCATGATCGCTTCGGCGATCCGCAGGCCGGTTCCGGACAGCAGGTCGTCGGGCAGCGAGTACCCGGCGAAACCTTCCAGGATGCCCAGGGTGATCAGGCCGATACCGATGAGCCAGTTCAGCTCACGCGGCTTTCGGAAGGCACCGGTGAAGAAGATCCGGAACATGTGGATCGTCATGGCCGCCACGAACAGCAGTGCGGCCCAGTGGTGAATCTGGCGCAGGATCAGCCCACCACGGACGTCGAAGGAGATGTGCAAGGTGGACGCGTACGCCCGCGACATCTCCACGCCCTGCAGCGGGATGTAGGAGCCGTCGTAGCGCACCTCGGTCATCGAGGCGTCGAAGAAGAAGGTCAGGAAGGTGCCGGTCAGAATCAGAATGATGAACGAGTAGAGCGCGATCTCGCCCATCATGAACGACCAGTGGTCCGGGAAGACCTTGTTCAATTGCTTGCGCGCACCGGCGGCCAGTCCCAGCCGTTCCTCGAGCGCCTTGGCGGCCTTGCCCTGAGGGGTGCGAGGCTTTTCGAAGCGCCGCGGGCTGGGTACGGTGGGCGATTCGTTGATCGAGGTCGAAGTCATTATGGCCGCTCCCAGAATGCCGGACCGATAGCCTCGGGAAAGTCTCCCTTAGCCACAAAGTACTGCTTGCCATCCACGATCTCGACGCCGAGCGGCAGTTTGGGCAGGCTCCGGGTGGCCGGGCCGAAGATCGGTTTGGCGTCCCGCAGAACATCGAACTGGGACTGGTGGCACGGGCAGAGCAACCGACCGGTCTGCTGCTCATACAGCGATGCCGGGCAGCCCGCGTGGGTGCAGATCTTGGAGAACGCCACATAGTCGCCCCAGGCGAAACCGGCCTGTCCCGGGCGGGTCTGCACCTTGCTTGCTTGCTCGGGCCGCAGCCGGATAAGCAGCGTGGGGGAGTCGCCGGCCTTGACGCCACCGGGTACCCCGGGGAACACGGTTTCGATGCCGCCGGGCAGCAGATCATCAGGACTGACTCGGCGTCCATCGGAGTAGACCACCGCAACACCGGAGGTCCATAGGGTGTGGAACAGGCTCTGCCCCGGTCCCTTGTTCGGCTTCTTGATCATGGCACCGACGAGCGCCACGAGCGGCACTGCCGCGAGCGCGCCGCTGGCCAGGCCGATGGTGGACTTGAGTATCGAGCGTCGCGCAACGCCCAGGTCGTTGTAGCCGGAGATCAGCGTGGCCGTCGTCATGATCTGTTCGGTCTCCGGCGAAGGGTCGTCGTGTCGGTCCTGAACGGCTTCCTCTTCAGGCATGAGCCATTTGGCCCAGAGGACGACGCCGATACCGATGCAGGCCAGGGACAAGCCCAGCGTGAAGCCCAGCAGCGGGGTGAAGTACCGGAATTCCTGACTTCCCTGACCCGGCAGATGCCACTCGAATGGCACCGCGCCACAGAAGACCACGATGAACGCAACCGCCGACAGAAACGCGAGCACGAACAGAGCTGCGATGGTCCGTTCGGCGCGCCGTTCCGCTTTGGTCCCGGCGATCGGGAACCGCTCGCGGCGGTGGACGATGTAGACGCCGTCCGCCTCGGCTCCGGCGAGCATGGCCTCCTCGACGCTCATCTCGGCCAGCTCGTCGGCCGTCAGGGCGGGGTCTTCGGTGGTCTCCGGAGTGGATCCCTTGGAGGTATCGATGCTCACGATTTACGTCCGATCCAGAGAATCGCCACCATCAGGACGCCGAGGCCCACGGTCCAGATCAGCAGACCTTCGGATACCGGCCCGATCCGGTCCAGACCGGCGCCTCCCGGATCCTTGGAAGCCTTGAGGTTCTGGATGTAGTCGATAATGGCTTTCTTCTGCTCAGGGGTGATCTGGTTGTCCGAGAAGACCGGCATGTTCTCCGGGCCGCTCAGCATGGCGGTGTAGATCTGGGCGTCGCTGGCCTGGTTCAGACTCGGCGCGATCTTCCCGGCCGACAGGGGTGCTCCCTTGCCGGCGAAGTTATGACACGACGCACAGTTCAACCGGAACAGCTCGCCGCCCTGGGAGATGTTCTTGGGATCACCCTTCAGGTCACCGGTCGGAACCTGGGGCCCACCCCCGACCGATTGGACGTAAGCCGCGATCTGCAGGGTTTCCTGCTCGTTGTAGGCGGCGGTCTTGCGCAGGTTGTTCGCGCCTTGGCCGGTGGCCGGCATCCGACCGGTGCTCACCTGGAAGTAGGCCGACGCCGACCCGACACCGATGAGGCTCGGCCCGCGGCCCTGCACTCCCTGAAGGTTGGCACCATGACAGGTGATGCAACTGGTCTCGAAGAGCTGGCGGCCCTTCTCGACATCCTGCGCGCTGAGGGCGGTGTCGGCCGCGCCAGAGGATGGTGCAAGCAATGCGTATCCGCCGCCTACTGCAGCCAGGGCGCCGACCAGGACCGCGGCGCTGGTGAGTTTGCGGGCAAGACCACTCCTGCGGCGACTCGGGCGCTTCTTCCACGCTCCGCCGCTCGAGCCGGTCTTGGCGGCAGGCTGAGACAGACTATCCGACCATGGGCCGCTGCCATCGCTTACGGCTGGCTCGAAGCCCAACCCGCTGTCCGCGTCGACATGATCGTCGTTCATGGACATCCTTTCGTGATCGCCGTACCTGCCGTGAGAAATCGATCGGGTCCGATCCGAGGGCACCGCACTATTGGATGAGGTAGATCGTGGCGAACAGCCCGATCCAGACTAT
>JAVEET010000002.1 GCA_030840295.1 Pseudonocardiales bacterium
CCGCACGCTAACGCCGAGGTCCGACGAAACCGTTCACCGACTCGGGAGACTCGCGCCGACATCTGATGCAGGAGCTGTCCGGACGTCAGTTGTTCAGCGCAGCCGATCAGGCCGTGCGATTGCGCCGGACGAAACTGTCGTAGGTGCTTCCTACGGTGGCAGTGCTGGTCGGATCGAGATCCGATCAGCACCGACGATCGCTCGTGGAGAGGAAAGAAGCATGCTCATCGACTGCGACTCCTGTGCTGTGCGTGACATCGCCTGCGGCGACTGTGTGATCACGGTCCTGCTCGGCCCCCGAGACGGTTCGGTGGAGCTGGACAGCGCCGAACAGGACGCGCTCGGGGCGCTCGCCGGAGGCGGGCTGTTGCCGCCGCTGAGACTCGTGCGGACCTTCCGAACGCCCCCGGACGCGCCGAAACAGAGCGCAATTGCCTGAATTAATACCTTCTGGTGACGAATACCACCCGGACACGCCGGGTATCGATTGCCCTGGCTAGCAGCCGTAACGTAACCTTTCCGAGACCTTCCGGTGAATCGCTCTCTGAACCGGGGAGCGCCGAAAGGTACCGCCGAGTCGACACCGTGCTGAGCGGACCTGGTCGCAGTGATCAGATTCGAGCAGCGTCGAACCGGGGACCCAGGTTCCTGGGGTGAATCGGAGCACGGCCGAGAACAGTGGGTGTGCAATCAGCCCGGCTGGTCGCGACCGCAGCACCGTAGGGCATCTTCCAAGCCCGAACCCGACAGCTAACTCGGTAGGCGGTCGAGTGGAAGAGGAGTTCCGCCAACCGTGGCGTTGACTCGAGTCGTACGTATGCCCCGCGTTGTCCTTGGCGTAGCTGCTATCACCGCTACCTTGATCGCCGCACCACTGTCGGCGACCGCCGCCCCCAAACTCCAGATGCCGGCCTCGCCGACCGCACCGACGACGTCGGCCCAGGTTCAGATCGTGCTGGCTCGGCTAGCGAAGTCCAATGAGCAGCTGACCGAGAAGTACAACCTGGCGCAGATCAATGTCGACAAGGCGCAGCAAGCCGCCGCCGCCGCGGCGACGGATGCACAACAAGCCAAGATCGCGTTGACGGTTGCCCGGCGCGCTCTGGCCAATTCGCTCGCAGCGCAGTACAAGGGCTCGTCCTTCAGCCGGACCGCGGCCCTGCTGGCCAGCGATTCCGGCCAGAACTACATCGAAAAGATGCAGTCGCTCAACTTCCTCGCCATGCACCAGAAGGAGGTCTCTTCGGTGGCTGGCCAGGCCCTGGCGACCTCGGTGAAGGCCGAGGCCAAGGCCACGTCATTGGTAGCCTCCGCAGTAGCCCAACGGGCCGAGGTGGCCAAGCAGCGAAACTCCTTGTCGGGTGAGATCGACAAGCAGCGGAAGTTGTTCGACAGCCTGTCGGCCGCCGAACGGGCGGCGTTCCTGGCCAGGCAGGCGCCCGCGCCGACCAAGACGCAGTTGCAGTCCATTCAGACGCCCGCGACCGCAGCTCCGGCCGCGGCAAGCTCCAAGGGTGCCGCTGCTGCCGTCGCGGCGGCGATGTCACAGCAGGGCAAACCTTACGTCTGGGGTGCGGCCGGCCCCGACTCCTACGACTGCTCCGGACTGACGATGTGGGCCTGGGCGCAGGCCGGCGTGAGCCTGCCGCACCAATCCGCGGAGCAGCAGGCTCTCGGAACGCCCGTCAGCCAGGGTCAGCTGCAGCCGGGGGACCTGGTGTTCTTCGGATCGCCGGCTTATCACGTCGGCATGTACATCGGTAACGGCATGATGGTGCACGCGCCGACCACCGGCGACGTCGTGAAGGTCTCGCCGCTCGCTTACATGAGCGATTACTCGGGTGCAACCCGCGTCGGGTGATCAACAGTTGTGAAGCCAGCGGGCGGGTGCCGGAAACGGCCCCGCCCGCTGGCCTGTCCGGCGGGTGGCGATTCGGCATCTGGGCAGCTGTGGTGCTCGTGTTGCTCGGCTCGGGCGTCGCCTGGACCTTCGGCCGCTCCGGTCCTGCCCGCCCCACCGGAAACGGGTGGGCGGCGCCGGCGTCCTCCGACGACACCGACCAGATCATGAGCATGCTCAACCTGCACGCCGGTGCCCTGTTGGCCCGAGACTCGGCGGCGTGGGCAGACGGCCTCGACGGCAGTCCGGGGGCCGGCGATTACCCCTCGCACCAGCGTGGCGTCTTCGACAATCTGGCCCGGGTTCCGCTCACCACTTGGCGCTACACCCTCGCTGGGCCCGTCACCAGTTCCGATGTGCTGGCCGCCGCCGCCGAGCGTTTGGGCGGGCGCACGGTCATCCTGCACGTCCAGCTCGGATACGCCTTGGCCGCTGTGGATCCGCAACCGACGGGCAAGGATGAATGGCTCACCGCAGTGCGCCGGGGCGCTGGGTGGAAGCTTGCAAGCGACTCGGATGTGGCGGCCTCCGGCGGCCAATCGTGGCACGGGCCGTGGGATTTCGGGCCGTTGCAGGTACGCCGCGGTCCGCACACCTTGGTGCTGGCTCACCCGGCCCATGCCGCAGAGATGTCGGTGTTCGGCGAGCTGGTCGAGCGGTCGGTTCCGGTGGTGAGCCGCGTCTGGGGACAGAACTGGAACAACCAGGTGGCGGTCTTGATCCCGGACACCGACGCTGAATTCGCCACCGTTACCGCTGACAGCGGGAACACCCGTGACTTGGCGGCGGTCTCCGTTGCCGATCAGGTGCTGCCCGATGGCACCGTTCTGGGTGCCCGGATCGTCCTGAATCCCAGCGCGCTCACCAAACTGGATAGCGCCGGGCGGCGGCTGGTCGTGCAACATGAGCTGACCCATATCGCGGCGCGAGGGGTGACCAGCGACCAGATGCCGATCTGGGTGATCGAGGGGTTCGCCGACTATGTGGGCAATCTCGGTTCGGGTCGCTCGGCGTCGCAGATCGCAGCCGAACTCACCGCGGAGGTACGGGGCGGCCGCCTGCCCGCGGCATTGCCGACCAGCGCGGACTTCGACGGCTCGAATGCCCGCCTGCCCCAGGTCTACGAGGAAGCGTGGCTGGCGTGTCGGCTGATCGCGGACCGGGTAGGTTCCCAAGGCCTGGTCCGCTTCTACAAGACCGTCAACCTTGCCGCCCGGACGGATCCGGCCTCGGCTGCGGCGGTCGGCCTGCGTACCGTGCTCAAGCTCGACGTCAATAGCTTTACCCGGGTATGGAAGGCCGAACTCCGACGTGATCTGGCCTGAGCCCGTCGCGCAGTACGCTGCCGGGCAATGAGTGAGCATCGCAAGCTGCTGATCGTGACGAATGACTTCCCGCCACGACAGGGCGGCATCCAGTCGTTCGTCTTCGAACTCGCACGCCGGCTGCCGGCGGATCAGGTTGCGGTCTATTGCTCTACGTTCGATGGCGCAACTGCCTTCGACGCAAAGCTGCCGTTTCCGGTACGCCGCCATCCCACGGGGTTGCTGGTGCCGACCCCGGCGGCGCGGCGCCGGGTGCTGGCCGCGGCGAAGGAGTTCGGTTCCACCTCGGTCTGGTTCGGTGCGGCCGCCCCGTTGGCCTTGCTGGCGCCGGCCCTGCGGTCGGTCGGGGCTACCCGACTGGTGGCCACCACTCACGGGCACGAGGCGGGTTGGGCCATGCTGCCACTCGCGCGTCAGGGGCTACGACGAATAGGGAACTCCGTGGACGTGGTGACCTACCTCGGGGAGTACACGCGTCGACGGCTGGCCGACGCGCTGGGACCCGACGCGACGATGGTCCAGCTGACGCCGGGCGTCGATCCGTCGGTCTTCGCCCCCACGGTGGATGGAAGACAGGTGCGTGTTCGGTACGGCCTGGCTGACCGGCCGGTGGTGGTGTGCGTTTCCCGGCTCGTGCCCCGCAAGGGTCAGGACACCCTGATCGAGGCGTTGCCAGAGATCAGGCGACTGGTCCCCGAAACCGCTCTGTTGCTGGTGGGAAAGGGTCCTTACCAGCATGAGCTGCGGGCGCTGGCGGAGCGAACCGGGGTCGGCGAGCACGTGGTCATGACCGGTTCAATTGCCCAGGACGAGCTGCCGGCGCACTTCGCCGCGGGGGATGTCTTCGCAATGCCGTGCCGAACTCGGCGCTTCGGTCTGGACGTCGAGGGTCTGGGCATCGTCTTCCTGGAGGCGTCGGCTGCCGGATTGCCTGTGGTGGCAGGGAATTCCGGTGGCGCGCCCGATGCCGTGCAGGACGGTGTCACCGGCCGGGTCGTGGACGGCACCGATCGAGCA
Source organism: Pseudonocardiales bacterium (assembly GCA_030840295.1). Lineage (GTDB taxonomy): Bacteria > Actinomycetota > Actinomycetes > Mycobacteriales > Jatrophihabitantaceae > Jatrophihabitans_A. The sequence goes on from JAVEET010000002.1 coordinate 4,243, forward strand.
GCGGTCGCGAACGAGGTCGCGCGGCTGCTGGGCGATGCGGATCTGTCAGCGGCGTACGGCAAGGCCGGACGTCAATGGGTCGAGGACGCGTGGCAGTGGGACACGATCGCGCAGCGACTGGCCGAGCTGTTACTGCTGTAGCGGCGGGCAAACCCCACGAGCTGTAACCGCTGAAGACGCTAGCGAACACTTCAGTTGGCAGAAGCCGAGTACAGCGAGGCAATTTCCTTCGAGCACTCGGCCATGACCATGTTCCGCTTGAGCTTCAAGGACGGAGTCAGCTGCCCGGTGGCCTCGGTCCAATCCTCTCCAAGGATGGTGAACTTCTTGATCGCCTCGGCCTTGGAGACCGCCTTGTTGGCATCGTCGATGGCGTGTTGAATCTCGGCGTGCAGATCGGCATCGTCGACCAGATCGGCCAGGGTTGCCGAGTCCGGCTTGCCTGCCTTGTCCCGCCAGGACGGGAAGGATTCAGGATCGATGGTGACCAGGGCTGCGATGAATGGTTGTTGATCGCCCACCACCAGGCACTGGCTGACCAGCCAGTGCGCACGAACCCGATCTTCCAGCACGGCCGGAGCCACGTTCTTGCCCGCGGCGGTGACGATCAACTCCTTCTTCCGTCCGGTTATCGTCAGAAAGCCGTCGTTGTCGATCTCACCGATGTCGCCCGTGTGGAACCAGCGCTTGCCTGCGCTGTCTTCGATCGCCTCTGCAGTAGCCGCCTCGTTGCGCCAGTAACCGGAAAACACCACCGGTCCCCAGAGCAGCACCTCACCGTCGTCGGCGATCCGGACACTCGTACCGCCCACCGGACGGCCGACCGACCCGACCTTGACCCGGTCCGGGATGTTCAGGAAAACGCCGGCGGTGGTCTCGGTCAACCCGTATCCCTCGTAGATTGTCACGCCGATGCCGCGGAAGAAGTGGCCCAGACGCGCACCCAAGGGTGCTCCTCCGGAGATCGCCGCCTCGCAGCGGCCACCCAGAGCGGCCCGCAGTTTGACGTACACCAGCTTGTCGAAGAGCACATGCTGCGCCTTCAAGAACAAGCCCGGGCCGCGAGTGTCCTGAGCCTGCGAATAAGCGATAGCAACCCGTTCAGCCCTATCGAAGATGGGGCCCTTGCCATCGGCGTGCGCCCGTTGCTTCGCGGTGTTGTAAACCTTCTCGAACACCCGCGGCACGCTCAGCACGAATTTCGGCTTGAAGACTCCCAGGTCCGCGATGAGGTTCTTGATGTCCGCTGTATGGCCCAGGGTGGTTCCGGTCGCCACTGCGCCGACCTCGATCGCCCGTCCGAATACATGCGCGATCGGCAGGAACAGCAGGGTGGAGGACTTGTCGTTGAACAGGTGATCCAGACCGCTCACGATCTCGAACACCTCTGCCAGGAAATTGCCGTGCGTCAGGACGCAGCCTTTCGGGCGGCCGGTTGTTCCCGAGGTGTAGATCAGCGACGCGATGTCCTCGGGCGTCGTGGCATCCAGGCGCTTGTGCACTTCCCCGCTGTCGATGCCGGTGCCAGCGTCGGTGAGCAGCGCCACGGCGCCGGCATCGATCTGCCAGACGTGCTCGAGGTCGCCGACCTGGTCTCGGACCTCGGCCAGCAGGGCGGCGTGTGCGTCGCTCTCGATGATCAACGCCTTGGCCTGCGAGTCGGTCAGGATCCACTCGATCTGTTCAGCCGACGAGGTCTCGTAGATCGGCACCACGATGGCGCCGAGCGACAAGAGGGCGAAGTCGAATAGGGTCCACTCGTAGCGGGTCTTGCTCATCAGGGCGACCCGGTCGCCGGTCGCGATGCCGGCGGCCAGCAGCCCCTGGGCGACCGCCAGCACCTGATCGGCAAACTCCAGCGATGTCACATCCGACCAGCTGCCACCGTCGCGCACCTTGATGGCTATGTTCTCCGGCCGTTTCGAGGCGTTGTCGAACACATATCTCGCGGCGCTGTTCTGCTGCGGTATGCCGGCGCTGGGAATGGTCAGCTCGCGCACTCGATTACGCACCTTTCGCGGTGGGTCATCACAGACTGTGGTACCGAACGGTAACTTGTTTCGATGGGTAGCTCCACACCTGATGTGACCTACGTGTCATCCTGCCGCAATGGAGCCACGAATCCACCTCATCGACGAAACGTGGATAGCTTGTCCGGCCGACATCGTATCGGCCGCGGTAGCCGACCGGAGAAATTGGCAACGATGGTGGCCGACGCTCAGATTGTCCGTCACCAGAGACCGCGGCCTGAAGGGCATTCAGTGGGCGGCGTCCGGCGAGTTGACGGGAACGGTGGAGATCTGGCTCGAGCCGCTGCGATCGGGCGTCGTCCTGCACCATTTCCTGCGCCTGGACCCGGCCGGTGGGGCTGACCTCTCGCGGCGCAGGACCAGCCGGATCCAGCAAGAACTCGCCTGGCATGCCAAGCGCGTCTTCTGGCAGCTCAAGGACGATCTCGAAAGCTGCCGGGCCTGAGGCCGTGCACCCCTCGACGGATGTGCGGCGGTAGCCTTCGCGCATGGCCGATCAGTCAACTCAGTCGATTTCCGTCAATGCCACGCCGGCTGCGGTGATGGCGGTAATCGCCGACTTCGGGGCTTACCCCGAGTGGGCTGGTTCGGTGAAGTCCGCGGTCGTCACTGTCGAGGGGATCAACGGACGTGCACAGCAGGTCGCCTTCCGAATCGACGCGGGCGCAATTCGGGACGAGTATGAACTGGCCTACACCTGGGACGGTGACCGGGCAGTGTCGTGGAACCTGGTCAAGGGCCAGATGCAGAAGGCTCAGCGCGGTTCCTACGCGCTGGCGGCCACCGCGGACGGTACGGAGGTCACGTACAGCCTTACGGTCGACCTGGCGATCCCGATGCTTGGCATGCTCAAGCGCAAGGCCGAGAAGGTCATCATGGACACAGCTCTGAAAGAACTGAAGAAGCGAGCCGAGCAATGTCCCGAAGGCGACCGCGGGTGAGCATCGCAGTGAGCGCCAGCGAGCGAGGAGCGGAGCGCGCGGGAAGCCGAGCGATGACATCCTTGGGCCGTGGGTAGCTGCGAGCCTATGCGCATCCTTCTCTTCACCGGTAAGGGCGGCGTCGGCAAGACGACCACGTCCGCTGCGACCGCGCTTCGCCTCGCCGACCGAGGTCTGAAGACCCTGCTCATCTCCACCGACGGAGCCCATTCGCTGTCTGACGCCTTGGCCTGTCGGCTTTCCGGCGAGCCGATCGAGGTCGTTGCCGGCCTCGACGCCGTGCAGATTGATACCCAGCGCCGGTTCGAGCTGGCCTGGGGTGACGTCCAGCGCTACCTGCTCGAACTGCTCGCCCAGGGAGGCCTCGACCCGATCACCGCCGAGGAGCTGACCGTGCTCCCCGGGATCGAGGAGATCCTCGCGCTGCTCGCAGTCCGGGACTTCGCTGCCTCCGAGCGATGGGATGCTCTCGTCGTCGACTGCGCCGCGACCGCCGAGACTCTGCGGTTGCTGGCATTACCCGAGGCCCTCGGCTGGTACCTGCATCGCGTTTTCCCCGTCCACCGCACCCTCGCCCGCGGCATGCGCCCGCTCGCGGCGATGCTCGGTCGTGGTGCGGCGATCCCGCCCGACGCCGCCTTCGATGCCATCGTCCGGCTCTCCGATGAGCTGGCCGCGGTACGGACGGTGCTGGCCGATCCGTCGATTACCTCCGTTCGACTCGTGCTCACTCCGGAAGCCGTGGTCACGGCGGAAGCCCGACGGACCTTCACCGCCCTCGCGCTGTACGGCTACCGGGTGGACGAGGTGGTGGCCAATCGCGTGTTTCCCAGCGAAGCCGCCGCCGGCACCGGATCGGACTGGCAGCGAGCCTGGGTCGCGGCCCAGGCCGAGCAATTGGCCGCCATTGAGGACTGTTTCGCGGGCGTGCCGGTGCGCCGGGCCAGCTATCGCCCTGGCGAGCCGGTGGGCCCACATGAGCTGCGCGCCGTGGCAGCCGATCTCTACGACGAACTGCCAGGCGTCGACCCGATTGCCGCCGGTGCCACGGATCCCCTGCTGACGGTGGTGGCCGCTCCCCGCCGATCACCGGAGCAGCCGGAGGAGTACCTGCTCACGCTGTCGTTGCCCCTGGCCGTCAAGGGCGATGTCGAGGCCAGCCGCAGCGGCGACGACCTGGTGGTTACCGTCGCCGGCCACCGCCGCGTGCTGACGCTGCCCAGCGTGTTGCGCCGATGCACGGTCGGTTCCGGTTCCGTCGAGGAGGGTCGCCTGATGTTGCGCTTCGTACCCGATCCCGAACACTGGCGGAGCCCGTAATGACCGACGGTGGCTTCGGCGATGGACTGGGCTCGCGCTCGGAGCCGGCGCCGCTTGGCGAGGAGGCCGCGAAGCTGCTCGCCGCGGCTCAGGAGTGGTTCCACCGTAATCTCGGCCAACCGTCGACCAGCAAGATCGCGACCGGCGCGACGGAATGCGCCTGGTGTCCGCTGTGCCAGTTGATCTCCGCGTTGCGAGGGGAACAACCGGAACTCACCGAGAGGTTCGTCGAAGCTCAGGCAGCGGTGTCCGGACTGCTGCATGCACTGGCAGACGCGGTTTCGTCTGCAGGTTCCACCGGTCGCAGGCCGTCCGGCGGCGCGCGGGTGCACAAGATCGATCTCGGCTCAGCCGATGAGAGCGACTGATCATGGCGCTGGCGATCGGGGTGGACATCGGTGGTACCAAAGTGCTGGCCGGTGTGGTCGACGAAGACGGTGCGGTGATCGACACCACCCGCAGGCTGACTCCCGGCCATGACGTCGCCGAGACCGAAGCGGTGATCGCCGACGCGGTCAGCGAACTCAGCGGCCGGCACCAAGTGGCCGCGGTCGGGATCGGCGCAGCGGGCTGGATCGCCAACGACCGGGCAACGGTGCTCTTCTCACCGCATCTGGCGTGGCGCAACGAGCCGCTGCGCGACGCACTTGCCGACGCAATCGGCGTGCCGGTCGTGGTGGAGAACGACGCCAATGCCGCGGCCTGGGCCGAATATCGCTTCGGCGCCGCCCGTGACTGCCCGGTTGCTGTCATGGTTACGCTCGGCACCGGCATCGGCGGCGGGCTGGTCGTCGCCGGCGTTCTGTATCGCGGGGCGTACGGCGTCGGCTGCGAATACGGGCACATGACCGTAGTGCCGGATGGTCGGCGGTGCGCTTGCGGAAACCGTGGCTGCTGGGAGATGTACGCCTCGGGCACGGCACTTGCTCGGGATGCCCGTGAACTGGCCGATATCTCGCCGGTGGCCGCTCATCAGCTCATGAAACTGGCCGACGGGGAGGTCGAGCTCCTCACCGGTCCGCTGGTGACCCAGGCTGCGCGGGAGGGTGATCCGGCCGCGATCGAGATCTACACGACGATGGGACGGTGGCTAGGCCGCGGCCTGGCCAATCTGGCTGCGGTGATCGATCCGACGGTGTTCGTGATCGGCGGCGGCGTTTCCGAAGCGGGTGACCTGCTGCTTGCGCCGGCCCAACAGGCGTTTTCGGAGTCCTTGACCGGCCGCGGCTTTCGTCCGGTGGCTGAGGTCAGGCTGGCCGAGCTCGGACCCCAGGCCGGTCTCGTCGGAGCGGCTGACCTGGCCCGGCGGCGGCACTGAGCGCGGCTAACCCACTGGCCTGCCGATCACCCAGTCCGCCTCCACACGGCGCGAGGCGAAGTAGCTGTCCTCGCAGTCCAGCCAGCGCATGGCGTTGGCATCGAGGCTGCCGTCTCGTTGCCGCCAGCGGCGTTCGCGCTCGGATCTCTCGACGTCAACCAGTATCCGGAAATCGGCCCAGGCCCCGCACGCCTCGATCGCGGAAACGCCCTCGATGATCAGCGTCCGGGTGTCGACCGGCACGCCGATCTCGGGCCCGAACCGGCTGGCTGCCCAGTCGTAGCGCCGGTAGCGGCCCGCTCGGCCTGCTGCGAGCGGTTCGAGGACGTCGCCCCGTAGCCTCGGCCAGAATCCGAACTGATCGTCCCAGCCGTCGAGCAGGTCGTCGGTGTGCACGACTTCGCTTGCGGGCAGCCGCTCGGCCAGGGCGGCGGCAAGCGTGGTCTTTCCGGCCGCGGCCCCGCCGTCGATCGCGACGAGGGTCGCGAGGCCGCACCCTGGCGTGGTCCGGGCAATGGCGGCGACCAGCAGTTCCAGTCCCTCCGGTGTCATGCCCATGGCATCGACACCTTACGCAACTGGCGGCCTGCAACCAGCGGACGGCAACCAGCGGACGGTCTTGAGTCGGGTCAGGCGCCGACCGTCCGCACCGTTCGCAGGGCTACCACCCATCGCTCCAGCGGCAGTGATCCCCGGCGGGCCGCGGTTATCCCGGCGTCGAGCAGTACGGCATACGGGGTCTGAGCCAGTTCCAGGACCTGGGGCCGCGCGATGAAGGCCTCTCGCTCGTCATCACCGAAATCCGTGGGGTCATTGCCGGTCAGCCGGCACCACAGGATGAACACGGTCTCTTCGGCAGTCATCATGTCCGCCACCTCCACCCAACACGGTCCGCGCGGCGGGTTTCCCCGCAGTCACCGTGAAGTGGACACGAGACGAACTGTGTGGGGCGAGATGACTTTGATCACGGCAACGACTGGCCCCGAATCGAAGGCACTGCGGCTCGGAAGTTCAGACAATCGCGCCGTCATCGTCCGAGTCGTCGCGAGGTTCGGGCCGGAGCCGGAGGATCAGCAACACTGTGCCGAAGAGAATGAGGACGACACCGCCCGGCAGCGGAAATTCGCGGGGCAGGCCCAGCAGGCCGCCGAAGGCGATCAAAGCGACACCGAACAGCACGACGAGTGCGGCGAGGACGGTGGGCGCAGCCGGACGTGGCACGGGTGGCGGGACCGGCGGAACGAAATGCTCCGGCTCGGGATCGGTGGCCGCCACCGCTGACGCCGCCGGGGACACCGTGACCTCGAACAGCGGACGGCCCAGGTCACCCAAGCCCGCCACGATGGCTTCGAACTCAGCGTTCGTGTCCATGCCCTGGAGCGGATCGATGCGTGCCCCCGACTCCGAGCCGCCCAGGCCGGCCCCCGAGCCGTCGGACTCGGAGAACATCTGGTGGCCGTGCTGAGCGACCTCGATGCCCAGCTCCGCGGCCAGCGCGGCCAGGACCTCGCGAGCCTGGCCGGTCTGCTCGGTGGCCACATAGAGGCGGTCGGCCAGTGTCGGAGTGGTAGCGGGCGCCGGTTCGACGTAGGCGGGAACCTCGCGCAGCCCGAGGACGTCGAGCAGATGGTCGGCCAGCCGGGGATCCACGTCGGCCACCGGAGCGAACGTGTCCGAGTCCAGGCCGTTGTCCCGCCGTCCTCGGTGTGCAGCTGGTGAGCCGGTCATCGGAACAGATCAGCTCCCGGTTCCGGCGGCGGCGTGGACGTAGATGAACTCGACACTGCCGGCGAAGATCGCATCGGCGTCATTGTCCACGGTGGCCACGTGGTAGCTGTTGGGCAGCGATACCTCGGTCACTGTCGTGGACGTGGCCCCACCGTGCAGCAGCTTGGCCGACAGTGCATCCACAACATGGTCGTCGGCGCTATGGAAATACAGCACTGGCGCGGTCACCCTACCCAGATCCTTGACGACGATCTTCCAGAGCTCCTGCAATGACACGAATGCCTTCAACGGGGTCCGGTCGTACCCCAACTCCACGACGCCCGCCTTCTTGATGTCGCTGGCAATACCGGGTCGTGACTTCACCGCCCAGGTCAGGTAGCGCGCGAAGGCGGCATCCTTTCGCATCGTGCCGTACGCCGGGTTCACCAGCACGAGCCCGGCGATCTCGTCACCTAGGTCCTCGGCCAATTTGGTGACCAGGGTGCCCCCCATGGAGAGACCGAAGGCGAACACCTGGTCACAGGTCGCCGCCAGTTCGGCCTGAGCCCGGCGGACCTCTGCGTACCAGTCCTGCCACCGGGTGTCGTTGAGGTCCTGCCACCGGGTGCCGTGGCCGGGGAGCCGTGGCAGTCGCACGGAGAATCCTGTGGCGGCCAGATGCTCGGCCCAGGCGCGCATACTTTGCGGGCTGCCGGTGAACCCGTGGCTGATCACCACACCGATCCGCCCGGCCGCGCCGGTTCCATCGGCGGCAAACGGCTCGGCGCCTTCGAGGATGGGCAACGCGGTCTCCTTGGGCGATGAATTTGGGCGATGAACTTGTGCGATGGACTCTGCAGCGATCTGACAGGCCAATCATGCCGCGAGCAGGGTGCGAAAGGCCACCTCCCGGTTGGAATCGGCGCCAGGCCCCGGTCGGTGGCATGATCAGCTTTGATTGTCCGCCTAGCCTCGCCGCGACTAAGGTCAAGCCACCCAGCGCAGAAAACGTTATTTGGAGGCCGAAGAGGTGCTGTATTGGTTCCTGAAGTTCATCGGGCTGGGTCCGTGGCTGAAGGCCATCTGGCGACCGTGGGTCGAAGGCGCTGAGAACCTCCCCAAGGCCGGTGGCGCGATACTGGCCAGCAACCACCTGTCCTTCTGCGACTCCTTCTTCATGCCGCTGATGGTGCGCCGCCGGGTCACCTTCCTGGCCAAGGCCGAGTACTTCACGAGCCCCGGTATCAAGGGCGTGCTGTCCCGGCTGTTCTTCTCGGGCATCGGTCAGGTGGCAGTGGACCGTGATGATGCCGACGCCGCCAAGGGCGCGCTGACCGCCGGTGTCCGGATCCTGGCCGCCGGCGATTTCCTCGGTATCTACCCCGAAGGCACCCGGTCACCGGACGGCCGGCTGTACAAGGGCAAGACCGGAGTGGCTCGGATGGCGCTCGAAGCCGGGGTGCCCGTAATCCCTGTCGCCATGATCAACACCGACAGGATCCAGCCCACCGGCCGGAAGCTGCCCCGACTCCGGCCGCGCCCGGGCATCAAGTTCGGCAAGCCGCTGGACTTCTCCCGCTACGAGGGCATGGCCGGCGACCGGTTCGTCGAGCGGTCGATGACCGACGAGATCATGTATGAACTGATGCAACTGTCCGGCCAGGAGTATGTCGACAGCTACGCGGCGAAGGTAAAGCTGCAGACCGGCGCGCACCTGGGCTTCGGGGCGGCACGGGGCATGGGTCACGCCGACGCGGTCGGATCCACCGACGCCGACCGGATGCCCGTGGAACGCGCCGGCTGATCTGGTCCCACCCCGAACCGACGACCACCGAGAGGGCGGACACCAGCGCGTGCGTTACTTCTACGACTGCGAGTTCATCGAGGACGGCAACACCATCGTCCTGGTCTCTATCGGCGTGGTCGACGAGGCCGGCCGGGAGTTCTACGCGGTGTCTACCGAATTCGATGAGTCCCGAGCGATCGACTGGGTACGCCGGCATGTGCTCAACCAGCTGCCGCCACCCGCTGATCCGGCCTGGCGTTCGCGCACCCGGATCCGCGACGACCTGCTCGAGTTTCTGCTCGCGCCCGGTGAGCCCATCGAGCTGTGGGCGTGGATGGCCAGTTACGACCACGTGGCGCTTGCCCAGCTCTGGGGTGATATGCGGGCGTTGCCACGGCAGATTCCGCGTTTCACCCACGAATTGCGCCAACATTGGGAGGCCGCCGGATCGCCGCCGCTGCCAACGGCCGGAGCTGACGCGCACGACGCACTGGCCGACGCCAGGCACAATCTGGCGCGCTGGCGAACCATCTCGTCCTTGCAGCCCCAGCAATGATCTGGCCGATAGGCTCTCGCCCGGCAGAGTTCGTAGTTGTCCACGGTCCATTGGAAGGCTGGCACAGATGCGTATCGGTGTACTGACCGGCGGTGGCGATTGCCCCGGCTTGAACGCGGTGATCCGGGCGATCATCCGCAAGGGTGTCGGCATGTACGGCTACGAGTTCGTAGGTTTTCGGGATGGCTGGAAGGGACCGCTCGAAGGCCTGACCATGGAGCTCGGCATTCCCCAGGTCAGAGGTATCCTGCCGCGCGGTGGCACCATCCTCGGTTCATCGAGAACGAATCCCTTCAAGATCGACGGCGGCGTCGATCAGATCCGGGAGAACCTGCACTCGCTCGGGGTCGATGCACTGGTGGCCATCGGCGGCGAGGACACCCTCGGCGTGGCGACCAAGCTGCACGAACTCGGCGTGAATGTGGTCGGAGTTCCCAAGACCATCGACAACGACCTCAACGCCACCGACTACACCTTCGGCTTCGACACCGCGCTCAACATCGCGATGGAGGCGATCGACCGGCTGCACACCACGGCCGAGTCCCATCACCGGGCCCTGATCGTCGAGGTGATGGGCCGGCACGCCGGCTGGATCGCCCTACACTCGGGCCTCGCCGGCGGCGCGAACGTCATTCTGATCCCGGAGCAGCGATTCTCTGTTGAACGCGTTTGCTCTTATGTCGAAAGTAGATTCCAATCGCAGTACGCACCGATCATCGTGGTCGCCGAAGGCGCTCAGCCGGAGGAAGGTGAGATGCTCACCCTGGAAAAGGGTGTCGACGCGTTCGGTCATGTGCGCCTGGGTGGGATCGGTGAGTGGCTGGCCGGGCAGATCGAAAACCGAACCGGGAAGGAAGCGCGGACGACCGTGCTCGGTCATATCCAGCGGGGCGGGACACCGACCGCATTCGACCGGGTGCTGGCGACCCGGTTCGGCCTGCATGCCATCGACGCGGTGCAGGCCGAGGACTGGGGCAAGATGGTGGCCCTGCATGGCACCAATATCGTCCGGGTGCCGCTGGCGGATGCGACAACCAAGCTCAAGACCGTCCCGCCGGAGTTCTACGCCGAGGCCGAGGTCTTTTTCGGGTGAGGTGCGGGGCTGGCAGCAGTGGCATTTGCCTGACTGCCTACGCTTGACGGGTGACCGCAACCGTCAACCCAGCAGCCGACGCTGACCACGCGTCCTCAGCCGCCCAACCACCTCCCTCAGATCCGCTGAATCTGGACGCCTGGCGCGAACTCCCGGCGGCCCAGCAGCCGAACTGGCCGGACGCCGACGTGTTGCACGAGGTTGCGCAGACCCTGTCGCAGTTGCCACCGCTGGTCGTGGCCTCGGAGGTCGACGCGCTGACCAACCGGCTGGCCCAGGTCGCGCGCGGCGAGGCGTTTCTGCTGCAGGGTGGTGACTGTGCCGAGACCTTCGCCACCTCGTCGCAGGCAGACATCGCCGGCAAGGTGCGAATCCTGCTGCAGATGTCGGTGGTGCTGACCTATGGCGCGTCGATGCCGGTGGTGAAGCTGGGACGGATGGCCGGGCAGTACGCAAAACCCCGCTCGACCGACCTCGACGCGTTCGGCCTGCCCTCCTACCGGGGCGATATGGTCAACGAACTGCACGGTGACCTGGCCGCCCGGACACCCGACCCGCGCCGGATCCTGCGGGCCTACTCGACCGCTGCTTCCACCTTGAACCTGTTGCGGGCCTACGCCGGCGGCGGCCTGGCCGCATTGGAGAAGGTGCACGCCTGGAACACCGCTTTCGCACGGAACACCGAGACCGGGTCGCGTTACGAGCAACTGGCGGCCGAGATCGATCGCGCCGTGCGTTTCATGCGGGCCTGCGGTGTGCACGATGCGGCTCTGGAAGGCGTGGAGTTGTACGTCAGCCACGAGGCGTTGATCCTGGAGTACGAGCGTGCCCTGACCCGGGTCGAGAGCAACCACGCCTACGACCTGTCCGGTCATTTCGTGTGGGTGGGGGAGCGGACCCGCCAGATGGACGGCGCTCACCTGGACTTCGTGTCCCGGATAGCCAATCCGATCGGCGTGAAACTCGGCCCGACCACCACGCCGGAATTCGCGGCCGAGCTGGTGGAGCGACTTGACCCGGACGGCATCCCGGGTCGACTGACGTTGATCAGCCGGATGAGCAACTCCAAGGTGCGTGACGCCTTGCCGCCGATCATCGAGAAGGTCCAGTCGACCGGGCATCTCGTGGTGTGGCAATGCGATCCGATGCACGGCAACACCGAGGAGACCGCCGACGGGATCAAGACCCGGCATCTGGACCGAATCATCGATGAGGTGGACGGATTCTTCGATGTGCATGCCGGCTTGGGAACGCACCCCGGCGGCCTGCACGTGGAACTGACCGGTGAGGACGTGACCGAATGCATCGGCGGCACGGCTGATCTGACGGCCGCTGACCTGGGCCGCCGTTACGAAACGGCCTGTGACCCGCGGCTGAACATCGAGCAGTCCTTGGAATTGGCCTTCCGGGTGGCCGAACGCTTGGTCGCCGATCGCCGCCGCCGCGAGATGCTGCAGGGTGATGAGTAGCTTGGCCGCAACGATGGTGGTCGATCTGCGCAGCGACACAGTCACCCGACCGAGTCCCGGCATGCGTCAGGCCATGGCCGAGGCCGAGGTCGGCGACGATGTCTACGGCGACGACCCGACGGTCAACGAACTGGAGGCCGAAGTCGCTCGCCGGCTGGGTTTCGGGGCGGGACTGTTCGTCCCATCCGGCTCACTGTCGAACCAGTTGGGCTTGCGACTGCTGGTCAAACCTGGCCAGGAGTTGGTCTGCGACCACACCGCGCATGTGGTACGCGCCGAACTCGGTGCCGCGGCAGTATTCGCCGGTATCACCACCCGGACCTGGCAGGCACGACGAGGACTCCTCGACGCCGATGACGTGGCCAGCGCGATCACGCCGAACGCGGGGCCGTACCTGGTTTCTACTGCCGCTATCGCGGTCGAGAACACCCACAACTTCGGTGGCGGCACCGTGCAACCGCTGGCGGCAGTACGCGCGGTGCAGGACTTGGGCCGCAGGCACGGTCTCGGCCTACATCTCGACGGTGCGCGCCTGTGGAATGCTCATGTCGCGTCCGGTGTCGAGTTGGATCAACTGGCTGCCGGTTTCGACACCGTGTCGGTCTGCCTGTCCAAGGGCCTTGGCGCTCCGATTGGCTCGGTGCTGGTCTCCGACGAGGAGCGGATCGCCGAGGCCAGGGTCTGGCGTAAGCGGTACGGTGCCGGCATGCGGCAGGTCGGTATCCTCGCCGCGGCTGGCCTGTTCGCTTTGGAGCACAATGTCAAACGCCTGGCTGATGACCATGCACGCGCGGCCTGGATCGCCGAGCGGCTCGGGGCTGAGCCCGACACCACCGACACCAATATCGTGGTCCTGACCGTGGGCGACGCGGCGTCGGTGGCCGCGGCAGCTCGGGAACAGGGTGTGCTCGTCTCGGCCTTGGGTCCGACGTTCCTGCGGCTCGTCACGCATCTGGACGTCGACGACGCGGCAGTGGAACGGGCGGCCGAGGTGCTGGCGCCGCTGCTGCGTCGGTGACGCCCGACGGAGCTAGTCGGTGAAGCCGGTCGGTGACGCCCGACGGAGCTAGTCGGTGACGTGCGCCAGTGGCGTGGTCGGTCCGGATCAACCGGCTCGGTGAGCCGCTGAGGTCCTCCCCAGCAGTGCCGGGAGGGTGGTGACCACCTGAGCCAGTTCGTCCAGGGAGTCGCCGGTGAGGGCCTGCGCCCCGTCCACCAGGGCGGCCTCGGGATGGGGGTGCACGTCCACCATCACCCCGTCCGCCCCGGCCGCGATCCCGGCTCGGGCCAGCGGCACCACCAGATCCCGCCGCCCGGCCGCGTGTGACGGGTCCACGATGATCGGCAGGTGCGAAAGGCTTTGCACCATCGGCACCGCCGACACATCGAACATGTTGCGGATGGACGGTTCGAAACCACGGATGCCGCGCTCGCACAGGACGATGTCCAGGTTGCCCCGCTGCGCGATGTATTCGGCTGCCATCAGCCATTCCTCGTACGTGGCGGCCAGGCCGCGCTTGAGCATCACCGGCTTGCCGATACTGCCGACCGCCTGGAGCAGTCCGAAGTTCTGCATGTTGCGGGTACCGATCTGCAGCATGTCGGCGTACTCGGCAACATCGTCGACATCGGTGACGTCGAGCACCTCAGTGACCACCGGCAGGCCGGTCGCCTCGCGCACCTCAGCCAGGATCTTGAGGCCGGAGATCGCGAGGCCCTGGAACGCATACGGCGAGCTGCGGGGCTTGTAGGCACCACCGCGCAGCAAAGTCGCACCAGCGCGCTTGGCCAACATCGCCGACTCGTAGGTCTGTTCGGCGGTTTCCACCGCGCACGGGCCGGCGATCAGCGTGAACGTGTCCGGTCCGATCGGTACACCGCCCACCCTGACCGTTGTGCGTTTGGTGTGATTGGCCGCAGAGACCAGCTTGTAGGGGGCGGTGATGCGTTTGGTGTCGGCAACTCCCGGCAGGCCTTCAGCGTCCAGGGTCTCCAGGACGGCTTCGCTCCCCACCACCCCGATGATGGTCCGGCTCACGCCCCGGCTGACAAAGGCCTGACCACCGTGCGCCTCCACGTGGGCGATGACCCGGTCGATGTCGGTGTCTGCGGCAGAGGGCGCCATCACGATGACCATGACAGCCAGCCTAAACGAGCGCAGTCCGACCGGCGGCCGGACTACTTGACATGCAGGATGACTGTGCTGCCCTTGTGGACGTGGGTGCCAGGCCCCGGTTCGACCCGATCGACCTTGTAGCTGCTGAAGTCCAGAAACGCTTTGTTCTTCTTCTTGACCACCACCACCAGCCCGAGATTCTCCAGGGCCACCTTGGCCTCGTCCGGATCTGAGCCCGCGGCGATGTCGGGAATGGTGACAATGGCCGGCCCCTTGGAGAGCACGACCGACACCGAAGAGAATTTCACCGCCGACATGTTTGCAGGCGGCGAGGTCCCGATGACCTTGCCCTCGGCAACCGTGTCCGAGTAATCGTCGACGAAATTGGCGGTGAAGCCGGCCGAGGTCAACATCTGCTGCGCCTCATCCTTGCTCTTGCCGGTGACGTTCGGGACGCTGATCACGGGAGGGCCGCTGGAGACGAACACGGTGATGACCTGACCGCGTTTGGCCGGCTGCCCTGCAGCGGGATCGGTCCGGATCACTGTGCTCTTGGGGATCTTGCCGGTGCCGTCGGCGGCGTCGCTGCGCACGATGTGAGCGCCCGGGATGGTGGCCAACGCTTGCTGCGCGGCAGTGAACGAGCCGCCGGCGACCTTCGGGACCGGAAACCGTTCCGGCCCGCGCGAGACGACCAGGGTGACCGGTTTGCCCTTGATCACATGCGAGCTTCCTGCCGGATCGGTCCGGATGATCTGGCCGGATTTGACGTTCTCGCTGAATTCCCTGGCCACGGCTGAATTCACCGCGAAGCCGTCGCGGACGAGCTGCTGGGTGGCTACCGACTGGGTGAGGCCGTTGACGTCGGGCACCTGACGGTATCGGCCGACGGTCAGCCACCAGGCGCCGTAGCCCGTCAGCAGGCCGAGGAGCAGGATCACGATCACCACGATCGCGGTCCGGCGCCGAGCGCGGCGCCGCCGGTCCGATGGCTTGGCCGCACTGCCGGATCTGCCGGCCTGGGCAGACTCGCCGGGCGTCCGAACAGCCGGGGGCCCGGGCGGGCGCTCGTTGATCACCGTGCGTTGAAGCGGGTCCGGCCCGGCGTGGGTGGGCGCTGTGGTCGCATCGGGCATTGGTGCCGGCGGCCGGG
Organism: Pseudonocardiales bacterium; assembly: GCA_030840295.1. GTDB lineage: Bacteria > Actinomycetota > Actinomycetes > Mycobacteriales > Jatrophihabitantaceae > Jatrophihabitans_A. The sequence goes on from JAVEET010000002.1 coordinate 19,732, forward strand.
CCGGATCGCGCTGAACCGCGGCAAAGACCTGGGTCGCGTCGGGGTCCTGCTTCGGCTTGGGCCGCGGCGGTACGGCTACCACCGGTAGCCCGAGGTCGATTCTGACGTCGTGCAGCTCAGCGAGCAGGGCACCGGCGTCGAGCGGGCGGCCGGAGGGTTCGCGGCTGGTGGCCCGCAGCACGACGTCGTCCAGCTGCGGTGGGACGCCGTGCCGGCGGCTCGACGGCGGCGGCACCTCGGAGTTCACGTGCTGGTACGCCACCGCCATCGCGCTGTCGCCCAAGAACGGTGCGCTGCCGGTGAGCAGTTCGAACAGCACGATGCCAGCCGAGTAGACGTCCGAGCGGGCATCGGCGCTGCCGCGGGAGATCTGTTCGGGTGGGCAGTAGGCGACGGTGCCCATCATCAGGCCGGTCCGGGTGTTGCTAGCGTCCGATTCGACCGCTCGGGCGAGGCCGAAGTCGGCCACTTTCACTGCGCCGTCGTCGGACAGCAGGATGTTCTCGGGCTTGACGTCGCGGTGGACCAGCCCGGCCCGGTGTGCCGCCGCCAGGGCACCGAGGACCGGTTCCAGTATGGAGAGTGCCTGGGCGGGAGTGAGCACCCCGCGTTCGCGCAGCAGGTCACGCAGAGTGCGCCCGCGCACTAGCTCCATGACCAGGAACACGTGACTGCCATCGGTGCCCTGATCGTAGACGGACACCGCGTTCGGGTGAGCCAGTCGAGCGGCGACCCGAGCCTCGCGGGCGAAGCGGTCGGCGAAGGCCGGGTCGGTGGACAACGCCGAGGACATCACCTTGACCGCGACCTCGCGATCCAGGCGTTCGTCCACCGCGGCATAGACGGTGGACATGCCGCCTCGGGCGATGCGTTGCACGATCCGGTACCGGCCTTCGAGAACACGGCCGGCGATCGGGTCACCCATGGCCGTCTGCACCCGGCAATTCTAGGTTGTGTGCGGCACCGGGCGGGGCGCCGCACCGGATGTGACCCGTCGGTAAGGTCGGAGGCATGTCCCAAGCACGCCCGGAGCAGCCCCGGATCGAGCTGATCGCCGACGACGACCACCCCGGCGGGACCATGCTCGTGATGGACGCGGTCCGCCAGTCCTACATCGATCTGAGCGACCCGACGTACCTGGATTTCGAGTACATCCAGTTTTTCGCCAGTGTGCTCGCCAGCTGGCGGCCCGGACCGGTCGCCACCACCCATATCGGCGGCGGCGGGCTGACCATGCCGCGATTTCTGGCCGTGACGAGGCCGGGTTCGCCGCAGATCGTCCTCGAACCGGATGCCGAGTTGACCGCTCTGGTCCGGCAGGCGTTGCCATTGCCCCGCGGGCACCGGATCCGGATCCGGCCGATCAGTGGCCGTCCGGGCATCGCGCAGCTGGCTGACGCGAGCGCTGATCTGATCATCCTGGACGCCTATGCAGACGGGCGCGTTCCCGCCGAGCTGACCACCCTGGAATTCTTCACCGACCTGTCGCGGGTGTTGCGGGCCGACGGTCTGCTGCTGGCAAATCTGGTGGACGAGCCGGGACTCCGCTATCTGCGTCGGGCGGTGGCCGGCCTTCAGGAGGTGTTCGGCGAGGTGACCCTGGTCAGCTCGAAGGATGTGCTCAAGGGTCGACGGTTCGGCAATCTGGTGCTCGCCGCGGCTTCGGATTCGCTGGATCTGGAAACGTTGCGGCGCGAGATCGCTCGCCAGCCGTTTCCGGCGGGGGTCCGCGACAACCTGTATCTCACCACCACCTTCGGGACCGGAAAGCCCTGGACAGACCAGGACTCGGCCGAGTCGCCGGAACCGAATCGTGAAGGCTGGCGAATCCGGTGAGCGGGCGGCATGGCACCCTGGGCGCATGGCCGAACTGAGTGACCCCGCCTCCGTCGATCCGGATCTGATCCCGCTGCCGGACGTGGCCGAGTTGCTCGACATTCCGATCACCGGCGTGCACCAACTGATCAAGGACGGCAAGCTGGTCGTGCTGGCCGACGAGCAGGGCCGGCGTGCGGTGCCGCGCCGGCTGGTGGCCGGCGGCGTGGTCGTCAAGCACCTGCCGTCGGTGATAACCCTGTTGCGCGATGCCAAATTCAGTGACGCAGAGATCGTGGGCTGGTTGTTCCGGGCCGACGACAGCCTGCCCGGTACGCCGGCTCAGGCATTGGCCGACAACCGCGCGACTGAGGTCAAGCGCCGCGCTCAGGCGGCCGGTTTCTGACGGACCGCACCGTGTCCCAGCTGGCCTGGTCGCATCTCAGCTATCTCGCGGTGCTGGGTGGTTGCCTGCTCGGGACGGCGCCCCTGGAAGTCCTGCTGCGGACCGGCGTGTACCGACGGTGGTTGCGACTGGTGCTGTCATTGACGCCGGGACTGGCCCTGGGCGTGGCATGGGATCTCTACGCCGTCCACGCCGGTCAGTGGACGTTCGACCGTCGGTACCTCATCGGCGTCTCGATCGCGGGACTTCCCATCGAGGAGGTGCTGTTCTTCGTCGTCATCCCGGTGTGTGCGGTCCTCACCTTGGAGGCCGTGCGGCGACGGCGTCCGGGGTGGCTGATCGGTGACGAGGCCGGCGACTCGGGCACAATCCGGGCTGAGCTGTGTCCGGATGATGACTCGTGAGCTACACCGTGCTGATGTTGCTCGGCCTCGCCGGTGCGGTCTCGGTCGACCTGCTGCTCCTCAAGACCAGGCTCTTGCTGCGTAAGGCGTTCTGGGTCGCGTACGCGATCCTATTCGGGTTCCAGCTGCTGGTGAACGGGATTCTGACCGGTATCCCGATCGTGTCGTACCGGGCGTCGACCGTGGTGGGGATCCGCATCGGTTACGCCCCGGTCGAGGACCTGGGTTTCGGTTTCGCGTTGATCCTGTTGACCTTGTCGTGTTGGGTTCAGCTCGGTCGGCGGGAACGCCGCGCCGCAAGGTAGCCCCGCAAACCGACCGCGAGGCGACGCCGGCCGGAAACCCGGACCCGCTGATCGAGCACCTCGTAGCCGGCGTCCTCGACCTTGGTCAGGATCTCGCCGTACAGGCTGAAGGCGGTTCGGACACAGTCGCGCGAGTCGGCCGACAGCAGTCCGATCCCGGGTTCGGCGCGGCGGTAGTAGCCGCGGGCCCGGTCCACCTCGGCCGCGATCAGCGCCCGCACCTCTGCGCTACTCGTCGGTCCGTCCAGCATGGACTCGGTGACACCATGCTCGGCCAGACTGTCCTGGGGCAGGTAGATCCGGCCGCGGCAATAGTCTTCGCGCACGTCGCGGATGAAGTTGGTCAGCTGAAACGCCATTCCCAGATCGCTGGCCGCCTTCTCGGCGCGGCTTGGCTGGTCGATCACACCGAGGATGGGCAGCAGCAGCAACCCGATCACCGACGCGCTGCCCCACATGTACCGCTCCAGTTCGGCGAAGCTGGGGTAGCGCGCCACGGTGAGATCGCAAGCCATCGAATCCAGGAAATCTTCGAGGTGGCGCTGTTCGAGATCAAAACGGCGCACCGTATCGACCAGGGCCCGGACGACCGGATGCCGTGCCGCTCGGGCGCGCCGTTCGTCCAGGGCATCGTTGACCTCGTCCCGCAGCCGGGCCAGCCGTGCGGACCGGTCGGCGCCCTCTTGGTCAACGATGTCGTCGGCGAACCGGGCGAAGCCGTAGAGCGCGTGCACGGCCGGACGCTTGGCGGCCGGCAGCAGAGCGGTGGCGAGATAGAACGTCTTGCCGTGCTGCGCATTGAGCCGGCGGCAGTACCGGTACGCGGCCGCCAATCCGGGATCGTCTCGCCGGCCAGAACCGGAACCGGTCGTGTCCGGCGCCCTCATCAGGAGGTCCGGACCCGGTGTACGACCGGGCCCAGCAGGGCGCGTGCCCCCAGCCCCGCCGCCAGCACCGCCGGCAGGTACGGAGCGATCCCGAGTCCCGATCCCATCGGGCTGATCAGGAATGTAAGGGCGACCGATGCGGCGGCGATCCAGGACAGTGCCCGTGCGCCGATACGGAGTGCCGCGGGAACGAGCGCCCAGGTGAAGTACCAAGGCTGGACGGCCGGGCTGAGGACGACCACGGTGAGCAGTGAAAGCGCGAGCCACTGCACGGGCGACCTTCGGATCGAGCGGATCCAGAACGCGATAAGCAACAACGCGGTCACCACCGACCCGATCTGCCTGAACGACCGGATGGTGTGATCGACTACGCTGCCCGCGTTCGGTTGCCCGGTGGCGAGCTTGTACGCGACGCCCAGAATCGTGGGAATGGACATGAAGTTGACGACCGGGATAGCCGGGCTGATCTGCTTGGTCCAGCCGTTGCCGTAGCCGACGAGGTAGGTGATCAGCGCGAAGACCGGCACCGCGGCCGCGGCGGCCAGCAGGCAATAGCGCAGCCAGTCGCCCGCCTTGAGCTGGGCACGGCTGGCCTTGCCGGCGACGTAGATCGGCACGACGAAGGCCACGCCGACCGCTCCGGGCGCCTTGACTGCGGCAGCCAGCGACATCAACGCCGCACCGAGCGCCAGGTGGCGCCAATTCGCGTTAGGGGCCAGGACGGCCGCCAGCCCAGCCACCATGAACGCGACCATGACGGCATCGTTGTGACCACCGCCGACGCCGTGCACGAGGACCAGCGGGTTGGCGATGGCCAGCCAGAGCGCCAGGTCACCGCGGCCGCCGAACCGTCGGGCCAGACCGGGAATCAGACGTGCGGTCACCACGATCGCGGCGAACGGGATCAGCCTGAGGACGAGCACACTGAGCAGGGCGTGGTCTCCGGTGACCGTGGCCACCCAACGCGAGACCGTCACCCAGAGCGGACCGTAGGGCGACGGGGTGTCGACCCACTTCCAAGCCACGTTGTCGAGGAACTTGCCGGGCAGGTCGGCTGGCGTGAAGGTGTACGGATCGAGGCCCAGCCGGGCCAACTGCGCCTGCGCGGCGTAGCTGTACAGGTCCATGCTGGCCAGCGGCATACTGACCAGCAATGGCAACATCCAGCGGACCAGAGTACGGCGCAGGACGGCGGGCTCGATCACCTCACGATCGACGGCCGTGTCGCCGCGGGTCGAACCGGTGAGCAGCAGCCGACCCAGGACCAGCCACGCGATCATCAGCAGGGCCAAGCCGAGGTAGTAGAGGCCGAGGGCGATATGCAATCCCACCCAGCCGTGTCGCAGCAGTCCGATCAGCGGGATTTGTCGGGTGGGATCGTTGGCCGGTAGCGCCCCCGCGCCGTAGCTACCGAGGGCGATCAGGCAGCTGCCGGTCAGTCCTGCGATACCGATCCGGGTGAAGTCCCAGCCTTCGATCAACCGGTCGAACGGGCGGAGCAGCCGATCCGACCGTCGGGTCGTCGAGGCCGCGCGCGCTGCGACCTCCGTCCGGACCATGGGTCCATCGTCCCAGATACCGCCGGCCAGGGATTCGGCTGATCTTCAAGCAGTGCTCTGTGCCTCTTCTTCAGCGATCGTATTCCCCAGCCGTAGTACGTCTCGTTCCCCAGCCGTAGTACGTCTCGAGCGCCGACCCGCTTGCCTGGTGGTCAGCTGGTCACGCGTAGTGCGGCGAGCCGTCCGGACAGCAATACGGTGGGGATTCCGACGCCGGGCTGGACGCCCGCGCCGCAGAACAGCAGGTTGTCCACGGCCGGGTGTTGAGTCGGATGCCGCAACGGCCCGGTCTGGGTCAGGGTGTGGGCGAGGGCGAAGGGGCTACCCGCCCCGAGTCCTTGGGACTGCCAGTCCGCCGGGCTGATGAAACGGCTGGCCTCCACGCCCGAGGAAAAGGCACCCTCGGCATCGAAGCCGCGCTCGGTGAGGACCCTGGAAATTTCCTCGACATAGCGCGGGCCGATCCTCGGCCAGTCGATTTCCGCGATGCAGGTGTTGGGTGCCGGGGCAAGCACGTAGTAGGTGTGCCGCCCGGCAGGTGCGAGGGTGGGATCAGTGACGGTGGGGCTGGTGATCAGCAGCGAAGGATCGGACATCAGCCGTCCCTGGTTGATGATCTCGTCAAACGTGGTGGACCAGGCCGTCCCGAAGGAGATGCTGTGGTGGGCCGGATCAGCGAGCTCGCCGCCGGACCCGACGTGCCAGACGAAGGCTGACGGCGAGTGTCGCGGTCGACGCGCCTGCCAGGGTCTCAGTCCGGCGGGCAGCAGTTCGCGATAGGCCGCCTGCAGGTCGGAATTGACGATCACGACGTCGGTCGGGATCCGTTCGCCGGCATCGGTGATCACCGCGCTCGCGCGACCCGCAGTGAACTCCACCGAGGTGGCTCGGGTCTGATAGCTGATCTGGGTCCCGTGTTTCTCGCCGGCGCCGGCCAGAGCGAGCGCGACCTGGTGCATGCCGCCCCGGGGAAACCACACGCCTGACACCGAATCGAGGTATGCGATGACTCCGTAGATGGCCCGGGCCCGGGCCGGGGCCAGGCCGGCGTACATCGACTGGAACGTGAACAGCCGACGCAGCCGATCGTCGCTGAGATAGCGCCCGACCATCCGGTCCAGTCCGCGCAACCCGCCCAGTCTCAGCAGCGTGATCGCCTCGGGCCGGATCAGATCGGTGACCGAGTCGAGGTTGCGGTCCATGAAGGTGTCGAATTCCGCGCCGTACAGCGCGGTGAGGTAGCCGACCAGTCGTCGATAGTTGCGTGCCTCGCTCGCGCCGCACACCCGGGCTACCTCGTCGGCCATCTGAGACGTGTCGGTGAAGGACCGCAACACCGACGAGTCGGCGAACTGCGCCCGGTAGGACGGCACGAGCTCGACCAGGTCTAGCCAGTCCGATCGAGTTTCACCAACACAAGCAAGGGCATCATCGATGAGTCCGGGCATGGTCAGGACCGTCGGCCCGGTGTCGAATCGGTAGCCGCCGGACTCCCAGCGTCCCATCAGTCCGCCCGGCTGGGTGCCGGATTCGAGGATGCGAACCGACCGTCCGGCGCCGGTCAGGCGAAGGGCCGCCGACAGCCCTCCCAGGCCGGCGCCGATGATGACCACCCGTTCAGTCGGGCCCGAGACGGTGCCCCGGCGGCGGCCCATCGGCTCAGAAGCTTCGGTGCGAGGCCGCGTGGGTCAGGTCGATGAGGGCGGTGAATGCTTCGTCGCTAATCGTCCCCGAGACTTGTTGTAAGGCGGCCTCTGCGGCGGCGGCCTGCTCGACGATCCGCGCCTCGACGGCGTGGCGGGCGCCGGTGGCCGACAGCAACTGCCGCAGCGCCGTGACACCGGCCGCGTCCAGACCCGGGTCCCCGACGCCCTCCTGCAGTTGGGTGAGCTGATTGCGATCGGCGCTCTGGGCAGCCAACGCCACCAGTAAGGTGCGCTTTCCTTCGCGAAGATCGTCTCCGGCTGGCTTGCCCGTCTCGGACGGATCACCGAAGACGCCGAGCAGATCGTCACGCAGCTGGAACGCCTCGCCCAGTGCAAGGCCGAACTCGGCGAGCGCCCGGCGGGTGCGCTCTTCTGCCCCAGCCGCGGAGGCACCGAGCAGCAGTGGACGTTGGACGGTGTATTTGCTCGTCTTGAATTCGATGACCCGTAGTGCCTCGGCCGGATCGAACGCGCCGCGGGTCTGGGCCAGTACGTCGAGGAACTGCCCGCCGACCACCTCGGTCCGCATCAGGTCGAATTCCCGGACGGCCGGCATCGCCCGGTCAGCCGGTAGTTGCCAGATCACGCCGGTGAACATCTCCTCGGCCCACGACAACAGCAGGTCGCCGAGCAGGATGGCGCCGGCCGTGCCGAAGGTCGCGTTCGTCCCCGGCCAGTTCTGCCGGGAATGTTCGGCTGCGAAGCGAACGTGCGCCGCGGGCTGCCCCCGCCGGGTGTCGGAGGAATCCATCACATCGTCGTGGACGAGGGCGCAGGCGTGGAGCAGTTCCAGGCTGGCGGCGGCCCGGATGACAGCCTGTTCGCCTTCCGCTCCCGCCGGTTGGCGGCACCGCCATCCCCAGTAGACGAACGTGGGCCGCAGCCGTTTGCCGCCACCCATCACCGCGGCCCGGCCGGCATCTGCCAGCAAGCCGAGATCGGGGTGGATGCCGGTCAGCATCTCGGAGTGGTCATCGAGGAAGCTCTGCAGTTCGGCATTGAACCGGGGGACCAGCGCCGTCGGCGTTGCCGGCGGTTCGGCGCCGAAGGTGGCCTCTTCGGAGGTCTGGTTGGGCGCGGCCACGACAGCGGACACTACGCTTGCGCCATGGCACGTTCGGTTCGGGACGCCTTCGCGGCGGGCAAGCCCACATTCTCCTTCGAATTCTTCCCTCCCAAATCGGAGGCGGATGAGAGGCTGCTCTGGACGACGATCCGTGAACTCGAGCAGCTCAAACCGGACTTTGTGTCGGTCACCTATGGGGCGGGCGGGGCCACCCGAGACCACACCATCCAGATCACCGAGCACATCGGCAGCGACACCACGCTGCTGCCGGTGGCCCATTTGACGGCGGTGAACCACTCGGTCGTCGAGTTGCGGTCGATCATCGGCCGCTTGGCCGACGCCGGAATCTCCAACGTGCTGGCCCTGCGTGGCGACCCGCCCGGTGACCCGCTGGGTGATTGGGTCGCGCACCCGGAGGGGCTCAACTACGCCGCGGACTTGGTCGCGCTGGTTCGTTCGCACGGCGACTTCACCGTCGGCGTCGCGGCGTTCCCCTACAAGCACCCGCGATCGGAGTCGATCGAGGTCGATACCGAGCGGTTCATCGCCAAATGCCGGGCCGGCGCGGACTACGCCATCACCCAGATGTTCTTCGATGCCGACGCGTTTCTGCGGATGCGCGACCGGGTAGTGGCGGCAGGCGGAACCGTGCCGATCCTTGCTGGGTTGATGCCGGTCACCAACATGGGGATCATCAGCCGCTCCGAGCAGTTCACCGGGGCCCCGTTCCCGGTGGAGCTGGGAGCCCGCTTCGCGGCCGTCGCCGACGATCCGAAGGCGGTCCGGGAGCTTGGGATAGACGAGACCTCACGATTGGCGCAGCGGCTCCTGGACGAGGGCGTACCAGGAATCCACTTCTACACGTTGAACCGGTCCAAAGCGACCCGGGAGGTGTGGGCCAACCTGAGTGGCTCGGCCGTGGCACGGTGACGCTCAGCTGAGGCCGAGCGCCAGTGGATCGTCCTCGGTCCGGGTCAGCGGCAGTGTGGCGCCGAGTACGCCGAACGGCCGATGATCGCCTGGGAACAGGTGGTCGCGGGCCAGATCCACGAAGCCCAGCCGCCGGTACAGTCGCCAAGCGCGGTTGTCGCCCTCCGGGGTCGACAGCACCATGGTTCGGTGCGGAAGGTCGTCGGCCAGCGATTGCAAAATTCGTTCGCCGGCCCCCATTCCCTGGCTGGCGGGGGAGACGTGCAATTCGGACAGTTCGAATGCATCGTCCAGCCAGTGGGTGCCCGGCTTTCCGATGGCCTTGCGAACGAGGTCGTGCCACCATTGCCCCGGCAGGCTGGTATAGCCGTATCCGAAGCCGATCAACCGCCCGTGGCTGTTCATCGCGGCCCGGAAGCGGAAAGCGGCATATTCGGAGTGCTTGAGCGCATGGGCGGCCCGCTGCTTGCCGGTGGCCGGTAGGTAACTCATGGCTGCGACGTAGATCGCCATCGCCTCGTCGACCTTGGCCGGCAGCTCCGATGGCGGGACGTCCACGATGACGAACCGCGAGGCTTCGGTGTGCTGGGTCACGCCTGCAGATTAGCGCTGATCGGGCGATATCACAGGTCTCGGGACCGGTCTGCGGCCTTCGCCGGGTGTGACCCAAGCCTTCGTGGCAGTTGCTCGACGTGGGTTGGTCAGGGCAGCAGTGGGCTGCGCGCGGATGCGGTGGCGGTCTGGTCGATACCTTCAGACTTGGCGATGAGACCGGCGAAAGCCACCCGGACGTGCTGGGTGCAGGTCAGCTCGACGGTGCCGCCGTCCGGCGAGAGACGACCGGTTGCCCGCACGCCCGACCGGTCAGGATCGTTGGCGAGGTACCTGGCGGTCGCATCGTCGGCGTTGCCGAGGGGGATCGCGTCAACACTGGTTCCATTTCCGTGCAGGGAATCAGGCCGGGCGCTGTTCGCCGCGGCGACGGCCGCACCGTCGCAGACGGACTGCAGATCGCGCTGCTTGGTGACTGCGTCGCTCAGCGCCACGGTGCCGCCGACGAAGAGCAGGGCGATCAGGAAGAAGCCCAGAATCAACGGGATGGTCGAGCCGTCATCTCCGGTGCACCGGGGCGACGCGGGCTTGGACTTGCCTTTTACGGTGGACT
>JAVEET010000005.1 GCA_030840295.1 Pseudonocardiales bacterium
CTGGAGGCATTCCTCCAACAGGACATGGCTGAACGGTCCACAGCAGAGTCGGCGTGGGCGGACCTGGCCACCGTGCTGGCGTCCATCCCGGCGGTGGCCGCATGACCAACCGGCGCTGGCTGCCCACCATGTTGCGTGCCCGGCAAGCCGGCGAAGACGCAGCCGCGCTGCACGTCGCGCAGGCTCGCCGCGACCTGGCCGAGCATGAAGGCATCGAGCGTGCACAGCGGGCCCGACTGGCTGGGCTGGGCGTGCCGGCCACTGGCAGCACCCGGGCCTTCCTCGTTGAGGTCACCCGGGGCGACGCGGCGGCAGCGACCCACCTGGCGGCGCAGCATCGCGTCGGCGTCGCCGAACGGCGGCTGGCCGCCCGCGTCGAGGAATTGAACGCCGCGGCACAGCAGCGGCAGTCGGTGCAGAAACTGAGTGAACGCTTGGACGCCGAAGGGCGCGCGACCGAGCTGGCCACGTCCCAGCGTTCCCTCGATGACCTGACGATCAGCCGCTTCACCCGCACCACGGCAGGGCGGACTCCATGACGTACCCGATCGACGGGATCTCTGGCGTCCTGACCCGGATCTCCCAGTTGCAGGCTCAGTTTCCTCAGCTGGTCCCGGCCAGTGCCCGCCTTTTCGGCACCGCACCCTCGACCGGCGGCGCGGCCTCGAGCAGCCCTGCCGCCTCGACCGGTACCGGGGACGCGGCCACCAGTTTCGCCGCGCAGTTGAGCGCGGCTTCGAACCCGTCCCCCGGCACCGGGTCAACCGGTGTGACCGGCAACCAGGTGGTGGCTTCGGCAGAAAAGTACCTCGGCGTGCCCTACGTGTTCGGCGGCACCACCTCAGCCGGAATCGACTGCTCCGGCCTGGTCCAGCGCGCCTACGGTGACCTGGGCATCCAGCTGCCGCGGCTCAGCTGGGACCAGGCGAAGACCGGAACAGCTGTGCCCGATCTGGCGCACGCCCAACCCGGCGACATTCTCGGTTTCGGCAATCCGGCCGAGCACGTCGCGATCTACCTGGGCAACAACACCATGATCGCAGCACCGCAACCCGGTGAGAACGTCAAGATCCAGAGCGTCTACGAAACACCGGCGAGCATCCGCCGGATCGTCACCAGCGATACCTCACCAGCCGGCGCCGGCCCGTACGTCGGCCTGTTCGCACAGAACGAAGCGACCTACAAGCTTCCCAGCGGCCTGCTTGCCGCGGTGGCCCAGACCGAGTCCGGTGGCGACCCCACCGCGATCAGTCCGGCGGGAGCCCAGGGCTTGATGCAGCTCATGCCGGCCACGGCCGCCGGCCTCGGCGTCAACCCGTGGGAACCCGGTCAGGCCATTCAAGGTGCCGCCGAGCTGCTGGCCAACTACCTGCGCCGGTTCGGCTCCGTCCCGTTGGCGCTCGCCGCCTACAACGCCGGACCTGGGGCCGTCGAGCAGTACGGCGGAATTCCGCCGTACACCGAAACACAGAACTACGTCCGCAAGATCACCGCAATGATGGCGAGCTCATGATGGGCACATTGGCGCTGAGCACGTACCCCACGGTCCCGAACGGGCCCAATGGGTCGTACCCCACCGCGAGTGCCGCCGCCGGGAACAGCGCGGTGACTACTGTCGCGGCTGAGGCGGCGGACCCGAGCCAAGGCACCACCTTCGCGCACCTGTTGGCCGGCGCCGCTGAGCCGGCTCAGGAGCCTGCTACCCCGGACCCGAACGGCGAGGTCGGCCCGAGCCGGACCGGTTCGCCGATCCGCCGCAGCTCGCGTGTCTCCCGCGTCCTCGCCATCCCCCAGCCGCGACAGGACATCGTCGGCTCCGCCCAACAGCCCGCACCACAGCAACTGGCGCTGCAGCAGCAGGTTGCCGCACCGCCGGTCGCGGCACAGCAGCTTTTGCCAGCGCAGCAACTCGCCGCACTGCAGGCCCCGCCACAGCAGCAACTCGCCGCACCGCCAGCCCCGAGCATCCTCGCCACCTCGGCACCCACGCTCGCGTCGGCGGGCACTGCCCCCTCCCCCTCCGCACCAGCCCCTGGGCCCGCTTCGGTGGCCGCCCCCGAAGCGCCGCCAGAGCCGACTCCAGGATCAGCTACGGACCCCAATCCAGTGGTGACCACCGGCTCCGCCCCCCGGCCCATCTCATTGCCCATACCAGTACCCGCCGCTCCCGGGCCCATTTCGTTGCCCACCTCGGTGGCTGCCGCCTTGGTGCCCAGCTCAGTGCCCAGCTCAGTGCCCAGTTCGGCGGCGCTGGATCAGGCCGCCGCGGCGATGCAATCCGGTGCGTTCCTGCCGCCGGCCCCGGCCAGCCCCCCAAACAACGCGCAGCCGTTCGAGGCCGCGCCGAACGGCTCGACCGTCCCGGCCCCGATCCATCAACAGGTCGCTGCCCCCTTGCTGCAACTGCGGGCACGAGGGGACGGGGTCCATCGGCTGTTACTGGAGCTACACCCCGCCGATCTCGGCCAGGTCAACGTCGAAGTGCGCCTGCATTCGGGCGAGATGAGGATTTCGCTCACCAGCGGCAATGACGCGGCACGCGAGGCAATCCGGGCGGCCCTGCCGCAATTGCGGACCGACCTCGCCTCGGTGGGCCTGGCGGCCACTGACATCTCGGTGAACCTGGGTTCATCCGACGCGTCGGCCGGTCAGGGCAGACAACCGGATGGCAGGCAGGCCGCCGTCGGGCAACACAACCCAGGACGCGCCCCCGAGGACCGCACGGCCGGCGCTGATCGGGTAACCGCCGCCTCGACCCATCCGAGGTACGTCGGACCTAGGACCGGAATCGACCGCTGGCTATGACCCACCTGACCTCAGAGGAGCACCCGAATGACGAACCCTGTTGCCGCGACCAACGTGGCCGCTACGGCCAGCCCGGTGGCCGCCCCCACGGCGGGAGCACCGAGCACCGACAACACCCAGCTCAGCTCCAAGGCATTCCTGCAGCTGCTCGTCGCTCAGCTGCGGTATCAGGATCCGAGTAAGCCGGTCGACACCTCGGAGTTCATGAACGAGACCGCCACCCTGACCCAGGTCCAGACCATGGAGGCCAATGCGAAGGCCACGGCCGACATGCTCAGCACCCAACAGGTTCAAACCGCCAGCAGCATGGTCGGACGGACCGTCACCTACCTCGACACCACCGGGAAGATCGCCACCGGGATCGTCTCGGCCGCCACCATCTCCACCTCGCCACCAAGCCTGCGCATCGGCAGCAGCGACGTGGGACTGAGCCAGATTCAGCAAGTACTCGCCACCGCCACCTGACCACAGATCATCCGTCCTCTTCCCGATCATCCCTTCCCTCAAAGGAGAAAGACATGTTGCGTTCACTCTTCACCGGAATCTCGGGTCTGCGCGCGCACCAGCAGATGCTCGATGTGGCATCGAACAACATCGCCAACGTCAACACGACCGGATACAAGAGTTCCTCGGCGATGTTCGAGTCGACCCTGAGCCAGACCATCGCCGGCGCCGGCGCACCGGGCGCACAGGGCGGGACCAACCCGACGCAGGTCGGGCTAGGTGTCCAGCTGGCCGGGACCGAGACGAACTTCACCCAAGGTTCCAACCAGTACACCGGTCGGACGTCGGACCTGCTGATCAACGGTGACGGGTTCTTCCAGGTGCAGAACAAGGGCCAGTTGAACTACACCCGCGCCGGTTCCTTCCAGCTCGACGCCGCCGGGCACCTGACCGCGCCGGACGGCTCGACGGTGCAGAGCGCGGCTGGCGGCGACCTCGACCTCTCCGCGTTGAACTCCGGTACCTACGTGTCGTGGAACATCTCCTCGACCGGCGTAGTCAACGCCGTCGACGGCGCCGGTGCGACCACGCCGCTCGGCACGATCGCGATCGCCACCTTCGCCAACCCGGCCGGCTTGACCCAGGTCGGCGATACCCAATACCAGGCCAGCGTGAACTCCGGCGCGGCCCAGGTCGGCCCTCCAAGCTCCGGTTCGCGGGGCAGCCTCACCTCGGGGTATCTGGAGATGTCCAACGTCGACCTCGCCGGCGAGCTCACCAATCTGATCATCAGCGAGCGTGGCTTCCAGGCGAACTCCCGAGTCATCACCACCTCCGATGAGGTCCTGCAGACGTTGGTGAACTTGAAGTAGCTCCGCGGCGCGGGGTCCCTCAACACCTCAGCTTGTCGACGTGGTGGCCGATGAGTAGGTCAAGGCGGACCCACGGATGGGTCCGATGTGAACCTTGGATGGATCCGTTGATAATTCTGCGCCGGCTGAGCGGCCCGCAATTCGCTCTCAATCCTGACCTGATCGAGCGGGCCGAGGCCACCCCGGACACGGTCGTGACCATGGTCAACGGCAACAAGTACCTCGTCTGCGAATCTCTGCGCGAGCTGACCGACGCCATCCGCGACCACCGAGCCCAGATCATCGCGATGGCCGAAGACATGGTGGTCGACGCTGAGTCGGGTCGCGTCCTGAACAGTGGTGCCCAGGGGAATCCCCCGCACCTGCACGAAGTGGCTAAGGCCGATAGTCCGGTTGTGCCGATCAGGTCTCGGGAAGCCTGATGGACGGCGCCCTACTCGGCGGTGTCGTCCTCGCCTTGGCCGCAATCGTCGGCTCGGTGACGATGGAAGGCGGCAACATCTCCGCCATCTTCCTGCCCGCGCCGATGATGCTGGTCTTCCTCGGCACGCTAGGTGCCGCAGTCGCGGGCGGCCTGCTCCGCGATGCCAAGTCGCTGCCGAAACAACTGATCCGGGCCGTAACCGCGAAGGTACCCAATCCCGATACCGCGGTCGAGATCCTGGTCGGCCTGGCCGGCCGCGCTCGCCGGGAAGGCCTGCTGGCGCTGGAGGACGAGGTCAATCAGATCGAGGACGACTTCCTCCGCCGCGGTTTGCAGTTGGCCATCGACGGCACCGATGCCGAAGAGGTCGCACTCATTCTCACCGCGGAAGTCGATACCAAGCGCGCCTCGGACAAGGCGGCGGCCAAGCTTTTTGCAGACATGGGCGGGTACGCGCCGACCATCGGCATCATCGGCACCGTGCTTGGCCTCGTGAAGGTCCTCGGTCATCTCTCGGCCCCGTCCAAGTTGGGCGCCGAGATCGCCAGCGCCTTCGTGGCAACCCTGTGGGGTGTGATGAGCGCGAATGTGTTCTTCCTGCCATTGGGTAGCCGCCTGAAGCGGCTCAGCCAAGCAGAGTGCGAGCAGATGGAGGTTGTGATCGAAGGCATTCTCTCCATCCAGGCCGGCTCGAACCCGCGGCTCGTGGAGCAGAAGTTGCACAGCCTGATTCCCCGCAACGCGGTCAGGGCCCAGGCCGAGAAGGACGTGGCCTAGATGAGCTCCGCCGTCCGCCGTGCTGCGCGGCGCCGGACCGAGGAGGATGAGCACGAGAACAGCGAACGATGGATGGTCACCTACGCTGACATGCTGACCCTGCTGCTGGTCCTGTTCATCGTGATGTATGCGATATCGCAGGTGAATACCTCGAAATTCGCCGAGCTCAAGAGCGGACTGGCCACGGCGTTCAAGAACGGCCAACCGTCGGTACTCACCGCGGGCAGCGGAATTGTCGGCGGTGAGTCGATCTCGTCCCAACAGCAGGTCGTCGGTCCGAACAACGTCACCTTGCCGCAGCTCGATCAGGGCGCCGCATCACCGAGCGATACCAACGCGGCCAAGCATGAGATCGACCAGTTCAGAAGGATCAAGGCTGCCATCAAGGCGTCCCTGAAGTCGCGGGGACTGGACGGTAGCGCGCTTTTCAGCATCGACGAGCGAGGCCTGGTCGTCACGGTAGTCACCAACGAGTTGGTCTTCGCGGGCAACAGCGCGGCGCTGGAGAACGAAGGGGTCGCGATCATGAGCGCGGTCGCCGAGCCACTGCGTTCCATCGACAACCAATTGCAGATCGACGGTCACACGAACCAGCAGAAAGTCAGCACCGATCCGTACCCGAGCGGCTGGGAACTCTCCTCGGCACGAGCCTCTTCGGTGGTCCGGTACCTGATCCGACACGGCGGCATCCTGGCGGCCAGGTTGAGCGCGGTCGGCTACTCCGACCAACGTCCGCTCGTCCCACCCAGCGATCCGCGATCCATCACGCGAAACCGCAGGGTCGACGTCGTTGTGCTCAGCAAGCTGCCGGCATCCGCCGCGGCACAACTGCCGGCGCTCGGCCGCGCGATCTCGGACGTAGCCAGGTGAGCGCGATGAGCGTGCGGTCCTCGGCAGCAGTCGAGTCGAGCGAGACGAAAACCGTAACCAAGCAGTGGGAGCCCGCATGACCATCACCGACGATCCGCCGGCACGCATCGCCACCTCGGTCGGCCGATCCGAGGCCACGGCCAACAAGGCCCGGGGCGGCACCGGCTCCCAGGCCGTTGCGCCGGTCAAGAAGAAGTCCAAGAAGGTCAAGATCATCGCCCTGGTCGGCTGTCTGCTGCTTCTCGGCGCGGTGGCGAAATTCACGCTGCTCGCCCCATCGACGTCAGGTGCAGGGCCGGCCAAACCGTCTCCCGGACCGGTGATCGCCATGGACGAGCTGACCTTGAATCTGAATGGCGGCCATTTCCTGCGGCTCAAGATGTCCTTGGCCACGGTCAAGGGCACCAGCGCAGAGCTGGATGTGACCGAAGGCGTGCAGGCCGTCATCGACGAGTACAGCAATCGCTCGGTCACGTCGTTGACCGGAAAGGCTGCGCGCGACAAGGCGAAGGGAGAACTGTTGGCCAACCTGCAGAAGATCTATCCCAAGAAGCTTCTGGACCTGACCTACACCGAGTTCGTCATGCAGTAGTACCGAGATCTGCGCCATCGCACGCTCAGGTCCGAACGCCGTCCGCCGAACAGTGACGTGTGACGTCGAGCGGTAACTCTCATCCGAACCCTGGTTCGCCGCTGCTGAATCGAAGCTCGCCGGGCGCGGCAGCCGCCTACGACTTCCGCAGACCCTCGAAGCTGTCCCGTGACCATACCCGCGCCCTTCAGATGAGCTATGAAACCTTCGCGCGCCGGTTGAGTACCCAGCTGACCACCGGACTACGTCAGCTGTGCCAGGTGAATCTCGTCGCGATCGAACAACAGACCTATGAGGAATACGTCGCGGGGCTGTCCCAGACCACCATTCTCTCCGTTGTGGACATCGACCCGTTGCCGGGAACCGGGATCCTGGAATTCTCCGTACCGACTGCGCTCGCCTGTGTCGACTACCTGCTGGGCGGTCCCGGCGGCGAGCAACCCACTCGGCCGCTGACCGATCTGGAAACTCCCCTGCTGCGCGGACTGATCGAGCAGATGTTGACCGTCCTCCGCTACGCGCTCGAACCCGTCGGCATCGCTCCGGTCCTGAGCGGCATCGAGTACAGCCCGCAGTTCCTGCAGGCGGCCGGTGCCACCGACATGTTCGTGGTGGGCTCCTTCGAGATGCGGATCGGCAACCAGGTCTGCCTGGCGACGCTGTGCCTTCCGCTCGCCTCGATCATGCCCAGGCTCCAGACGAAGAGCGACCGCAAGCCGACCACCGCCGCCGAGCAACTCGTCGCCAAGGAGTCCACGGCGCGGCTGCGGACCGCGCTCAGCGGCGTCCCGATCCAGGTCTCTGTGCGGTTCCGGCCGGTCCATCTCAGCTCTGACCAACTGGTCAGCCTCCAACCCGGTGACCTGCTGGAGTTGAACCATCGCCTCACCGCACCGCTGGCCGTAGAGGCCGGTGGCCGCACCTTCGCCCATGCGTTGGCGGGTCGTTCCGGCACGCGGCTGGCCGGACTCATCGTCACAACACCAAAGGAGCAGTCATCGTGACGGATACCGCCTCGATCACCACCGCGGTACATCACGCGGCGCTGGCGGCAGCGGCCGACCTACCCCTGGCCGATATCCTCGTCCCAGGCGTGCCGCTCGAGATGACGGGCTCACCCGTCCTGGAGCAATTCGCCGGTGTCGCGGTGTCCGCCCGTTTCACCGGCAGCCACCACGGCGAAGTGATCGTCGCGGTCGAGCAGACCGTCGCCGAGGCGCTGCTCAACTCACCGATCGGTGCGCTGGACATCACGGCCGCATTGGCGCCCGCGCTGAACTCCGCGGCGGCCACCGTGGGCACTGTGGTCACCGGCCCGGGACAGTCGCTGCCACTCGGACCCGCTCTGAACGCGCTGCTGAGCAAGCCGCATGCGGCCGTGGTTCCCCTCATGCACGACGGAGTCATTCGCGCCGTGATCGGGCTCGCTGTGAGTCCCGAGGACAGTGTCCGCACCGAACTCCAGGTTCCGAGCTACCCGACCCGCGCCGACCTCGATCAGCACCGGGTTACACCGATCCCGGCATTCACCTCCAGGCGGGTTACCCGACACGGTTTGGATATGTTGCGCGACGTGGCCATGGAGGTCACTGCCCAGATCGGCAGCACCCGGATGACCGTCAGCGAACTGCTCGCACTCTCCGATGGCGCAGTCGTCGAACTGGATCGCGCCGCGGGAGCACCGGCCGATCTGCTCGTCAACGGCCACCTCATCGCTCGCGGGGAGGTAGTCGTGGTCGACGAGAACTTCGGCTTGCGGATCACCGAGATCGTCCTGTCTGAGCCGGCCATTGCCAGCCCGACGTGAGCGCAGTCGAAACCATCGGCAGGATGCTGCTCGCCCTAGGCGTCGTCCTCGGACTGATGTGGGCGCTGGCGCGATTCGTCCGCCGCCCGTTGACCGGCAAGGCCGATCGGGTGCTCAACGTCCTGGCCCGTCAACAACTCAGCCGGAATGCCTCGGTGGCCGTACTCAAGGTCATGGATCGCGCGCTGGTGGTCGGGGTAACCGATCAGGGCGTCCGGCTGCTGACCGAGACCGAGCTCGAACCCTTGCTGGCCGCCATCACTGCGCAGGCCGCCAAGCCGCCTCGACAGCGCAACGCCGAATCGGTCGGTTCGCTGCCGGTTGGTTCACTGCCGATCGACGCCGTACCGGTCGGCGTCCGGACCGCCGGCGCTCTGGACGGCTCCGTGCTCTCCCCCAAGGTGTGGTCGCAGTTGGTGACGGCGGCGCGTAACGCCACAGTGCGCCGGTGAAGACGCCGATCGGAGCCTGGCTGACCCGGCTCGGCCGCCGGCTGGGCGTGATCGCCGCCAGCGCGTTCCTGGGATCGATGATCGCCGCGGCCTTGATGCTGGCAACGCCGTTCACCGCATCGGCCGGAGCGGCGCCGATGCCCGCCACGGCTGCGCTGCCCGTACAGGTTCAGCCGCTGCTCACCCCGGTCGTCGGACCAACAAGCCCGGTCTCGCCGTCGAGTCCGGTCAAGCCGGCAGGATCGACGGCGTCCACCGGCACCGTCTCGGTCAGCGTTGATCCGAAGCCCAGCAACTCGGTCACCGTGCTGTTGCTGGTCACCGTGCTCTCCGTCGCGCCATCGATCATCCTGCTGATGACCAGCTTCACCAAAATCTTCATGGTCCTGTCGCTGACTCGCAATGCCCTCGGGCTCACCGGCGTTCCGCCGAACCAGGTACTTGCCGGTCTGTCGCTGTTCCTGAGTCTGTTCATCATGGCGCCCACAGTCAAAGCTGTGAACGCCGCGGGAATCCAGCCATATCTCAAAGGCACCAAGTCCCAAGCTGCCGCCTATCACGACGGGATCGCACCGCTGCGACAATTCATGCTGCAGCACACTCGCACCGAGGAGATCGCGCTGATGTTGCGCGCCGGTCACCTGCCCAATCCGCCGACACCGGACAAGCTCGACTTGACCACGATCATCCCGGCCTTCGTGTTGTCGGAGTTGCGGTCGGCAATGATCATCGGCTTCGTCATCTACATTCCGTTCCTGATCATCGACATGGTCGTCTCGTCGTCGCTGATGTCACTGGGAATGATGATGTTGCCGCCCGTCTCGGTGTCGCTGCCCTTCAAGCTGCTGCTGTTCGTACTCGTTGACGGCTGGGGCCTGATCATCACGGCACTCGTGCACAGCTACCAGACTTGACTGAGTTCACCGAGCCTCATACCAACGACGTCCGAACGACGTCCGAACCGCATCCGAACCACCCGAACCCGAGGAGGTCCACGATGACCGACACCGCGATCGTTCATCTGGGCATGCACGCCATGATGATCGCGTTCGAGCTGGCAGCGCCGATCCTGCTGACCGCCCTGTTCATCGGGTTCGGCGTCTCGCTCTTCCAGTCGGCCACCCAGATCCAGGAGGTCACGCTGGCCTTCGTGCCCAAGGCCATCGGCGTCGGGGTGGCGCTGTTGCTCAGTGGCAGCTGGATGATGCATTCGATGGTCACGTTCACCCAGCAGCTCTTCGCCGAGCTTCCCAACCTCCTCAACAGCTGACGCGCAGGTCGGCCCGGTAACCGTCAGTGAACCTACAGCTCGGCTCGGCGACCCTGGTCGCGCTGCTGCTTTGCACCGTGCGGATCACGGCGTGGCTGATGATCGCGCCCCCGTTCGCCACCGCGGGAATCCCCCGTTCGCTGCGGTTCATGCTGGCAGCGGTCCTGTCGCTGTCCGTGCTTGCCTCCGCCACACCACACGCGCCGACCGCTGAAATCGGCCCGCTGGCTACCAGCGCTACGCTCCAGATCGTCATCGGTGGTGCGTTGGGCTTCCTGACCAGGCTGCTGTTCAGCGCCGTGGAGGCAGCGGGCTCACTCATCGACCTCTTCGGCGGCTTCTCGCTCGCGTTCGCCTACGACCCCCTTTCGGCTACCAGCACCTCGGTATTCGGAAAGTTCTACGGCATGCTCGCGACCACGCTCCTGTTCGCCAGCAGTGCTCATCTGGTCATATTGCAGGGATTCCTGCGTACCTTCTCGACCATGCCACTGGACGGCACTATCGACGTATCGCATATCGGTTCGGCAGTGATGCACGGGCTCACGAGCATGTTCATTGCCGCCCTGCAGATCGCCGCACCGCTGATCGCCGTTCTCTTCATCGCCGATCTCGCACTCGGGGTCCTCAGCCGGATCTCGCCGCAGCTCAACGTCTTTCAGCTGAGCTTTCCGCTGAAGATCATGCTCACCCTGGGGTTGGTGGGCCTGAGCTTTGCCCTGATGCCGCAGATCATCACCGAGATGGCCAATGACGTGAGCCTTGTGGTAATCAGCGTCGGTGGTGGCTGATGTCGGGCAAGCCGGCAGGCGAACGCACCGAAAAGGCGACGCCCCGGAAGGTGAAGAAAGCGCGGCGTGACGGTCAGATCGGACACTCGGCCGAACTGGGATCGTGGGTTTCCATCCTGGCCGCCAGCTTCGTGCTCCCTGCGGTGGTGTCATCGCTGATGTCCAACGCCCAGACCACCCTGGTCCAGGTCGGTGCCATCATCGACCACCCCGATACGCCGACGGCAATCGCGATGGCCCGTACTTCGGTCCTGCACGGAGCGCTCACAGTCGCACCCCTCGCGGCCCTGATCCTGTTCGCCTCCGTCGCCTCGTCCGGGTTACAGGGTGGCTTTCACGTCGCACCGAAATTGCTACGACCGAAATTCTCCAGGCTGAACCCGCTCAGCGGCTCCAAGCGCATGTTCGGGCCGCAGGGCTGGTGGGCGTTGGTCAAGTCGGTGGGCAAGATCGCGGTGCTCTCGGCCGTGACGTACTTGGCCGTTCGCCAACTGGTTCCGACATTGATGGGCGCCGGAGCCGTCCCGCTGGGGCAGGTCCTTCACTCCACGACGTCCGCTGCTCTCAACGTGATCCGCTACGGCGCCGCAGCCGGCATCGCCCTGGCGTTCGCCGATGTGGCCGTGGTGCGACGGCGCAACAACAAGCAGCTGAGGATGACCAAGGAGGAACTCAAACAGGAGATGAAGCAGAGTGACGGCGATCCCCATTTGAAGGGTGCGATCAGATCCCGCGCGCTGGCCATCAGCCGCAATCGGATGATGGCCGACGTGCCTGACGCCGACGTCGTTGTGGTGAACCCCACCCATGTTTCGGTTGCGTTGAAATATGACCCGGCGCGGGGTGCGCCACGAGTGGTGGCCAAGGGCGGCGATCACGTGGCGGCGAGGATCCGCGAGCTGGCAGACGCTCATCGAGTGCCGATGGTTCAGGACATTTCACTGGCCAGGACCCTGTTCGCGACCTGCGAGGTCGGTCACGAGATTCCGGCCGAGCTCTATCAAGGCGTCGCTACCGTCCTGGCCTTCGTGATGCGCCTCAGACGTCGTGGATCAGCGGCCGGCATCCATCAGCTGGCGGCGCGCACCTGAGGCATGGCCGGTTCAGGCTGTTTCTCTCGACCTCAGATCGCACACGATCTCGGCCCCAAGACCGTTCAACGCGTCCGCGTACGTCGAGAAGTGATGGCCACACCACAAAAGGGCACCGCCACCCAGCATCACAGTCTGTACCACGGCTCGAGCGGAGCACCGGTCGCAGCGATCCTCGGCCGTCAACGGGTGGGCGCTTCGATCTACTTCGGTCACCATCTCAGCTCCTTCACCGTTTGCCGATGCTGAACAGTCTTGTCATTCTGTCGACTCAGCACGGCCTGCACCTGAGGGATTCAGCTACGCAGTTTGAACTGGCGACAACCTCAAGTACGAGCAAGATCCGCCGAACAGAGTCATGCCAGGACGGCACTCAGCGCGGCCACGGAACGGGCCGAATCCTCACCCTGTCCGCTGTTCGACCGATGTCGCGAGGTCTCGTGAATCCGAAGAAGCTGAGCCAGTTCGCGGTACCGGTCGGCGTCGTCGCCATCATCTTGATGATGGTGGTCCCGGTCCCCGCCGCGGTCCTCGACTTCCTCATCGCGCTGAACATCACGACCGCGCTGCTCATCGTCCTGGTGAGCATGTACGTACGGCGCCCGCTGGACTTCTCGTCCTTTCCTTCGCTGCTACTGGTGTGCACGTTGTTCCGCCTCGCGCTGAACATCTCGGCCACCCGCAATGTGCTGAGCCATGGTTACGCCGGCAAGGTGATCGACGCGTTCGGGCACATCGTCATCAGCGGATCACTGATCATCGGATTGGTGATCTTCGCGATCCTTTTGGTCATTCAGTTCGTCGTCATTACCAACGGCGCCGGACGGGTCGCCGAGGTCGGCGCCCGCTTCACCCTGGACGCCATGCCCGGCAAGCAGATGGCCATCGACGCGGATCTGAACTCCGGGCAGATAGATGACCAGGAGGCGCGCCGCCGACGCGCCGAGGTAACCGCCGAGGCCGACTTCTACGGGTCGATGGACGGTGCCTCGAAGTTCGTCAAGGGTGACGCGATCGCAGCCATCATCATCACCGCCGTCAACCTGATCGGCGGGATCGCCATCGGCATCCTGCAGAACCACCTGTCGGTCACCGATGCGCTCAACAAGTACAGCCTGCTCTCGGTGGGCGATGGATTGGTGTCGCAGATACCGGCGCTACTGCTGTCGGTATCCACCGGTTTGGTGGTCACTCGCGCGTCGGACTCCGGGGATCTGGGTACCGTGGTCGCCGCCCAGCTCGGAAGTCAGCGGCGCGCGCTGCAGATTGCCGGGGGCGCCGCGCTGAGCCTCTGCCTGGTACCGGGTCTGCCGAAGTTGCCGTTTCTGGCGGTGGGTGGCGGTCTTCTGTTCATCGCTCAGCGGCTGCATCCGAAAGCCGACCGGACACAACCGGCGGCCGGCCCCGCGGTGACCGGCACTGGGCCGGCTCCGGACAGCCCGGAGGCCATT
The DNA here is from genome assembly GCA_030840295.1 of Pseudonocardiales bacterium. Lineage (GTDB taxonomy): Bacteria > Actinomycetota > Actinomycetes > Mycobacteriales > Jatrophihabitantaceae > Jatrophihabitans_A. The sequence continues at coordinate 13,647 of JAVEET010000005.1, forward strand.
CTCAACGACCTGGCCGTGGATCCCCTGGAACTCGCATTGTCTGCAGACATGGTGTCGCTGGTAGACGGCTCCGGCGCCGACCTGCTCGACCGGGTTCGTGCGTTGCGACGCAAGCTAGCGCTCGAACTCGGCGTGGTGATGCCACCGGTTCGGACGCGTGACAACCTCGACCTGCCCAGCTCGACCTACGCCATCCTGGTCAACGGCGTCGAGGTCGCGCGCGGGCAGGCCCCGTCGGCTACGGTGCTTGCCATCGGGGACGGGCTGGAGAACCTGCCGGGACGGGAAGGCCGCGAACCCGTTTTCGGCTTACAGGGCAAGTGGATCGGGCTGGAACTGCGGTCACAGGCCGAACTGCTCGGGGCCACCGTCGTCGACCGGTCATCGGTGATCATCACTCACCTGTCGGAGACCGTCCGGACTCATGCCAGTCGTCTCCTTGGCCGGGAGGAGGTTTCCGCTCTGACCAGGGCCCTCAAGCAGAGCCACCCCGTCGTCGTCGAAGACCTGACGCCGGCGCTGCTGAGCCTCGGCGAGGTGCAGCGCGTCCTGCATGCACTCCTGGAAGAGAACGTCTCCATTCGCGATCTCGTCCGGGTTTTCGAGGCTTTGTCCGTAGCCGCTAAGACCAGCACCGATCCGGATCGCCTGGTCGAGGCAGCACGCCTCGCCCTGGCCCCGTCCATCACCGCCGCTCAGCTACAGGACGGCAAACTGCGGGTCTTGACCCTGGATCCGCGACTGCAGCAGAGCCTGCTTGAGTCGGCACGTCCCTCGGAGAACGGTATTCAGTTGCTGCCGGGGCCTGAACTCGTCGAAGCGCTCATCACCTCGGTGGCCAGCCATCATCAGAGCGCCCTGGACCGGGGCATCCGGCCGGTGCTCGTCTGTGCCCCACAGATCCGGTTGGCGCTGCGGCGACTCATCGCGGCATCGTCGCTCGACCTTCCCGTCATGTCGTACAACGAGATCTCGAGCAACGCATCGGTCGTCGACACCGTGGGGGTGATCAGCGATGGGCGCACCCTTGCTGTCTGAGGGCACTGACCTGCAGGTCATGCTCGCCGCCATCCTGGCCGAACACGGCGACGCCGTGACGATCGTCTATCAGGACCGAGTCCGCCGGGGTGGCTTCGCGGGATTCTTTACCCGAGAGGTATTCCGGATCGCCTATCGGCTGCCAGAGGTGACCCCGCCGGGTACCCAGCCGGTAGCGCCGTCTCTGGACGACCTGCTCGCAGCGGCGGATGCCGACGAGGCGGCCGATGCCGACGAGGCGGCCGATGCCGACGAGGCGGCGGATGCCGACGAGACGGCCGACCAACCGAATTTCGCCGCCGTCCTGCAGCTGGCCGTGGCCGATGAACCTGAACTGCCGGTGGCCGATCCGGCACCGCGAAACGGGGCGGCATCGGAGATCTCGCGCTTCGGTGGAGGCCAGTCCCAAGCATCACCATTGGCAAGCGTGACCGCGATGCACCCTGCGTCGGCTCGCGCGCGGTTGGACCTGCTGATGGGCCTGCGGGAGATCGGCGTGCCGGTAGGCATCAATCCCACGATGGAGGCGCACGGGATCTTCCATGCGATGGAGGAGATATTGGGCCAGTTGCCTCCCGCTCCACCGGTGCCCAGCCGTCCGGGCAAGGTGACCGCCCTCGTGGGCGAACTGACGCCCGCTCTGAGAGCAGCTCAGAGCATCGCGTCGTCGCTGAGGATTGCACATTCCTCGATCTGGGTTGCCGGGCTGCCGGGACACCCGGTCGAGAGCCTCTGCACCACGAGCCAGGTCGATCGGGTGCGGTCGCTGAACGGGCCGGATGGAGCCCGGAGGCTGCGATCGGACCTGCACGGATCGAACGAAAGCTTTGTCGTCGTCATCGCTACCGACTCGATCGAAGGCGACCCCGAGGATCGATGGGCCAGCGAGGTCGTTCGGGCCCTGCGGCCCGACGCTGCCTGGTTGATGGTCGACGCAACGCGCAAGATCGAGGACGAGCGGGCCCGGCTGGACCGCATCGGCGGGATCGACGCGCTCGCGGTGTACTCGGCCAGGCTCAGTTCGAGCCCGGCGACGGCATGGGACCTCGGACTGCCGATCGCTCTGCTCGACGGACGGCCGGCGACCACCTTCGCCTGGTCGAGTTTGCTTTTCAGCGCACTGCCCACCCACACCCGGCACGAAGCCACCGCTTGATCATTGGGAGTAAAATGTTTCGAGTTCCGGTCCTCATCCTGGCCACCGTGTTGTCTTCGACCGCCCTGTGGTCCGCCTTCGTCGAGGGCAGCATGTCAGTCCTGACGGCCCTCGTCCGGTTTCTCATCGCGGTGCCCGTGGCGGCCTTGATGACGTCGGCCTTTCGACAGGTGATGTCCTCTGACAACCGGACGCCGCCCACGGCGGCAGCGGAGGTGGCTCAGCAAGGTGTACCGGAACTCTCCAGCCACTGACGACTATCTGAACACGGGTGGACCAGTACTGATGAACAGTAACCCCGGTGGGCATCCGAGAGCTCGCTCGATCGCCAGCGCGGTATCGCTCGCACAGGTCAGCCGCCGTCCGGCGATGAGGTGGTTGACGGTCGAGTGGCTGAGTCCGGCTCGGCGCGCGAAGCCGCGCTCGGACAGACCGAGCAGGCGGATGTAGTCGGCAAGTACCGCTCGGCTGCGCAGCCGCATCGACGCCGACAGCTCATGAGTGGCAGCCATGTCGTCCGTTGTCCCAGAAGCCCCGTCCGTGTTGCCGCCTGTGGCTATGCCATCTGTCGCCGTGCCATCTGTCGCCGTGCCATCTGTCGCTGTGCCATCTGTCGCTGTGCCATCTGTACTGCCGTGCCTTCTGCTCGTCGAATTCTTTGTCATCGTCTCGTTCCCGGGTGGCCGACTTCTGAGCCGTAACGCTACCGAGAACGTCTGATGTCGTGCCGCTTATCAGACAGATTGTGGATAACCCCGGAAATGGCTACGCACTGTCTGCAGAACGTCAGCCACAGCCATCCCCAGATCAGGCCTCGGGAACCGCAATGACCCACTAATGTCTACGACATGTCTGCACCGGAAGCCTTCGTTGGAAGGCGCCGATGAGTCGCCTCTCCGAACCCCTGGTCCTGGCGGCGAACAAGAAGGGGCTCACCGCTCGAAAAATCGCACTGGCTGCGAAGGCGGCGGGTTTCACGCTCAACCACGACACCGCCGCGCGCTACCTACGGGGCGATCATGGGCGGCCCAGCGAAGCCACCCTGCGTGCGCTGTCCGCAGTCCTGGACGTACCTATGAAGGTCCTGCGCGAGGCGGCGGACCTACCTGCCGAAGAAACCCAGCCGTACCACCCACCGTCGGAATCCAGCCGGCTCACCCGACGGCAACGTCGAGCGGTGGATGAGATCATTCGCGCGATGCTCGAACCCGCCGAACAGCACCTGGACGAACTCGACCAGCGCCGAGCGCGGGCACGATCCAAAGCAGCCCGGCGAGGTCAGATCGAACCCCCCAACCACTGATCCAGCGGAATTGTCAGCCCTGCGGGCAATAGTGCTCCCATGAGCCCTCGCCACACCGTCTCGCACCGTCGCCCGCCCGATCACACCCGGAGCGCTCGCTACGACCCGTGGCGCGATCTGCGGCGGAACTGGCCCGAAGTCGAACTGATCGTCGAGCCGATGGCCGGCGACCTGCTCGGCGAGGTTCGTAACGGTGGCCATCAGATCGCCTTGCGCGCAGGGACCAGCAGTGGCCAGCGGCGCTGCACCCTCACGCACGAGCTGATTCATCTCGAACGCGGCCTGCTCGATTGTGGACCCTGGCAGAGCCGGGAGGAACTACTCGTCCACACCGAGGTCGCACGCCGGCTGATACCCGTCGACCTCCTGTCCGAGGCCATCCGCTTTCTGGGCGGCGACGGTGACACCGCTGCCCTCGCGCTGTTACTCGATGTCGATTCAGAGACATTGCTGCTGCGACGGCGCCTGCTCGACCGGACCGAACGACGAACCGTGCGACGGTCTCTGGCAGCGCAGAGACCGCTCTGGTCCGTCGCCTGACCACTCCGAATCATCGTGGCGATTACGGAGTGTTGAGTTATCCACAGGCTGTCGGAATCGGTTGACATGCCACATCGCAGACAGCTAGAACTCCTAGTTATCTAGTGTCCGATGTATTAGCAGATAGGAGACGGCATGTCGAAGCACGCCTGGACCGAGGTCGTTCGGGTCGGCGTCCATGAGGTTCAGCTGACCGTCAGCGGAACCCGACTGGTACCGACCGCGACAATCGGCGGCTGTTCCTGCAGCAGCAGCTCCAGCTCGGTCAAGAAGAAGCGGTAGAACCACGCCAATGGCAGCTGACCTCTCGGCTCTCGAATGCTGAGACCCGGTCACCGCCTGATCGAACGGGCCGGCGTCCTGCATATCTACGACGGGCGCCGGCTCGTCTCGCTTCAGGTAGACAGCCCAGTCAAGGAGGCCATCCTGGCGCTCGCCAAACCAGCCGAAGCCGGCCAAGGCCCAGAGACCCTTCCGGACATGGTCACTCCCGAGGTGCTGGCTGCCTCGACCGCCCTGGACGCCGAGGCGCTCCAACAGCTCATCGATCTGCTCGTCCGATTGTCACTGATCGACATCGATGACGCCGCCCGAGGCCCGGATACTGCGAGCGCCGCCAATCCTCGGTCGCTGGGCGCAGCGTTCGTCAGCGCGGTGAGCTTTGACCGGCACACCCCGCACTCGATTGCCGACCGCTTGGCCGCCCGGTCGGTATGGGTGGTGAATGCCGGCGGGGGCGAACTGCTCCGAACGCTCCTCGCCGCTGGCCTGCGGGCCCGGTCGGTGTCCATGTCCGACCTGGAGCAGTCCGTCGACGGCACCTCCATAGTCGTTGCCGATGCGGCCGACTTCGGATCGATGCTCGATCTGCTGGGAGTCAACGAGCTCAGCCTGCGTCATAACTTCAGCTGGCTTCCGATAAGCACCTTCGACGGCGATGTGCTCCGGGTCGGTCCGCTCGTGATCCCTGGTCAAACCGCATGTTTCGACTGTGCGTTGACGCGATTCGCGTCCAACGTCGAGTTCGGAGTGCTGTATCGTGACGTGGTCGCACCGGCTCCGGCCGCGGCGACTTCGGCGGCTCTGCGAGCCTGGGCGAGTGCGATTGCCGCCCTCACGCTGTTGAGCTGGATCGGTACCGCCGACGACACCATACCCGGCACTATCCGCACGCTTTCGCCGGCGGATCTGACCATGCGGTCGGCAACGGTGTACCGGGTACCTCGCTGCTCCTCCTGCGGCGCCGCCGATTTCCTACCGCTCGCGGCGCCCTGGGAACCCGACGGTCAGAGCCTGACATGAACCTCCATATGAGCCCTGACCGTTTCGTTCGCCTGGCTCAGGTCGTGTCCGAAGACGTCGGCCTGGTCGATCGAGTGGACGAGGGGATGGCAAGTTACGACCACCCGCGGCTGGCGACCTTCCATGCCCAGGCCGCGGACACGGCCATCGTGTTCGGCGCCGGCCATGACGGGCGTCCCGGCGGGTTGGCGCTCGATCGCTCATCCGCCAAACGCGCGGCGGTCGGTGAAGCGCTCGAGCGCTACTCGGCGTGCCATGTCCCCACCTCTCGATTGCGTGCTGCCACCGTTCGCGAGCTCGGCAGCCGCAATATAGTGGTCCCGCCCGACCTGACGGCTGGCGCCGGTGGCTCCGGGAGCTGGCATTGGGTGCCCGGCGTAAGGCTCAAGAGCTCGCAGGCCGAGGCCAGAGCAGCCTGGGTACCGGCGCATCGGGTGTACCTGAGCGGTATCGATGACCGGCCGGGTTTGGGCGTCAGCACCTCCACCGGGCTCGCCTGCCATCCCGATCCGTGGCAAGCCTTGCGGTCCGGTCTCCTCGAGGTCATCGAGCGAGATGCGGTGATGGTCTCCTGGACGACTCGCGCGGCCGCCGTTCCCATCGACACCACACTGAGGTGGACCGATCAACACGGCATCACGGTGCGGTTCGACCGAGCGCCCGAGCGCTATCAGCTGTACCTCCTGGAATCACCCACTCGGATCCCGGTGGTTTTCGCCGTGGTCTCGGGCGTCGGGGACCAACCACCGCGCGCGGTGGGCGCGGCCGCGCGGTTCGACCTCGGCGAGGCATGCCGCCGCGCCCTGCTCGAGGCCAACCAGACCTTCAGCTGGGCTCGGCACATGGTGGCCAGCGGTACACAGCCGCCGGCCATCGATCAGATCCGCGACCTCGAGCACCACGTGGCCTACTACCTCGATCACGGACGCCGGGCGGCCTTCGATTTCCTGTCCGACCACGCGATCGTCCCGTCCCGTGACGTCGACCTCGACGAGCGCCGCCCAACACATCGCTCGGCCCGCGACGAGGTCGAGGCCATCCTCGACCAGACCGGCGAGGCGGGTCTGGACTGTTACGCCGTGGATGCGACCGCGCCCGATGTCCGGGAAGCCGGGTACTGGGTCATCCGCGCGATCATCCCCGACCTGTACCCGCTGATCGTCGGGCTGGATCACCGGACGGGGCATCCCAGACTTGCCGGTCAGGCTGCACTGAATCCCGATCCACACCCATTCCCATGAAAGGTTCGTCATGATCAGCCCAGGGGCGGACCGGCCGGCAATCCCCGGTGCACATCTGCGTAACTTCTGCTATCCGCCCGAGCTGGATCGAAACGGCGACCGGGGTGGTGCTCTGCCCGATCCGGCCGAGGACTATCACGAAGCGTCGAAGATCCACCGGGACTTCCCGGGCCGCATTTTCGGCCCGGCCAGACGTTTCTTCGAGACCACCCCCGCCGCCGCCACGAGCCTGGGCCGCAAGAGTCTCGGACATGCGGGTGAGGTCACCAGCCTGAGCCGTCCGGACGTCCTCCGGTCCGACCTGGTGGCGTTGAGCACCACCCGGCGAAGCGGGATGCCGGTGGATACCGGCGGCATCGACATGGCCGAGCTCGGTGCCCTGCTCGCCCTGTCGGCAGGTAGCACCCCGGACGAGCCGGAGCTTCGAAGCTGTCCGTCAGCGGGTGCAATGTATCCCGTCGATCTCATCGTCGCCGTGTCCGACGTGACCGGACTGGCCCCGGGGTCTTTTGTGTACGACCCGATCGAACACGTACTCGTCCGGCGCGCCGTTGGCGACGCAGGACAGTTGCACGGGTGCGCCGCGATCGGCGAGCCGATCCCCACCGGGGCCGTGACCTTCGCATTCGTCTGCACCTTTGCTCGTACCCGCGCGAAATACGGCCTTCGGGGGTACCGATTCGCCTTGCTCGAGGCGGGGCACCTGGCCCAAGCCGCAATCACCGTCGCCACCGCCCTGGGGCTGGCGACCCTGCCTTGGGGCGGATATCTGGATCAATCCGTCGACGAATTCCTCGAACTCGACGGCACCGACCGAAGTTGCGTGTACCTGTTGACAATCGGCGGCCACGACTGGACTCGCCGCCCTGATCCCGAGGGAACCGACGAAACCGGGCCGGACACATGAACCAGCTGGGACGAGAGACAGCCGGCCGCTTGATCGTCGCGACCGGCTTCGGGCTGGCCTCGCACCTGTTCACACGTCGACGCCGCTCAGGGCACTGCGCACTCGGACAGCCACGCTGTGCCGCTACCCGCGCCCGGTCGGCGGGTCACCAGCTGGTAGCAGGAGCGATCGCCCTTGCCGGGCCGGCCTCGATCATCGTCACCCGGGCCCGGGGTCGCCAATGGGCGGTTCGGATGCCGCCTTCGGCGACCGGCCGGGCGTTACTCGGGGGATACATCCTGGCTGGCGTGCTGGCCGAGGAATTGCTCTGGCGTGCGCCCCTCACCTGGCCACTGCCAGCCCGGGTTCGACTCGCTCTCGGCGTGGCCGGCACGGCAAGCTTCGCCGCGCTGCATCCCAGCCCTGCCGCCGGCGGCTCCCGCTGGCCGCACGTGATCACCGGTGCGAGCTGGACAGCCTCGACGCTGACAACCGGCAAGATCGGCTGGTCCGTCCTCGGGCACGTCGCCTACAACACTGCCGCTTACCTGATCGAGCCCGACGAGACCGCCAACGACCCGGTCAATCAATCAGGCCAGTGGAAGGCACAGCGATGAGTCACGACGGACCCCCACTCGTTCTGAACGCGGTGGACAAGGTGATCGCCGGCAGACTGGTCCTGGACCAGGTCGGTTTCAGCTGCCCACCCGGCACGATCACGGCTCTGCTCGGGCCAAATGGCGCCGGTAAGACGACCAGCGTGACCATCGCTACCGGCCTCCGGCGGCCGGACAGCGGAACGGCCATGGTGTTCGGCGAACCGTCTTGCGGCGCCAAGGCCCGCCGCTTGTTCAGCCTGGTGCCCCAGGACATCGGATTCCCGGGACCGGTCACGGTCGGCCAATGCCTCGACTTCGTCCGGCGCCAACGGCGGCCCAGCACGTTGGCGCTGCCCACCGGCGAGCTGTGCGAACAACTCGGCCTGAGTCAGCATCTGAACCGCTCGATGGGCGCACTCAGTGGTGGCCAGCGTCGGCGGGTGGCGATCGCGCTGGGTTTGGTCGAAGCCCCGCCCTTGCTCATTCTGGACGAGGCGACCTCCAACCTGGACGATCGCGGACGCGCGACCGTCTGGCAGCTGATCACGGACTATGCCAGCGAGGGAGGCTCAGTTCTCGTGACGACGCACATCCTGGCCGATATCGACCGGCATGCCAGCCGATTGGTGGCCATGGCCGATGGGCAGGTGGTGCGGGAGGCTCCGCTGTCCGAGCTCCGCGCTTCGCTGGGAGGCAGCACCGTCACCGCCACCGTCGGACGCCATGTTTTGAATCTCCTGGCCGATACGCCCCTCGACCCGTTGCTGGGCCGCCTGCACAGCGTCGACGATCTGGCCGGTACCGCCACCTGGCGCTCCGCCGATCCGGCCGCGCTGGTCTCCCGGCTCTACGCCATCGCGCCCTACGAACTCGACGTGACCGTGAATCCGATGCCGCTGTCGGATGTGCTCGGCGAGCTGACTCCGGACCCCGGGACCGGACCGCGGCAGCGCAGCCAGGCCACCTCGCAGAACGGGAGCCCCTCGTGACCCTGATCGGCCTGAACGCACGTATCCAGCTGGCGGAGCTGATCCGCTACCCCGCGTTCACGGTGCCGTCGATCGGTCTGCCCCTCGTCAGCTACCTCATCTTCGGACTCCCCCAGGTCGGCGACAACGTACACGCCGCCAACGCGATCCTGATCGGTTTCGCCGCCTTCGCCGTTCTGGCATTGCCATGTTCCAGTTCGGGGTGGGCATCGCCTCCGACCGGGCATCGGCCTGGGAACGCTATATCCGCACGCTCCCCTCATCAGCCGGCAGCCGGTTCGCCGCCCGAACCCTGGTTGCCCTGCTGTTCAGCCTGATTTCGATCGTGCCCCTGATCGCTGTGGTCGTACTGCTCACCCCCGTGCGGCTGGATCTCCTCGCCTGGGCCCGAGTCCTGGTCGCCCTGCTGGTCGGCGCGGTGCCGTTGGCGCTGCTGGGGATCATGCTCGGATACCTGCTGAGCGAACGTGGCGCCCTGCCGGTGACGAACCTGATTTTTCTGCCGCTGTCCTACGCCGGTGGACTGTTCGGTTCGGCCACCGATCAGCTCCCGGGCTTGGCTCGGTCGATCTCACCGTGGCTGCCGACCCGCCAATGGAGTGATCTGGTGCTGGACTTCGGTCTCCGCGGCGATCTGCCCGGACGGCAACTGCTCTTCCTCACCGGCTACGGCATCCTGTTCGGCGTGCTCGCAATCCACGGGTACCGCCGCGACGAGACCCGTCAATACCGCTGAGCGGGCGCAATCAGTCCGATGAGCCGGCGAGCTGACTGACCTCGACGTTGCGAGCCGCGAGCTCGGCCCGGCCACCGTCTTCGGCGGTCAGCACCCACAGCCCGTCATCGAGGATGGCGACGGTGTGCTCCCAATGCGCGGCCCAGGAGCCGTCCACCGTTGCAACCGTCCACCCGTCCTCGAGTTCCTCGGTAGTCGGCGAGCCGAGCACGATCATCGGTTCGATAGCGAGCGCCATGCCCGCTACCAAGTGGGGTCCCCGGCCGGGCTTGCCGTAATTGAGGACATGCGGCTCCATGTGCATCGACGTGCCTATCCCGTGGCCGCCGTAATTCTCCACGATGCCGTACGACCCGGAGCCTCGGATGGAGGTCTCCACCGCGTGTGAGATGTCGGTGAGCCGCCTGCCGACACGGGCCGCGGCGATCCCGTCCCAGAGCGAGGTGCGGCAAGCCTCGGTCAATCGTGCGTGCTCCTCGGAGGCTTCACCCACCGCGACGGTGACCGCAGCATCACCATGCCAACCGTCAACGATCGCGCCGTAGTCGATGGACATCAGGTCGCCTTCGGACAAGACGTCGGACTTGCTGGGGATGCCGTGTACGACGGTCTGGTTCTTGGACGAGCAGATCACCGCCGGAAAGGGCGGATAGGCGTAGCCCAGGAAGGACGACTCGGCGCCATGTCGAGCGATGACCTCCCGGCCGATCTGGTCGAGATCCCAGGTGGAGGCGCCGGGCTTCGCGGCCGCCGCCATCGCCGCGAGGCCCTCGGCGACCACCCGGCCGGCGGCCCGCATCTTCTTGATCTGATCGGGCGACTTCAGCTCGATCGAGGAGTGCTTCCGTCGCATCTCAGGGGCCCGCGGATCAGGACTCAGACTTGGCCGACGCCGCGGTCAGAGCCGCGATCGCGCGTTCGGTGACATCCTCGACGGTGCCAAGGGCGTCCACGACCACCAGCTGGCCCCGGCCCGCATAGAACTCGATCAGCGGCGATGTCTGCTCGGCGTAGACGTCAAGCCGGTGCCGCACTGTCTCGGCCTTGTCGTCATCACGCTGGAACAGTTCCCCGCCGCATTTGTCGCAGGTGCCGTCCACTTTTGTGGCGTCATACTCGACGTGCCAGATGTGCCCGCACTTGCGGCAGACCCGTCGTCCCGAGAGACGCTTGACTACCTCTTCGTTGTCCACCTGGAGTTCCAGCACCACGTCCAGTGAGGTGCCGAGGTCCCCGAGGACCGAATCGAGCTCGTAGGCCTGGGCCACATTCCTCGGAAAGCCGTCGAGCAGGAACCCGGCCGCCGCATCCGGCTCGCCCAGCCGGTCGCGCACCATCGCGATGGTCACCTTGTCCGGCACCAGGTCGCCGGCGTCCATGTACTGCTTGGCCAGTTTGCCCAAGTCGGTGCCGCCGGACACGTTGGATCGGAAGATGTCGCCGGTCGAGATCTTCGGGATCGAGAAGCGATCCGCGATGAATTCGGCCTGGGTCCCTTTGCCCGCGCCCGGCGGGCCCACGAGAACGAGTCGCACTAGCTCCCCACCGCTCCGCTTCTGGCGCGCAGCGCTCGGGCTGGCTGTCTCGGCTGGTCGCTCATCTAACGCAAGAACCCTTCGTAGTTGCGCTGCATGAGCTGGCTCTCGATCTGCTTGACCGTGTCAAGCGCGACACCAACCATGATCAGCACTGCGGTCCCCCCGAACGGAAAGTTCTGGTTGTTGCCTCCGGTCATCGAGAAGAAGAAATTGGGCAGTACTGCAATGAAAGCCAGATAAAGGGCGCCTGGCAACGTGATCCGTGACAACACGTACTGCAGATACTCGGCGGTCGGTCGGCCGGGCCGGATCCCAGGGATGAATCCGCCGTACTTCTTCATGTCATCGGCCCGCTCTTCGGGGTTGAACGTTATGCCGACGTAGAAGTACGTGAAGAAGACGATCAGCAGCGCGTACACGGTGATGTGCACCCAGTTCTGCTGGTTGATCAGGTGGGCATTCACCCAGAGCACGAGCTTCGAGGTGGAACCGGAGTTGAACTGCAGGAGGAGCTGTGGGATGTAGAGCAGGGAAGAGGCGAAAATGACCGGGATCACACCGGCCATGTTGACCTTCATCGGCAGGTAGGTCGACGTGCCGCCGTACATCCGGCGGCCGATCATCCGTTTGGCGTACTGCACTGGTATCCGGCGCTGGGCCTGTTCCACGAAGACCACCGCGGCGATGATGGCCAGACCGAGCAGGATGATCAAGGTGAAGACGAAGCCACCGGAGTTCGTCAGAATCGAGTTGCCCTCGCTCGGAATGCGGGCGGCGATCGAGCTGAACATCAGGATCGACATGCCGTTGCCGACACCACGGTCGGTTACGAGCTCCCCGAGCCACATCACCACGGCCGTTCCGGCCGTCATCGTGATGACCATGACGGCGAGGGCGAAGATGTCATCCTTCTTGTACAGCGGCTCGCAGTTGCTGACGCCCTGGAACAACTGGCCGTTACGAGCGAGTGCGATGAAGCCTGACGACTGCAGAATAGCCAGGCCAATGGTGAGGTACCTGCTGTACTGAGTCAGCTTCTGCTGGCCGGACTGGCCTTCCTTCTTCAAGGCCTCGAAGCGTGGAATGACCACGACCAGTAACTGGACGATGATACTCGCGGTGATGTAGGGCATGATGCCGAGCGCGAACACCGACAGCTTGAGCAGCGCACCACCGGAGAACAGATTGATCAGGGCATAGGTGGTCTGACTGCTACCGGTACTGGCGGACTGGATACACGCCCGGATCGCCTTGCTGTTGGTATTCGGTGACGGGACGGACGCACCGAGCCTGTACAGCAAGATCATGGCCAGCGTGAAGAGCAGCTTCTTACGCAGGTCGGGCGTCTTGAAGGCAGACGCGAATGCGGTGAGCACGATTCCTCCTGCGGGGGCTCTGTCCAAGCCGCCCAAGCTGTCTAAGCCCGACTCGGGTTGGTTGACGCGAGCCGTGGTGAACAAATCTTGCTGACACCGGGCCCGGAACCGCACCCGGTCATACCTCCGGCGAGCCTAACAGCCCGCTGACCGGCCTACCGACCGTGCAGCTGAGTGCGAGCCTCGCCTGTGGTACGCAATAGGCCGGACAGTCACCTGCCCGGCCCCTGCGCACTCACAGTCTTATTGTTATTCCGCCAACTTGCCAGCGGAGTGATTATTACAGCGTTGTGACGGTGCCACCGGCGGCCGTGATCTTCTCCGACGCGCTGGCCGAAAAGGCGTTTGCGGTGATGTCCAGCTGCACTCCGCCTAGATCGCCGGTACCGAGTACCTTGACCGGGTTGCCCTTGCGGACCGCGCCAGCCTGGACGAGGTCGTCGACGCCGATGGTGCCGCCGTTCGGGAACAGCTCAGCGAGCTTGCCCAGGTTGACCACCTGGAACTCGACGCGGAACGGGTTCTTGAATCCCTTGAGTTTCGGAAGCCGCATGTGCAGTGGCATCTGGCCACCCTCGAAACCTGCCGGGACCTGGTACCGGGCGCTCGTGCCCTTGGTGCCACGACCGGCGGTCTTGCCCTTCGAGCCCTCACCACGACCCACCCGGGTCTTGGCCGTCTTCGCCCCAGGCGCCGGACGGAGGTGATGGATCTTCAGTGGTCCTGCTGCCATGACTTACTCAACCTCCTCGACCGCGACCAGGTGGGTCACGGTCCGGACCATGCCACGAATCTCAGGCCGGTCCTCTTTGACAACGACGTCGCGCACCCGCTTGAGGCCGAGGGTCCGCAGCGTCTGGCGCTGGTTGTCCTTCGACCCGATCTCGGATCGCGTCTGGGTGATCTTCAAACGTGCCATTTCTTCGACGGCCCCTTACGAACTCTGGCCCGCACGGGCCCGCAGCAGGCCAGCTGGCGCAACATCCTCGAGCGGCAGACCGCGACGTGCGGCGACCTCTTCCGGACGCACCAACAGCTTGAGCGCAGCTACCGTGGCGTGCACGATGTTGATCGGGTTGTCCGAACCGAGCGACTTGCTCAGGATGTCGTGGATGCCGGCGCATTCGAGGACGGCGCGAACCGGACCGCCGGCTATGACTCCGGTACCGGGGCTCGCCGGCTTGAGCAGCACCACACCGGCGGCCTTCTCGCCCTGAACGGGGTGCGGAATGGTCTGGGCGATGCGGGGGACCTTGAAGAAGTTCTTCTTTGCCTCCTCGACCCCCTTGGCGATGGCTGCCGGAACTTCCTTGGCCTTGCCGTAGCCGACGCCGACCGTGCCATCGCCATCGCCGACGACGACCAGGGCGGTGAAGCTGAAGCGGCGTCCGCCCTTGACCACCTTGGCGACCCGGTTGATGGTCACTACCCGCTCGAGGAGCGCGCTCTTCTCGGGACCACCGCGGCCACCGTCGCGCCCACCGTCACGGCGATCACGGCCGCCGCCGCGCTCGTTGCCACCCCGGTCGTTACCGCCGGTGCGGGCGCCGCCGGCGCGCTGCGTTCCCTGGGTTGCGGAAGCCATCAGGCGTTCCCCTCACTCTGCATATCGAAAGACTTTCTCGTCATGACTCAGAACTCCAGACCGGCTTCGCGGGCGGCGTCGGCGAACGCCGCGATCCGGCCGGTGTAGGTGTTGCCGCCGCGGTCGAACACGACCTGCGAAACGCCGGCCGCCTTGGCGGACTCGGCCAGCTGCTGGCCTAGCTGCTTGGCCTGCGCGGTCTTGTCGCCATCGCTCAGCTTGTAGGTGGACGCAGACGCGAGCGTCACGCCCTTGCCATCGTCGACGACCTGAACGAACAGGTGACGCGACGAGCGGCTGACGACCAGACGCGGACGAATGTCCGTGCCGACGACCTTCTTGCGCAGCCGGAAGTGCCGACGCGCCTTTCCGCTGCGACGGGTCGCCGAGACCCCGGCGGAGCGCCGCGCGCGCTTGACAATGCTTGAGGCACCCATGACTTACTTACCCGTCTTCCCGGCCTTGCGGCGGATGACCTCACCCTGGTACCGCACACCCTTGCCCTTGTAAGGGTCAGGCTTGCGCAGCTTCCGGATGTTGGCGGCCACTTCGCCGACCTTCTGCTTGTCGATGCCCTCAACCGCGAAGCGGGTCGGGGTCTCGACCTTGAACGAGATGCCCTCGGGAGCCGGGACCACGACGGGGTGGCTGAAGCCCAGAGCAAACTCCAGGTCGGCACCCTTGGCGGTCACGCGATAACCCGTGCCGACGATCTCGAGGTTCTTGATGTAACCGGTGGTCACACCGGTCACCATGTTCGCGATCAGCGTTCGGGACAGGCCGTGCAGGGCCTTGGAGTCCCGCTCATCGTCGGGACGGACCACCTGAAGGGTGCCGTCCTGCTGGGCCACCGTGATCGGCTCGGCGACCACGTGGGACAGGGTGCCCTTGGGTCCCTTGACCGTCACGCTCTGACCATCGATGGAGATGTCCACGCCACTCGGGACCGGGATCGGCAGCTTGCCAATGCGACTCATGCTGTCCTCCCTTACCAGACGTAGGCGAGGACTTCCCCGCCTACTCCACGCTTAGCGGCCTGACGGTCGGTCACCAGACCGGACGAGGACGAGATGATGGCGATACCCAGTCCACCGAGGACTCGAGGCAGGCCGGTGGACTTTGCGTAGACACGAAGGCCGGGCTTTGACACCCGACGGACGCCGGCGATGCTGCGCTCCCGATTCGGGCCGTACTTCAGGTCCATGGTCAGCACCTTTCCCGGTGCGTCACCCTCGGTGTCGGTAACCGCGAAACCGCCGATGTAGCCCTCCTGCTGCAGGATCTCGGCGATGTGCGCCTTGAGCTTGCTGTGGGGCATGGACACGGTTTCGTGGAAGGCCGAATTCGCGTTACGCAGACGGGTGAGCATGTCCGCGATCGGGTCGGTCATCGTCATGAGCGGGCCTCGCTCTCAAGGCCCGCGGGGAGCTTGGTCATTAGGGTCTAGCCTCTCTCGGAACGGTTCCTCGACCCGGTACACCGGGAACGGGCCTGTTCCGAAGCAATGGTCAACCAGACAAGTCTGCCTGATCGGTGCCCGATTCTGAAATCGACCGGGCGTCGAGCGGTTCTGCGTTCTGGCAAGGAGCCTGGCGGCGACTACCAGGACGACTTGGTGACGCCTGGCAGTTCACCCGCATGCGCCATTTCGCGCAGGCAGATCCGGCACAGGCCGAACTTCTTGTACACCGAGTGCGCCCGACCACACCGCTGGCAGCGGGTATATCCACGCACGGCGAACTTGGGCTTGGCAGCCGCCTTGTTCTTCAGAGCAGTCTTGGCCATGGCTTAGTTCTCCTTGAACGGGAAGCCGAGGTGCTTCAACAGCGAACGGCCCTCGTCATCGGTCTTGGCGGTGGTCACCACAGTGATGTCCATACCGCGCTGGCGGTCGATCGAATCGGGGTCGATCTCGTGGAACATCGACTGTTCGGTGAGACCGAAGGTGTAGTTGCCGTTGCCGTCGAACTGCTTGGGCGACAGTCCACGGAAGTCCCGGATGCGGGGCAGGGCCAGGCTGAGCAGCCGGTCCAGGAACTCCCACATCCGGTCACCGCGCAGGGTGACCTTCGCGCCGATCGGCATGCCCTCGCGCAACTTGAACTGGGCGATCGAGACGCGGGCTTTCTGGACCAGTGGCTTCTGACCGGTGATGAGCGTCAAGTCGCGCACCGCGCCGTCCATCAACTTGGCGTCCTTCGCGGCCTGTCCGACACCCATGTTCACAACGATCTTGACGACGCCGGGAACCTGCATCGGATTGGAGTAGGAGAACTCACCCTGCAGTGCAGGGATGATCTCCTCGCGGTACCGCAGCTTGAGCCGCGGTGCCGGCACGGTCGGCGCGGAGCCCGACGCTGTGCTGGTTTCGGAGGAAGTCATGAGTTACAGATCCTTTCCAGTGCGACGCGACACGCGAACGTTGCGGCCGGTCTCTTCGTCGCGGCGGTAGCCGACGCGAGTCGCCTTGCCGTCTTCGACGATCATCAGATTGCTCACGTCGATCTTGGCCTCTTGGGTGACGATGCCACCGGTCTTGGCGCCGCGGGCATTCGCCGCTACCGCCGTGTGCTTCGTGACCCGGTTGACACCTTCCACGATGACCTTGTTCTCGGTGGGGAAGGAGGCCAGGACCTTGCCGGTCTTGCCACGATCCTTACCAGCAATGACGACGACCTCGTCGCCCTTCTTGATCTTCATGTCTAGAGCACCTCCGGTGCCAGCGAGATGATCTTCATGAACTTCTTGTCGCGCAGCTCGCGGCCGACCGGGCCGAAGATGCGGGTACCACGCGGTTCGCCGTCCGCCTTGATCAGCACGGCTGCGTTCTCGTCGAACTTGATGTAGGACCCGTCGGCACGCCGACGCTCCTTCACCGTCCGGACGATGACGGCCTTGACCACGTCGCCCTTCTTCACACCGGCACCTGGCAACGCGTCCTTGACGGTTGCGACGATGATGTCGCCGATGCCCGCGTAACGACGACCCGAGCCGCCCAACACCCGGATGCAGAGGATCTCCTTTGCACCGGTGTTGTCGGCGACGCGCAGTCGCGACTCCTGCTGAATCACAGCCGTACTCCCATATCTGATTGGCTAACCGAGCCGTTGAATACCGGCTCTTACTATGCCGACTTGCTCCTGCCCGGTGTGCCGGGCAGAACGTCCTACTTTAAACCGGCGCCGAGGTGCTCGCCGGACCGAGAACTACTTCGCCCTTTCCAGGATCTGGACGATGCGCCAGCGCTTGGTCGCCGACAGCGGCCGAGTCTCCATCAACAGCACGCGATCGCCGACACCGGCCTCGTTGGCCTCGTCATGCGCCTTGAGCTTGTTGGTGCGGCGAATGACCTTGCCGTACAACGGGTGCTTGACGCGGTCTTCGACGGCGACGACGACGGTCTTGTCCATCTTGTCGCTGACGACGAGACCCTCACGTACCTTGCGGTCGGAATTCCGCAGGGCGTCTTCGGTTGTGCTCACAGCAGCGGACTCGGTCATGCCGCACCTCCTTCGGGAGCAACGGACAGGCCGAGCTCACGCTCACGCAGGATCGTGTAGATCCGCGCGATGTCGTGGCGCACGTCCCGCAGTCGCCGGTTGTTGTCCAGCTGCCCGGTCGCCATCTGGAAGCGCAGGTTGAACAGCTCTTCCTTCGACTCACGCAGACGTGTCTGGAGCTCGTCATCATGCAGCTCACGCAGTTCCACAGACGTAATGGTCAT
The DNA here is from genome assembly GCA_030840295.1 of Pseudonocardiales bacterium. Taxonomy (GTDB): domain Bacteria; phylum Actinomycetota; class Actinomycetes; order Mycobacteriales; family Jatrophihabitantaceae; genus Jatrophihabitans_A. Next base: position 31,660 of record JAVEET010000005.1, read on the forward strand.
CAGATGTCACCCACTTCCCGCTTCACGATGCGGCATTTCATCGGCAGCTTGTGGATGGCCCGGGTCAGGGCTTCCTTGGCCACGGTCTCGTTCGGGTACGAGAGCTCGAAGAGCACCCGTCCCGGCTTGATGTTGGCGACCCACCATTCGGGCGATCCCTTGCCGGAACCCATCCGAGTCTCGGCCGGCTTCTTGGTGAGCGGACGGTCGGGATAGATGTTGATCCAGACCTTGCCGCCACGACGAATGTGCCGGTTGATCGCGATACGCGCCGACTCGATCTGCCGGTTGGTGACGTAAGCCGGTTCCAGCGCCTGCACGCCGTACTCGCCGAAGGTGACCTTCGTGCCGCCCTTGGCCGCACCGGTGCGGTTCGGGTGGTGTTGCTTGCGGTGCTTGACCCGCCGGGGAATCAACATGGTTAGCTCTCAGTCCCTGCAGTGTTCTCGGTGGTTTCGACAGCCGCCGCCAACGCAGTCTCGGTGGGGACCGTCTCGGTTGCCACGGTTTCGGTCGCAACCGCGGGACTCTCGGCGGTCGGGGCCTCTACCGTCGGGGCCTCTACCGTCGGGGCCTCTACCGTCGGCGGCTCGACACCATCGGTCGTGGTGCCCGCGTCGGCGGCACGACCGGCCTCGGTGGAGACACCTGTGGTGCCCTGCGAACCCGAACGGCGCGGGCGGCTGGCCGAAGCCGGGCGCTCACGACGTTGGCGCAACGCCTCGGCTGCGACTGCGGCCTCACGCTCGGCGCGAGAGCCGGTGGGCACCTCGCCCTTGTAGATCCAGACCTTCACGCCGATCCGGCCGAAGGTCGTGCGAGCCTCGTAGAAGCCGTAGTCGATGTTCGCGCGCAGCGTGTGCAACGGCACCCGGCCTTCGCGGTAGAACTCCGACCGGCTCATCTCGGCGCCGCCCAGGCGACCCGAACACTGAACCCGGATGCCCTTGACGCCCGGGCTCTTCAAGGTGGACTGCATGCTCTTACGCATGGCACGGCGGAAGCTCACCCGGTTGGACAGCTGCTCGGCCACGCCCTGGGCGACCAGCTGAGCGTCAGCCTCGGGGTTCTTGACCTCGAGGATGTTCAGCTGAACCTGCTTGCCGGTCAGCTTCTCCAGCTCGCCCCGGATGCGGTCGGCCTCCGCGCCGCGGCGACCGATGACAATGCCCGGACGCGCGGTGTGGATGTCGACGCGAACCCGGTCCCGGGTGCGCTCGATCTCGACCTTGGCGATGCCGGCGCGCTCCATGCCCTTCGACATCAAGCGACGGATGGCTACGTCTTCCTTGACGTATTCGGCGTAGTTCTTGTCGGCGAACCAGCGGCTCTTCCAGTCGGTGGTGATGCCGAGGCGGAACCCGTTCGGGTTTACCTTCTGACCCATTAGCGGGTGCTCCCCTTCTTGGCGGTCTTACGAGCAGCGCGCACTGAATTGTCGACGCTCTCGACCTCGATCGTGATGTGGCTGGTGCGCTTGCGGATGCGGTACGCCCGGCCCTGTGCGCGTGGCTGGAACCGCTTGAGCGTCGGTCCCTCGTCGACATAGGCCCGGGACACGATGAGGGTGTCCTCGTCCAGGTCGAAGTTGTTGGTGGCGTTGGCGATCGCGGAGGCGAGCACCTTCGCAACTGGCTCAGACGCAGCCTGCGGCGCGAACTTCAGCACTGCGAGCGCGTCCACCGCCGGCTTGTTGCGAATGAGCTCGATGACGCGACGTGCCTTCATAGGCGTCACGTTGACCTGCGATGCCCGCGCGAACGCGGTACGCACGTCACTGTCAGCGTCGTCTGGAGCGTTGGCTGCCATCTGCGATATCCCTTAGATCTCTTGAGCTTTGCTGTCTGTATCGGGCTGTTGGTCGGACCCTCGGGTCGACTACCGGCGGGACCGGCGGTCGTCCTTGATGTGGCCCCTGAACGTCCGCGTGGGTGCGAACTCGCCGAGCTTGTGCCCGACCATGCCCTCGGTGACGAAAACCGGGACGTGCTTGCGACCGTCGTGCACGGCGATCGTGTGACCGAGCATGTCGGGGATGATGGTCGAGCGGCGCGACCAGGTCTTGATCACGTTCTTGCTGCCCGCATCGTTCTGTACGTCCACCTTTTTGAGCAGGTGGTCGTCGACGAAGGGGCCCTTCTTCAGGCTGCGTGGCATTTGATCAGTCCCTAGCGCTTCTTGTTGCTCTTACGACGGCGCACGATCATGGCATCGCTCGCCTTGCGGGTACGGGTACGGCCTTCGGGCTTACCGGCCGGGTTCACCGGGTGACGCCCACCGGACGTCTTTCCCTCACCACCACCGTGCGGGTGGTCGACCGGGTTCATCGCGACACCACGGACGGTCGGGCGCTTGCCCTTCCATCGCATCCGGCCGGCCTTGCCCCAGTTGATGTTGCTCTGTTCGGCGTTGCCGACCTCGCCGACGGTGGCGCGGCAGCGAACGTCTACGTTGCGGATCTCACCGGAGGGCATCCGCAGCTGGGCGAACGGGCCTTCTTTGGCCACAAGTTGCACACTGGCACCGGCCGACCGCGCAATCTTGGCGCCACCGCCGGGGCGGAGTTCGATCGCGTGCACGGTGGTACCGACCGGGATATTGCGCAACGGCAGAGCGTTACCGGGCTTGATGTCGGCGCCCGGTCCGTTCTCGATCCCGTCGCCCTGCTTGAGGTTGCGGGGCGCGAGGATGTAGCGCTTCTCGCCGTCGGCGTAGTGCAGCAGCGCGATGCGTGCGGTGCGGTTGGGGTCGTACTCGATGTGCGCGACCTTGGCGGGCACGCCGTCCTTGTCGTTGCGACGGAAATCGATGACCCGGAAGGCGCGCTTGTGGCCGCCGCCCTGGTGGCGCGTCGTGATACGACCTGTGTTGTTACGACCACCCTTGTTGTGCAGCGGACGCACCAGCGACTTCTCCGGAGTGGTCCGGGTGATCTCGACGAAGTCGGCAACACTCGAGCCACGGCGACCGGGAGTGGTCGGCTTGTACTTACGAATACCCATGACTCACTCGACCCCTACACACTTGACATTGATTTCGCTGCGCTTCATGAAGGCCCGCCGAAGACCTCGATACGGTCTCCCTCGCGGAGGGTGACGACCGCGCGCTTGATGCTCTTGCGCTGGCCGTAGCCGAATCGGGTCCGCTTGCGCTTGCCCTGACGGTTGAGGGTGTTCACGTCGGTAACCTTGACGTTGAACACCTTCTCGACCGCGATCTTGATCTGCGTCTTGTTGGCGTCCGGGTGGACGTCGAACGTGTACTTGTTCGCGTCCAACAGGCCGTAGCTCTTCTCCGAGATGACCGGAGCGAGCAGCACATCGCGATGATCGTCAAACATCAGCTTTCATCCTCTTCTGCCGCTACCACGTCGTCTTCGACCTCGGCCGATGTTGCGGCGCCCTTGGCGGACTTGCCGTTCACCGGGCCGGCCAGGAAGGCGTTGAGCGCAGCCTCGGTGAAGACCACGTCGTCGGAGACCAACACGTCGTAGGTGTTCAGCTGACCGGGCTCGAGCAGGTGCACAGCGAGGTGGTTACGCAGGCTCAGCCAGGTCACCTCGTCATTGCGCTCGGCAACCACCAGCACGTTGCGGTTCTCGCTGATGGTGGCGAGCGCCGTGGTGGCAGCCTTCGTCGACGGCAGCTCGCCGGCGACCAACGAGGTCACCACGTGGACTCGGCCGTGGCGGGCCCGGTCGGACAAGGCACCGCGCAAGGCTGCTGCCTTCATCTTCTTCGGGGTCCGCTGGTCGTACTTGCGCGGCTGCGGGCCGTGCACGACGCCACCACCGGCGAACTGCGGTGCACGAGTGGAGCCCTGGCGCGCGCGGCCGGTGCCCTTCTGCCGGTACGGCTTCTTGCCACCACCGCGGACTTCACCGCGGGTCTTGGTAGATGCCGTGCCCTGACGGGCGGCGGCGAGCTGGGCCACGACAACCTGGTGGATCAGCGCGATGTTCGTCGCCACATCGAAGATCTCGGGCGGCAGCTCGACGGAGGACTTCTTCGCCTTGGAGTCAGTCGGGTTGACGATGTCAATGGTCAGCGACATGCCTGTCAGGCCCCCTTCACGGCTGATTTGACAGCGGAACGGACGAGCACCAAGCCACCCTTGGGGCCGGGAACGGCGCCCTCGATGAGCAGCAGACCACGCTCGTTGTCCACCTTGACGACCCGCAGGCTCTGCGTGGTCTGCTTGTCGACACCCATCCGGCCGGCCATCCGCATGCCCTTGAACACCCGGCCGGGAGTCGAGCATCCGCCGATCGAGCCGGGCTTACGGTGGTTGCGGTGCGAACCGTGGGACGAGGACACGCCGTGGAAGCCGTGCCGCTTCATGACACCCGCGGTGCCCTTCCCCTTGGTCGTGCCGCTCACATCGACGGAGGCACCGTCGGCGAAGATCTCCGGGCCGAACTCCTGGCCGATCTCGAACCCTTCGGTGCTCTCGGTCCGCAGTTCGACCACGTGGCGCCGTGGCGTTACGCCGGCAGCCTCGAAGTGGCCGGCGAGCGGCTTGGTCACCTTGCGCGGATCGATCTGACCATAGGCGAGCTGAACAGCGGAGTAGCCGTCCTTCTCCTGGGTACGGATCTGGGTCACGACACACGGCCCGGCCTGGACGACCGTGACCGGTACGACCCGGTTGTTGGCGTCGAAGACCTGGGTCATGCCGAGCTTCGAGCCCAGGATTCCCAGTGTTTTGGGCATCTGCTTAGACATTTCAATCTCTCGCTAACCGCTACTGGATGTTCACGTCGACGCTGGCCGGAAGGTCGATACGCATCAGCGCGTCCACCGTCTTCGGCGTCGGGTCGAGGATGTCGATGAGACGCTTGTGAGTGCGCATCTCGAAGTGCTCGCGGCTGTCCTTGTACTTGTGCGGCGAGCGGATGACGCAGTACACGTTCTTTTCGGTCGGCAATGGCACCGGTCCGACAACGCGAGCGCCGGTGCGCGTAACCGTCTCAACGATCTTGCGCGCGCTGGCGTCGATGGCCTCGTGGTCATAGGCCTTGAGCCGAATGCGGATCTTCTGTCCAGCCATGGTGGCTTTCTCGTCCTCACTGTTATCGATGATGCGTACTGCCTGGGTTCGAGCTCGCGGCCCCATGATCGGCGCCGAAGCGGTTCTTGCCGCGTGCCTGGCTTGGGCTCAGCGGCCGGGTGTCTGTTCAGTCCCGGCCGCCTCGCGACCTCGCCTTTTGCTACTTGAGGATCTTGGTGACCCGACCGGCGCCGACGGTACGGCCACCTTCACGGATCGCGAACCGCAGACCGTCTTCCATGGCGATCGGCTGGATCAGCTCGACGAGCATCTCCGTCGTGTCGCCCGGCATGACCATCTCGGTGCCCTCGGGGAGGGTAACGACACCTGTCACGTCCGTGGTGCGGAAGTAGAACTGGGGACGGTAGTTGTTGAAGAACGGCGTGTGACGGCCGCCCTCATCCTTCGAGAGGATGTAGACGTTCGCCTCGAAGTTGGTGTGCGGCGTGGTCGTGCCCGGCTTGATGATGACCTGGCCGCGCTCGACGTCCTCACGCTTGATACCACGAAGCAGCAGTCCGACATTCTCGCCGGCCTGGCCCTCATCGAGCAGCTTGCGGAACATCTCGATACCGGTGACCGTCGTGGTCTGCTTGGTCTCGCGGATCCCGATGATGTCCACGGTCTCGTTGACCTTGAGCACACCGCGCTCGATCCGACCGGTGACGACGGTGCCACGACCGGTAATCGTGAAGACGTCCTCAACGGGCATCAGGAAGGGCTTCTCGATCTCGCGGACCGGCTGCGGGATGGACTCGTCGACCGCGTCCATCAGGGTGAGCAGCTTCGCGCTCCACTCCGGGTCGCCCTCGAGCGCCTTCAGCGCCGAGACCTGGATGATCGGGGCATCATCGCCCGGGAACTCGTACTGGTTGAGCAGCTCGCGGACCTCGAGCTCGACGAGCTCCAGGATCTCCTCGTCGTCCACCACGTCGGCCTTGTTCAGGGCGACGACGATGTACGGCACGCCGACCTGGCGAGCCAGCAGCACGTGCTCCTTGGTCTGCGGCATCGGGCCGTCGGTGGCCGATACGACCAGGATCGCACCGTCCATCTGGGCGGCACCGGTGATCATGTTCTTGATGTAGTCGGCGTGACCCGGGCAGTCCACGTGCGCGTAGTGCCGCTTCTCGGTCTGGTACTCGACATGCGCGATGGAGATCGTGATACCGCGCTGACGCTCTTCCGGCGCCTTGTCGATCTGGTCGAATGCCGAAGCCTCGTTCAGGTTCGGGTACTTGTCGTGCAGCACCTTGGTGATGGCTGCCGTCAGCGTCGTCTTGCCATGGTCGATGTGACCGATGGTGCCGATGTTGACGTGCGGCTTCGTCCGCTCGAACTTCGCCTTCGCCACTGTGGATCCTCTCCCTCTTTCGGGTTCTTATGTCTGTTGTTGGTCTTCGGTTTGCCGTGCTGGCCCTGCTGGTTAGCTCCAGGTTCGGATTACTCGCCCGTTGCCTTCGCGATGACTTCCTTTGCCACGTTCGCGGGAACTTCGGCGTAGGAATCGAACTGCATGGAGTAGCTCGCCCGGCCCTGCGTCTTGGACCGCAGATCACCGACGTATCCGAACATCTCCGACAAGGGAACCAGCGCCTTCACGACCCGGGCTCCGGAACGCTCCTCCATGGCCTGGATCTGGCCACGGCGGGAATTGAGGTCCCCGATCACGTCACCCATGTTCTCCTCCGGGGTGGTGACCTCGACCGCCATCATCGGCTCAAGCAACACGGGGCTGGCCTTGCGGAGCGCCGCCTTCATGACCATCGAACCGGCGATCTTGAATGCCATTTCAGAGGAGTCAACCTCGTGGTAGCCACCGTCCAGCAGGCTGAACTTGACGCCCACCATCGGGAAGCCGGCCAGGATGCCGTACTGCAGGGCCTCCTGGGCGCCCGCGTCCACCGAGGGGATGAACTCCTTGGGGATGCGACCGCCGGTGACCTTGTTCGCGAACTCGTAGGTCGGTCCGTCCGCGGTCAGCGCCAGCGGCTCGACCGACACCTGGACCTTCGCGAACTGCCCGGATCCACCGGTCTGCTTCTTGTACGTCAGGTCCTCCCGCTCGACGACCTTGCGGATCGTCTCGCGATAGGCAACCTGGGGCTTGCCGACGTTGGCCTCAACCTTGAACTCACGGCGCATCCGGTCGACGAGGATCTCCAGGTGGAGTTCCCCCATACCACCGATGACGGTCTGGCCGGTGTCTTCGTCGTTGTGAACCTTGAACGTCGGGTCCTCTTCGGCCAGTTTCTGGATCGCCACGCCGAGCTTTTCCTGGTCGGACTTCGTCTTCGGCTCGATCGCCACCTCGATCACCGGAGCCGGGAAGGTCATCGACTCGAGAATGATCGGCTTGGCCGAATCGGACAGGGTGTCACCGGTGGTGGTCTGCTTCAGGCCGGCCACGGCGATGATGTCACCAGCGCCGGCGCGAGGCATCTCCTCACGCTTGTTGGCGTGCATCTGGTAGATCTTGCCGATTCGTTCCTTGCGGTCCTTGGTGGAGTTCAGAACCTGGGAACCGTTCTCCAGCACGCCCGAGTAGATCCGCACGTACGTCAGCTTGCCGAGGTGCTGATCGGTCGCGATCTTGAACGCAAGCGCGGCCAGCGGCTCCGACTCGTCGGTCTGGCGGGTGGCTTCGGTCTCGCCGTCCATCAGGGTGCCCGTGACATGGTCGACGTCCAACGGCGACGGGAGGAAGTCCACCACCGCGTCGAGCATCGGCTGGACGCCCTTGTTCTTGAACGCCGAGCCGGTCAGCACCGGGTTCAGCTTGTCGGCGAGCGTCGCGCGACGGATCGCCGCCTTCAGCTTCGCGATGGACATGTCTTCGCCCTCGAGGTAGCCCTCGGCGATCTCGTCGTCCACGTCGGACAGCGTCTCGAGCAAAGTCTCACGCCACTGGGTGGCCTGCTCGAGCAGATCGGCCGGGATCTCCTCGATCGTGTAGTCCTCGCCCTTTTCGGTCTCGCCACGCCACACCAGGGCGCGCATACCGAGCAGGTCGACGACACCGATGAAGTCAGCCTCGGCGCCGATCGGAATCTGCAGCACGAGCGGGGTCGCGTTGAGGCGGTCTTTCATCATCTGCACGCAACGGAAGAAATCCGCGCCGGTCCGGTCCAGCTTGTTGACGAAGCACATCCGCGGGACGTTGTACTTGTCGGCCTGACGCCACACCGTCTCGGTCTGCGGCTCAACACCGGCAACGCCGTCGTAGACCGCGACAGCACCGTCGAGGACCCGCAGCGAACGCTCGACCTCAACCGTGAAGTCGACGTGTCCGGGCGTGTCGATGATGTTGATCGCGTGGCCCTTCCACTCGCATTTGGTGGCGGCCGACGTGATGGTGATACCGCGTTCCTGCTCCTGCTCCATCCAGTCCATGGTGGCAGCGCCGTCGTGGACTTCACCGATCTTGTACGAGATACCGGTGTAGAAGAGGATGCGCTCGGTCGTCGTGGTTTTACCCGCGTCGATATGAGCCATGATCCCGATGTTTCGGGTCTTGGCGAGCTCGGCTTTGGATGCCATCGTTCCTTCTCTATATCGTGTCTGGACGCTGGAGCTGCGGTCTGCCGCCACCCCGGCCGGGGCCGGCGGATCCGCTACCAGCGGTAGTGCGCGAAGGCCTTGTTGGACTCGGCCATCTTGTGGGTGTCTTCTCGGCGCTTGACGCTTGCGCCGAGACCGTTGCTGGCGTCCAGCAACTCGTTCATCAATCGCTCGGTCATGGTCTTCTCACGACGCGAGCGCGAATAGCCGACCAGCCAGCGCAGCGCCAGGGTGGTTGCCCGGCCGGCCTTGACCTCGACCGGAACCTGGTAGGTGGCGCCACCGACGCGGCGACTCTTGACCTCGAGGGCGGGACGGATATTGTCCAGCGCCCGCTTGAGGGTGACGACCGGGTCGGTGCCGTTCTTCTCCCGTGCTCCCTCGAGGGCGCCATAAACGATGCTCTCGGCGGTGGAGCGCTTGCCGTCCAGCAGGATCTTGTTCACCAGCTGGGTGACCAGGGGCGACTGATAGACCGGGTCGATGACCAGCGGCCGGCGCGGAGCCGGGCCCTTGCGTGGCATTAGCTCTTCTCCTTCTTCGCGCCGTAGCGGCTACGAGCCTGCTTGCGGTTGCGAACGCCCTGGGTGTCCAGCGAACCGCGGATGATCTTGTAACGAACACCTGGGAGGTCCTTCACCCGACCGCCGCGTACGAGCACGATGGAGTGCTCTTGGAGGTTGTGGCCCACGCCGGGGATGTATGCGGTGACCTCGATGCCACTGGTCAGCCGTACCCGGGCGACCTTGCGCAGCGCGGAGTTGGGCTTCTTGGGCGTGGTGGTATAGACGCGGGTGCAGACACCACGGCGCTGCGGTGAACCCTTCAGCGCCGGGGTCTTGGTCTTCCCGATCTTGTCCTGCCGGCCCTTACGGACCAGTTGCTGGATCGTAGGCATGCGGCCTGCAATCTCCTCGCTCGTCTGCGGTACGTCTGCGGTAGCTGCACCCGGCGGCACCGGCGATTTCTCGACGGCGATCCGGAACCAGCCCCGGCAACGTGTCTGCTCTGCTGTTGTCACCTTCCGGTCCACGGGGTCGGGCGTGTCGCGCCCCATCCCATGGTTATCCGCACGAAAATGATCGCTGGATACCGGACGGTCCGGACCCGTCAAAAGCCTGCACGACCGACTTGCGGCCAGCAGTCATCCCTGACGAGCACGGGTGGGCACCCGGAGGCTCCGGGCACAAGGTCAAACAATACCGGGGCGGGCCCTGGGATCAAAATCGGGTCGGGATCGAGCCCGGCACCGGGAGTCCTCGCGGATTCCTGGACCTCAGCGGACCGCCGCGATGAGGTCCTGGCGCCGCTCGGTCAGCCATCGATGGCCCCGCTCAGCCCGTCCGGCGACGCTGTTCCAATAGTGCTGGAAGCCCAGGTGCCCGCGCATCACGTTGTCCACAACGATCCGGAACGTCCATTCCTGATTGTCCAGCAATGCCTCGGCCACCTCCACCCGGGCGTGACCGGCCAAGCCGTATGCATCCAGCAATAGGGCGAACCGCTCGAAGCGCCGGTCAACCACCGAATTCGGGACGTCCTCGTCGGAGAGCAGCGGACACCAGCAACGGGCCGCCGCCGCGAGGTCCCAGATGGGTGAGCCGGGACCCGCCAGGTCGAAGTCGACCAGACCGATCGCTCGACCGTCCGAAAAGATGATGTTGCCCGGGTGGATGTCGTTGTGGCTGATCGTCGGCCAGCGGTAAGGCGCGGGCACCCGTTCGTCCGGCCAGTGGTGGCCCGTCGGATCGAACGAGGCCACTGCGTCGTGGAACCTACGCAGCAACAACGCGACGCTGACCAGCGCGGCATCGCCCAGGGCCCAGGACGGCAGCGGGGTCTGGGCCGCCTGCCCCGGGATCCAGGACAACACCTCGGAATCGCCGTCTGTGGCCAGCAATCGCGGGGCACTGGAGAACCCCACCGCATCGAGATGTTTCAGGAGCGCATGGGTAGCGGCCGGGAAGGGTGCCTGCGGGCGGTGCACTGTCTGGCCAATGCGGAACACCCGTCCTCGGTTGGCTACCCCGCCCGCCAGTCGCTCCGTGTTGGGCGCGGGTGAATCAGCAGCCGAATGGGCCGGCTGCGGCGACTGGCCGGCCTCCGGCGCCGCAACTGCCCTGACCCCAGCCGCCACCGCGCCGGGCCGCTCCCGGCCGGGGTCCAGCCGGAACCGCCCAGGCCAAGCTGGAGTGGGTGGTGAAGCCATGCACCGGACCTCCATTCAGTGCGGACCAGTCGGTGGGGGCGTGTGCGGTTCGGTTAGTTCGCGGTTCGGTTTAGTTCGCGGTTCGGTCAGCGACGGCCGGAACGGTGCGCAGGGCATCGTTCAGGTGCGCCAGAGTACCGATCATTCTTCCGCCTGGCGGAGTTCCGCAACTGTTTCCGGGTGGATCCCACCGCCGTGGCATCTGCTGCCCTCGAACCGCTCGTTTGAGCGGGTGAGCCTGCATTTTGTATGAATCCTCTACTCTGACTATTCCGGCTGGGAATGCAGCCGAGGTACTGCAAGGGCCATTCCACGTGCCGGGGAGCATCCATCGTGAGAGCAGCTGTCATTACCGGCGTCGGGCAGTCAGAGATCACCGAGGTCGACGACCCCCGACCCGGACCGCGCGAAGTGGTCGTCGATGTGGCCGCCTGCGGGATCTGCGGTACCGATCTGCACATCCTGCAGGGTGAGTTCGCGCCGACCTTGCCCATCATCCCGGGGCACGAGTTCGCCGGCGAGATAGTGGAGCTGGGCAGTGACGTCAGCGGGCTGCGGATCGGTGACCGGGTGGCGGTCGATCCCTCCCTGTACTGCTACGAGTGTTATTACTGCCGGCGGGGCAGGAACAACCTCTGCGAGCGGTGGAACGCGATAGGCGTATCCGAGCCCGGTGGTGCGGCGGAGTACGCCAAAGCGCCCGCCTCCAACTGCATCAAGCTCCCCGATCACGTCCGAACCTCCGACGCCGCCCTGATCGAACCGTTGTCGTGCGCCGTGCGGGGATATGACGTCCTGAAATCGCAACTGGCGAACAACGTGCTGATCTACGGCTCCGGGACGATGGGTTTGATGATGCTCGAACTCGCCAAGCGGGTGGGGGCCGCATCCGTCGACGTGGTGGACCTCAATCCGGAACGGCTCGAGACCGCAAGGAGGCTCGGAGTCACGGCCGCGGCCCTGTCGGCCGACGACCTGGACCGGCCGCGATTGTGGGATCTGGTCATCGATGCGACCGGCAACGCCAAGGCCATCCAGGACGGCCTGAGCCGGGTCGGAAAGGGTGGCACCTTTCTGCAGTTCGGCGTGTCCGACTACGCCACTCGGGCCACCATCGAGCCCTACAAGATCTACAACCAGGAAATCACGATCACCGGATCGATGGCGGTGCTGCATTCGTATGAGCGTGCGGCGGCCTTGTTCGCCAACGGTGTTATCGATCCTGACGTATTCATCTCCGACCGGCTTCCGTTGGAGGACTATTCGCTCGCCCTGCAGCGGTTCACCCAGGGCCTCGGACGCAAGATCCAGGTACTGCCCTGACTCGGGCCGCCGGGGTACGGACCACCGAGGACTGCCCGCGGTCAGGTGCAAGGGTTTACATCGCGGAATGATGACGATCCCTGGCGATTTGAGAATCCGGGGGTGCGTTTCGACACACCGGCGTGCTACCGTTTTCTTGGTTGTAGTTGCAGTTTTCCACGATCGTTTTTCGAACGCCCGCGGTCACCAGCAGCGGGCGTTTTGCTTTACCGAAACCGGGAACGCGAAAGGCCGCAACCCGGGGTCCGCACAGTGCGGTTCCCGAACCGCATTGAGCTAGGAGAAGTACATGGCACAGGGAACCGTGAAGTGGTTCAACGCTGAAAAGGGCTTCGGCTTCATCGCGCCGGACGGCGACGGCCCGGACGTGTTCGTCCACTACTCGGCCATCGCCAGCCAGGGCTACCGCAGCCTGGATGAGAACCAGCGCGTGGAGTTCGAGACCACCCAAGGCCAGAAGGGCCCGCAGGCAGAGAACGTTCGCCCGCTCTAATCCTTCCGCGCATCGAGCGTGAGCTAAACCAGCAAGGGCCGTACCCGGCGGGTGCGGCCCTTGCTGCGTTCACCCGCGCCCTGAGTTACACCAAGCCGTAGCGACCTGAGTTACGCCAGCTGGTCCGAGTTGCGCCAAGCCGGTCCGAGTTACGCCATGCCTCGCGTACTTCGACGAGTTACCCGTAACTCGGCCGCTCGCAGCCAACGCGCTCGCAGCCAGCGCGCTCGCAGCCTGAGTTACGCCAATCCGGTCCGAGTTACGCCATGCCAGGCGAACTTCGACGAGTTATCCGTAACTCGGCCGCTCGTAACTCGGCCGCTCGCAGCCGGCCGCTCGCAGCCGGCCCGTCGCAGCCAGCGCGCTCGCAGCCAGAACGGCCCGGCTCCTCGAAGGGAACCGGGCCGTCCTCGTCACTTGTCAGTGTTCGTGCTCAGCGGTAATCGTTGTACCCGAAGTCATCGAGTGCCACCGCCTGGCCACCACCAGGGCCGAAGCCGTAGTAGTCGCTCTCGTCGTAGCCGGCCATCG
>JAVEET010000054.1 GCA_030840295.1 Pseudonocardiales bacterium
TTCACTCCCAGTCACAAAGGATTACGGCGTCTCGGATCCACTATTCGTCATCGAGTGCTCGCGAGATCGGAATCGCAGGACGGCGTTCGGCGCCGTCCGGTCGTCGCGATGCTCGTTGACGGTGCGGCCAGAGCGCGCACCGTCGAGATCGACTCCTCACACGTGGCGATGATCAGCCACCCCGCCACGGTCGACGCGCATATGGAATGTACTGGCGCCTCGGCGCATGAGGATCGAACGCGCTATCTTGCGTGCGGGCTTGCCAAAGCGGGAACCTTGCGGCCCTTCGCCTCGCCTGGCCGCCACAATGAGTTCCCGTTGGTCGGGAGGGCTTATGGCGGGGGACTCGGGCGACAACTCGGTAGGCATCGACCTGCTCGGGAGGTTCCGCGTCGCACTCGGCGACCGCGAGGTCGCCGAGACGAAGTGGCCCGCCCGGCGCGCGGCAGAACTGGTGCAGCTGCTTGCGCTGTCCGATGGCCGGCGCATGCTGCGTGAGCAGGTGCTCGACGCGCTGTGGCCGCATCTGCCGCCCGGGGCGGCCGCGGCCAATCTGCGGAAGGCGGCGCATCACGCCCGCGCGGCCCTCGGTGATCCCGGTTCGGTGGTCCTGCGCTCCGGCCAGGTCGCCCTGTTCCCCGAACGCACGGTGCAGACCGACGTCGCGCGGTTCGAGTCCGCTGCTTCGGGCGCGCTCCGTAGCGGCGACGCCGAGCAGTGTCGAGCGGCCGCCGCGCATTATCGGGGAGAGCTTTTGCCGGCGGCGCGGTACGAGGAGTGGTCACAGCAGCGCCGAAACCAGCTGCGTTCGCTGTTCGCGGATTTGCTCGAGCGCGCCGGGGAGTGGGAGCGCCTCGTCGAGGTCGATGCGACCTTCGAACCGGCCTACCGCGAACTCATGCTTGCCGCTCTGGAGTCGGGGCAGCGCCACGCCGCGCTTCGTTGGTACGGACGGTTACGTGCTGCGCTGGAGCAGGAACTCGGCGTGCGGCCCGGGTTCGAGACCGAGCGTGTCTACGAGCAGTGCGTCGCGGGGCTACGCGCGGCGGACCGGCCGCTCATGGGCCGCGACTTCGCGCTGGCCAAGGTCCGCGCCGCGCTGGACGCGGGCGCCGACGGGGAGGTCACGGCGTTGGTGATTCGCGGTCCCGGCGGGATCGGCAAGTCCGCGCTGTGCCGGGAGTTCGCCCGCGCCGCACGTAGCCGGGGCTGGACGGTCGCGGCGGTGCGCGCCACAGCGGCGGCCGGGCCATACGCCGCGCTGATCGAAGCTGTCGAGCGGGTGATCGGCCTCAACCGTGCACTGCTTGACGCCCTGCCCGCGCGTACCCGTTCGGTGCTCGCCGAACTTAGCCCGCTCGCCCGTCCTGCCGAGGCGTGGGAGGGCGTACTGACTCGGCATCAGGTCATTGGCGCGGTGCGGCGGCTGCTTCTGGCTGCGGCCGGGACGAGCGGGATGGTCTTGCTCGTCGACGACGCCCATCTGGCCGACGACGACACGACCGAGGCCCTGCTACACCTTGCGGGTGTCGATGGACGGGCGCACCCGCTAGTGGCCTTTTCATACCGGCGCGAGCAGGCGGGTGACGCGCTGGCGCGCGGCGTGGCCCGGCTGGATCGCGCGGGAGTACTCGCCGCGGTCGACCTCACCCCCCTGCCGAGCGAAGATGCCGAGGCTCTAGTCGAGGCTGCCGCAACGGCTCCGCTCGATCATGCCGACGTCGTCAGGATCGTGCAGCTGTCGGCGGGAAACCCGTTTTTCCTGATCGAGCTGGCGCGGCAGCCGCAGACCGACGGCCGGCATGACACGGCACCCGGCATCTGGGAGGCCGTGACCAACCGCTTCGTCGACCTTGACGAGACGGCTCGCTCGATGCTGCAGCGACTCGCCGTCGCCGGTGACGAACTCGACCTGGCCGCGATCCTCGCCCTCACGGGTTTGCCCGAGCACGAGGCTTATCGACTCCTCGACGCCGCTCTCGCTGCGGACGTGCTCGTCGTGTCTGGCAGCGCGTACCGATTCCGCCACGAGCTGGTGCGGCAGGCGCTGCGTGCGCAGGTGCCGCCGCACGCCCGGGTAGCCATCCACCGCGAGGCTGCACAGCGACTCGCCGCCGTCGGCGGGACACCGGCCAGCGTCGCTGCGCACTGGTTCGCGGGTGACCGACCTGGCGAGGCGGCGCCATGGGCTGTGGCCGCCGCGCGTAACGCGGTCCGGCTGGGTGCATACGGTGACGCACTGCGGCACGTCGACTTGGTGCTTCGGCATCTCCCGGAGCATGCGGACGCGCGGTATCTTCGGGCTGACGCGCTGGAGGCGATCGGCGACGAGCAGGCTCCGGCGGCCTACGCCGCGGCGGCGCTCGTCGCCAACAAGGCCCAGCGGCCGGAGATCCGAGCGAAGCAGGCCTTGGCGTCGGTCCGGGCCGGTGACCCAGCAGCCGCGCTGGCCCTGCTCGCCGGGCCGGAGCCGACTTCGCTCGAGGGGCAGCTCGCGTACGCGTTGGCGATCTGCGGCGCCGCAGCCATGGGTGTTGGTGATCCCGACGAGGCGCTGGCGAAGGCGGTCGAGACGCGTCGACTCGCCGTCGAGTCGGGCGACGCCGCGGCGGTGGTTATCGCTGCCTGGGCCGAGGCGGCTGCGGCGCACGCGAAGGGCGAACTACCGCGCAGCCTGCGTGCGGTGCTACGGGACAGCCGAGCGCTGCCTGACTTCGCGACGTCGGTCTTCGACGGTCAGCTCTGTGTCGCGGAGCGGCTGCCGTACGGCAACGAGCCGTATGACGACGTGATCTCCTTCGCCGACGACCTCGAAGCGGAAGCGGAACGGTTGGGCGCTGCGCGGGGGACGGCTTTCGCCACCACGTTCCGCGGGGAGGCGCGGCTGTTGGCGGGCTCGCTGGACGCCGCCGAAGCAGATCTCACCCACGGCGTCGAGCTGCACCGCTCGATCGGCGCGCTCGGCGGCGAGGCGCTCTCTCTGCAACGCCTCGCCGAACTGGCGCTGCTGCGCGGCGACCGGGCCCGCGCCGAGACGCTGCTGGACGAGGCGCTGGCGGTGGCACGCGAGTCGAGTCTCGGCTTTCACCTCTTCGACCGCATCTACGGCACGAAGATCGCCGCGGCGAGCGATCCGGCCGCCGCGATGGCGGCCCTCGAAGAGGCGGAGGAAGCGGTCCACGGCTCGATGGAAACGTGCCCCGGTTGCCGGATCGCGCTGGCCGTTCCCGCGGCGATCGCGGCAGCTGACGCCGGCGATCTCGATCGCGCGGCTCGCTACGAAGGCGTGGCCAGCCGTCTCACGGCCATCCTCATGCGCCTGCCGGGTTGGTACGCGGCACTGGACGAGGTGCGCGGCCACCGGACCCGCGCGGGTGGCGATTTCGATGGCGCGCGCGTCCATCTCGCCGCCGCCGCCGAGGGTTTCCGCCGAGCGGGGCAGCCGCTGGACGCGCAGCGGTGCGAGCGAGCCGCCGCGCAAACGGCGTGATGGCGGTAGGAACGTTCCAGGAACGGCCGGCGAGCACGCTTCTCCTCAACTCACAGTCGCAACAGGTTCGAGGAGGAACAGATGAAAGCGCTCACCCGGCAAGAGGTTCCCGTGGTCATCGAGGGCGATGGCCTCGAGGTGCGGCTCAAGGAGATTGGCGGCGGCATGTCCACCTCGTTCATCCGTCTACCCAAAGGCACCGATCTAGGTCCGGCGCTCGTCGGCCTGCCCGACGATTCCTGCCAGTGCCCGCATTGGGGTTACCTGCTCGCTGGTCGACTGCAGATGCGCACGAAGCAGGGTGAGCACATCTACGAGTCGGGTCAGGCGGTGTATTGGGCGCCGGGACACGTCCCGACCGCGCTCGAGGACACCGAGTATGTCGACTTCTCACCGACCGAGGAGTTCAACGAGGTCGTGAATCACATCCGCTCCCAGGGCTGACGAAACGGGTCGGGGATCGGCGCGACGGGCCAGTTCCTGGTGTCGATTCGTCGGCCGGAAGCCGCGGTCTACAGCCTCGACAGGACGGCAGCCTGCACCTCGTCGCGGCCACTGAAGCCGGCCCGCTCGGCCTGGTTTCCCTCGGCGTCGTTGGCGTTTGGCAGGCACAATTTCGCTCAATCATGGACGAGCTCACGGCGAGGTTTGGGATCTCACTATTGCACGCTAGTTGCACGACGACGCCAACCAACCATCGCCCGACCCGCAATTTCTGGGTCTTCGAGCGCATCCCCCAGAAGTCTTCAAACTGATTGTGCGGGTTCGATTCCCGTCGCCGCTCCACTTACCCATTCCAGCCAGAGGACTACCGGTGGCCGACGCTACGTTGATGCGCGACGATGTCAGCATGTTCGAGGTGGCCCGGATCATCGTGCAATGGCGGTCCGAAAGCCGGCCGGTCTGGTTGGGCCGGCTGCTGGACACCGAA
The DNA here is from genome assembly GCA_030840295.1 of Pseudonocardiales bacterium. Classification (GTDB taxonomy): domain Bacteria; phylum Actinomycetota; class Actinomycetes; order Mycobacteriales; family Jatrophihabitantaceae; genus Jatrophihabitans_A. Next base: position 4,422 of record JAVEET010000054.1, read on the forward strand.
GGCTTCAGCTCACGGGACCCGGCCGCGACGGTTGCGTGGACGCCTGGCGAGCGGCCGGTCGGGTCGATCTTCTCCGGGGCAGCCGACCAGCAGGTCGTCGAGTTGCTGGCGCACCACGCCGGCCCAGCGCACCGCGTCGAGTCGATCTCGGTGTCCGACGGCGAGGCCCGGGCAGCGGGCCTCAGCTGCGGAGGAATAGCCCGAATCCTGATCCACTCCGCCGACGACATCCCGGAGGCCGGGTGGCATCGATTGGCTCGCGGCGAGGCCAGTTGCTTAGTCACCTCGCTAGGTGACTCGGCAACGCCGGCCAGCGGGCTTGTGTACGCGCCGGAGGACATCGATGCGCCGGACACCGATCCCGAGGTTGCGCGTGTCTTCCGGCGCGGCATGACCAGCACGTCGATCATCAGAAGTAGTTCCGCCGGCGCGGACGGCCTGCTGGTCACCGCAGTCTGGCCGGTACCCACGCTGCTCATCGTCGGCACCGGCTCCATCGCGGATGCGCTGGTTGCCATCGCCGGGCCGTTGGGCTGGCGATGCAGCGTTGCCGACAGCGTCGAGACGGTGGGGCCGATCGCCGGTGGACTGCAGGCCGGCGACGGCCTCGTGGTACTCAGCCACGATCTGGCCGTAGCCGGTCCCGCCCTGAAGTCAGCCCTGAGCACAACCGTGAGCTATCTGGGCGCGCTCGGATCCCGGCGCACCCAGGTGGCTCGCACCGAATGGCTGCGCCGGGAGGAACTGACGGACGAGGCGTTGTCCCGCCTCCACGGCCCCGCCGGTCTCGATATCGGGGCGCAAAGCCCCGCCGAGATTGCCGTGGCGATCATCGCGGAGATGTGCGCAGTGCGGACCGGTCATACCGGCGGGTTCTTGAGCAGCCGGGGCGGCATCATTCATTGATGCGCGATTCATTGATCGCGGCGTGTCCGAGCATCCCGAGCAGCGCCCAGCGTGACCGGGCCCGGTCAGCTCGAGGTGACAGACCGCTTCCCGGGCGACCGGTCCGCTTCGACGTCGGCGGTGACTGCTGACACCGCTAGCGGGTCCCGGCGGATCATCACCACAGTGCGATCGTCGTCACGGTTGGTGGGAACACGCTCGATGAGGTGCCGGGCGGCTCCCTGCCAGGTGTCCCGGGCCGCAAGCAGTTCGACGGTGTCCTTGAGTCGCTGGGTTCCGGCGTCGATGTCGCGAGTGCGGTCCTCGACCACGCCGTCGGTGTAGAGGAACAGCGCCTCGCCGGGCCGCAGGACATTGGAGTCCGAGACACCGGTCAGCGTCGGCAGCACCCCGAGCACGGTCCCCGTAGCAGGCGAGGTCCGCCACGGGGGGGCTTGGATGGGCCGGAAATGTACGGCTGGCGGATGCCCCGCAACCCGGATCTGGTACTCCGCCGTGGTCAAATCCAAGCGCACATAGATGGCGGACGCGAAGCCGAGGGACCACCGCTGGCGGGACAGGTAGTCGTTGGCGGCTGTGAGGAACTGGTCCGGTTCGACGGACCCGAGCAGGCCGCCGACCGCGCCGGACAGCAGCAGCGCGCGCGGACCGGCCGCGATGCCGTTTCCGGACACGTCGATAACCGCAAGGTGGAGCACCTGCCCGCCGTCCGGCGTGCACACCAGCCGATTTGACACGAAATCGCCGGCGATCGCCGCGCCGTCGGCCGGCCGCTGCTGGATCTCCACCGTCCATCCATCGGGCACCACCGGCAGCTGGGCCTGTACCAGGAGCCGGTCGCGGATCAGGGCGATCACCTTCTCCGCGCTCATCTGCCGCAGTCCGAGACGATCCCGGCGCCGGGCCTGGATGACGGCGACGGCCAGGGCCGTGCCGATCATCACGAACCCGGAGACCGACAGCTGACCCGAGTTGAGACCATGCACCTTGAACACCACGGCCAGGCAGATGATGATGGCCGCCGCCAAGATCCACATCGCCCGGCTGGAGAAGATGAGGGACGCGATGACGATGACGATGATCATCACGCCGGCCACTTTGATCTGATGGTTGTTGTCGATGATCGACCAGGTCGTACCGCCGATGAGGATAGACAGGCACAACAACAGCTCGACGCGTTCGGTGGGGCGTTCGCGCCGGGCACGGAGCCGGCGCAGGTTTCGCCGGATACTGGCGGTGTTCATGTCCCGCCAACGGTACGGGACGGTATACGCGGCGCATTCACCGAACGTATGAAACCGATATGAACGCCAGCGGCGCACGGCGCGCGCCGGTAGGGCACCATGGCCTCGTGGTCAGTCCATCCGAGATCCCGGCAGGACGACGTCGGCGACGGCGCTCGGCCAAACGGCCGATCGGCTCACCCCGTCCGGCCGCTGCCGACGCGGTGGCTGCCGACGCGGTTGCTGCCGACCCAGTGGCCGCCGACGCGGTGGCTGCCGACGCGGTGGCCGAAACGACGCCCGAGAAGCGGCGTCCGAAGCCGGAGGCGAGCCGGGAGCAGAGCCGGGGTAACAACCGGGAGCCCGACCGCGAGGTCGACCGCAACTGGCGCGATCTGACCGGCAGCGCGCCATCCCAAGTGGGCGTCGGGGGCGCGCTTCGGGCGCGCGATGTGGCTCGTCCGGATGAAGCGGACTTGGCGAGCGCCGAACGGGAGGTCGTCATCGTCCGCCGCCAGTGGCAACCACCGGACGGCGGACTCCCGATCGGCAAGCACTGAGCTAACGAGCCGGCCAGCTCCCTCTCAGGTGGGGATTTTGCCGGTGTGCTCGTACTCCGCAACCATCTCGATCCGGCGGATGTGGCGGGGATCCTGGGAGAACGGCGTATCGAGGAAGGTGTCGACAATCGCGAACGCCTCAGCCTGGGTGTGCATCCGGGCCCCGAGCCCGAGAACGTTCGCGTCGTTGTGCTGGCGGCCCAGCCTGGCGGTCTCGAGGTCGTAGGCGAGGGCGGCGCGGATGCCACGGACCTTGTTCGCCGCGATCTGTTCGCCGTTGCCGGAGCCACCGATGACGATGCCCAGGCTGCCCGGGTCCGCGACCACCCGCAACGCCGCGGCGATGCAGTGGGTCGGGTAATCGTCGGTGGCCACGTACTCGCTCGGACCGCAGTCAACGGCCTGGTGCCCGGACTCGGTCAGCCGCGCGATCAGTGCGCCCTTGAGCTCGAAGCCGGCGTGGTCACTTCCCAGGTAGACGCGCATGGGGGAATGGTGCCAGTCCGGCAGCGGAGCACAATGCGGGGGTGTCGTTCCTCCAGGTCCAGCCCGTCCTGTTGATCGGATGCCTCGCCGCACTGTTCTGGTACGTCAGAGGACTGCGAGCACTTCGCGGGGAGTCGCGATGGCCGAGGCACCGGACGCTTTCGTTCGTGGCAGGGTTGGTTCTGGTGCTCGCAGTGACCGACGGGGGGCTCGCGGCGGAAACCCACCGGCTGTTCTGGGTCTGGCTTAGTCAGGCGTTGCTGCTGTTGCTGGTGCTGCCGATACCGCTGCTTGCCGGTCAACCGATCGAGCTTGCCCGCAGCGCACCGGGGCGCCTGCGGCTAGCTCGAC
>JAVEET010000055.1 GCA_030840295.1 Pseudonocardiales bacterium
TTGATCACCGATCCGACCACGCGTTCCCAGATCACGGCAACCATCCAGGCCCTACTCGACCTCGACGTTGCACAGCTGGATCATTAGGAACTGGATGTGCCCAACGACTCGGCAAGCCAAACCCGACACGCTCAACGGACCGTTTGAATGGCGGACCGACCCACAATTACCGAGATCCGGTTGAACCCGTTCATCAGCTCGTCGGGTGCGCCTGAGCATTGAGGCAGCTACGAAACGACAACCGTCGTGGCTGAACCTGTCCAAGTCCGGGCTGTCCACGTCGAAGAGGGCGGAGCGACGGCAAAGCGGGTTCGCACTAGCGGCGCCGACGGAAGCTGACACGCTTGTCATAATTCGGCGAGCCGCTTGCGTGACTACGCATCGGTGATGCACGCTCGCGAGGTGCGCTCTGGATTCCCTCCTCCGAACCGGACCCAGTGGGCGTTGATTGTCGCGGCCGTCGTCTGCTATGGCGTTGGTTATCCGGTGGGACTGCTGGCGCACTCCGTTGTCGGGTGGGTATTCGTCAGTCTGGGCGGCGTGGTACTGATCGTGCTTGCCGGAGTAACGATTGCCCGTGTTCACCGAAGCGTTCCGGCCCGTCACGACGGCGCAGATATCAAGCCGGCGGAACAATCTTGACTTCCGTGCCGTCGCTGATGTGTTCCGCTATTTCAGCGGCGATCTCCTGATCGAGCGGCGCGGCTGCCTCACCGAAGGTGTCGACCCACTTCTCCTGCACCGCGTCCTCCACTACTTCCACCTCCGCACCGGCGTGGGTCTCTCCTAGCTCATCGACCATTTCCTGCACGACTGGCGCGGCGTTCTGTGCGCCCTCGATGTGCATACGATTCGCAGTCGCGTTGTCGCTGTCCATCCAGACCTCCTCAACGGCTATCACAGCTACCCATTCGCTCTCAGGCTAGTCCGGTTTCGGTGTGCCAGGAATGAGAGAGAGACGAGATCGCGCCTAACCGAGGCCGGAACTACCGGCGGATTCTTTCGTTCAGACAATGGTCTTCAGGCCGGCGGAAGACTAGGTTTGTCACTGGTGGCCTTGTTGATTCGGCCTCATTGGGTGCGGGAGGAACAGTGATCCGGATGGGCGCAAGCGCGCGTATCCGGCTGTCGATATCTCGGACGAAACGAGCGGACACCAACTGATGCCCGGCGACGCGTCCAACCATACTACCGATCTCGGCGTCGAACTCGGATCGAGCCTGCTGCACGGCTTGTTGGTGTTACTCGTTCTCGCCGGATGTATTGCCGGCAGTGTGGCGCTGCTTCGTTGGCGCCGCCACGAATTTCTTCATCGGATGGCAATGCGATGGATTGGCACCTCGACCGGAGAGCCGACCCAAAGGAAAGTTCTACGCATCGCGCTGGGCGTTCTGTGGTTGATAGACGGTGCCCTGCAGGCGCAACCGATGATGCCCGCCGGTTTCGTTCCCGAGATCATCTCGCCGCAAACTGCGGCGGGCCCGGGTTGGTTGGCAACGCTGGTGGATCCTCTCGCGACGCTCTGGCAGCAGCACCCCGTGACCGCGGATGCGATCACCGTTTGGCTGCAGCTTGGGCTCGGCCTGCTGATTCTGTTCTCGGGCTGGAGCGGCATTCTGCAGAAGGTCGCGTTGTGGTCCTCAATCGCGTGGGGGACATTCGTCTGGGTTGCCGGCGAGTCCCTCGGTGGCCTGCTGACCTCCGGAGCCTCGTGGCTGATGGGTGCTCCGGGCTCGGCCGTCGTGTACGTCGTGGCGGCGGCCCTGTTGCTGCGGGCTCCCGCCACCTGGTCCGGGCCTACCATCGGCCGAACCATTCGACACGCGGTCGGTGCCTTCTTCGTGGCCGGAGCCGTGGTGCAGGCGATTCCTGCGAAGGGCAATTGGACCGCGCACGGACTGCTCGAGCCGTTCACCAACGCGCTGAAGGTCGCCCAGCCGGCCTGGCTGTCGCGCCCGCTGAACTCGACTGCGACCCTGGCGGCTGATCACCCCATCGCGTTCAACGCGACATTGGTGGCGCTCCTCGCGGTCATCGGCATCGGACTGTGGGTCGGCTCACCGCGGGTTTTCGTCCCGACCGGCATCGTGCTCTGCGGTCTCACCTGGTGGTTGGCGCAGGACTTCGGCGTCCTCGGTGGGATGGCTACCGATCCCAACACCGGACTACCACTCGCCGTCCTTCTCGCGAGCGCGACACCGATGCGCCGTCCGGTCGCCCGTTCGTCACGCCGGCGAACCACCTCCGCCAGTCGTCCGCTGGGCTGGGCGCTCACTGCGGGATTGACGACGATCGGGTTGGTGACACTGATCGTGATCCCGATGATGCTCACCGTGTCGATGTTCGGGCCGGCTGACGCGACGGCGGCGCTAGCAGACAGCGGCGGAGGCATCGTCACGCTTGATCAGCGGCCGGCGCCGGATTTCCACCTGACGGATCAGCGCGGCGACACCGTCTCACTGTCCGGGCAGCGAGGCAAGGTCGTGCTGCTGACTTTCCTCGACCCGGTTTGCAGCGACGAGTGCCCGGTGATTGCGAATCAACTCGCGTCGGTGAGTGACGAGCTGGGATCGCTGGCCGCGCGCCTCGAGATCGTCGCCATTGATACCAACCCCGTCTTTCACAACGTGGCCGACGTCGCCGCGTTCACGCAGTCGCACGGTCTCGACGGGTTGACGAACTGGCACTTCTTGGCCGGTAGCCCGCCCGACGTCCAATCGGTGCTCCGCCAGTACGGTATCGGTGTCGAGGTGCCGAGCGTGGGAATGATCTCTCACAGCGAGGGGATCTTCTTCCTGTCGACGACCGGTACGCGGGTTGCCTACCTCGGTGACGGTGCGAATCCTGACCTGAACACGTCCTACTCCAGCGTCATCGCCGGCCAGATCAGGCAGCAGTTGCAATGAGCCGAGCCCGCGTTCATGGAGGCAGAATTCCCCGGGTGGGTTGGGTCGCTGCAGCACTGCTGGCCGGAGCCATTGTCACTGTCACGGGCTGCGCATCGTCTGCCAAGCCGGCTGATCCATCGGCCGACCCCGCTGCTCCAAGCGCGGCAAGTCCGTGGCTACTGATGGTCTCCGGCCAATCCGGCTACGCGGTGTGGCGTAGCGGTTCATCGTCGATACTGATGCACACGGACGACGGTTGGAAGGACGCCGAGAATCTCACGCCGCTCGCCGTCCCGACTGGTGGCGGCCTCTCACTGGCGTTGGGGCCCGGCGAGCTCGCAATCGGCGTGGATCCCGTTGGCAGGCTGACGAATTCGCCCCTGGTCACTAGCAGCGACGGCGGACACACCTGGACTCCGAATGAACTTCCCGGCGCGCTATCAGGTAGTCGCCATTCCGTAGCGTTCGCCGGACCGATTTTGACCGCTGTCGTTGGGAGCAATCGGGGCACGCTCGTCGAGCAGACTTCGACCGGTTGGAGGACCCTCGCCGACGCTGGTCTGGTCAGCGCCGCGCCGGGTCTCGAGATCGATTCGGTCGTGTGGGCCAGCGCGCGGGTTGGCTGGCTGACCGGGCGGAATGCACAAGGCGTATCGGGTTCACCGGTGGTGTTCATGACGATCGACGGGGGTGCCACCTGGAGCCCAGTCGATGCTGCGGCCGGGACCTCGACCGCGGCGCTCGCGCCCTGTGGCGCCGGCAGTTCGTGGCAGCTACCGGTCGTGGGTGCTGACTTTACGTTTCGGATCCTGCGCACCAACGATCACGGACAGACGTGGACCATTGGCGCTTCGCAACCCGTGCGTAGTCAGTCCCCGGCCTGGGCGTGCCGCGGAGCCCAGAGTTGGCTGATCCTCAAAAGCGGCGACCTTGCGGTGTCACGCGATGCCGGAGCGAGCTGGCAGACCATCGGCCCGGCGCCCTCATCCATCACGGATCTGGCACCCGATGGCAGCGGCAACGGCTTGGCAGCGGCAACCAACAAGAGTCGGTCGGTGATGTACTCGATCACAACCAGCGGATCGCGTTTCGCTGAGATCGCCCTGCCGACCTGGTTAGCGAAGCTGGCGCCACGGCAGGATTCGGACTGATCCTCAGCTTCCGATGTTCGGACTCGCGATGAAGGATGTCGTGAGGGCGCCGCCGATGCCTGCGACCGCAATCCACACCCACCAGATCGCGATGATGTGGACTTGCCAGGGGTCAGCGGCGGTGTACTTGCCGATCCGAGCACGATTCCACACCCCGAGTCCGACTAGCCCGGTCAGCACGAGGTGAAAGAGGTTCGCGCCAGCCAGGGTGTAGACGCTCGAAGCGTAGGCGTTGGCGTCTGGCTTGAACGAAAAGGACATGATCTGCACCACCTGCGCGGCCGCGTCGAGGAGGACGATCACCACTGCAACTCCGATGCCAGACACGAGCCGGTCCAGGTTCCCCTTCCGCAGTCCGGCCAATGCCCATCGGAAGAACCCGGCGCTCACCACCAGCGCGGCAGCGATCGCCCAGCCGACCCAAATCGGCGCCGTGGCGGCGCCATCGCTGAGCCACGCGTTCGAGGTGTTGAGGCCACGCAGGTAGAAGTAGGAGAAGATCAGCGCACCGACGAATGCCACGTCGGCCAGGATGAGTAGGCAAACGCCCGTGAGCTGTCGACGTCCCACCGCGTCCACGTCGTCATGGTGTTGGCCCGGTACTGGAACTTCTGCCGTTGTCGTCACGGACCACCCTCCACGTTGCTTGCACCGACCGGTCTCGGGCCCAGGTCGGCCGAAGCCCCGGCAAGAACCGGCTCGCGTTCGGGATCGATGCCCGAAGCGGGCTCGTCCTCTTCGCCGTACCCGTAGGCATCGGAGGTGACGACAGGAAGAACCTCGAAGTTTTCCAACGGAATCGGGTTCGGCACAGTCCACTCCAGAGTCTTCGCACCCCACGGGTTGGCCGGGGCGACCTGGCCGTGAAGCCACGAATTGATGACTGCGTACAGCAGCACTAGCATGCCGATACCGATCGAGTATGCGCCGATCGTCGAGACGAAGTTGCCGGCCGCGAACAGCTGGGCGTACGTGACGACCCGTCGCGGTTGGCCGGCCAGGCCGACGGCGAACATTCCCAGGAACGTGACATTGAAGCCGATCTGGACGAACCAGAACGAGATGTAGCCTGCCCGCTCGTTGAGCATGCGCCCGGTCATCTTCGGAAACCAGTAGGCCAATGCACCGATCGCGCCGGTAAGACCGGCTCCCATCAGCGTGTAGTGGAAGTGCGCGGTCACGAACATCGAGCCATGTAACGCATAGTCCGCGGGCACATCTGAGAGGTAGATGCCGGTGATGCCGCCGATGATGAAGTTCCACAACATTGCATACGTGGCCATCATCGGCACCGTGGTCCAGATCCGCCCGCGCCAGACAGTGCCCAGAATCACGAGGAAAAGCAGGCCGGTGGGTACCGAGATCATTTCCGTTGTGAGCATGAACGGCCCATTCAGATCGGGCGCCCAACCGGAGGCGTACATGTGGTGGGCCCAGACCATGATGCTGAGTCCGACGATGCCAGCGATGCTGATTACTGCCGCGTTGAAGCTGAACAGCGGCCTGCGGGAGAACACCGGCGTCAGCTCCATGAGCGCCGCTAGAGCGGGTATCAGAATGACGTAGACCTCTGGATGCCCCATCAGCCAAAACAGGTTGGAGTACAACCACGGGCTGCCGCCGCCGGATGCGACGAAGAACTGGCCGCCCTGGGTACGGTCGACCTGCAACAAAACCTGTGATGCCATGAACAGCGGGAAGGCCGGAATCGCCAGACCCACACTGGCAACTGTGCCGTACACGAAAATCGGTGTGCGGTTCCAACTCATCCCGCGGGCCCGCATCGTCAACACGGTCGTGGTGATGTTGGCTCCCGCGACCGCACTCGACACGGCAAAGATGATGATGAACACCGAGTATGCATCCATGCCGGGTGGGGCCTGATCGGCCAGCGGCGCATAACCGACCCATCCCGTGGGAATACCGCCGAGAACCGCAGCGGACAATATCGTTGGAATGGCCGCGACGATCAACCACAGGCTGAGCGCGTTCAGCCTAGGAAACGCCATGTCACGCGCACCGATCATGATCGGCATGATGAAGTTACCGAACGGACCGGTCACCATGATGATGGTCGCGATGATCATGATCAGTCCGTGCAGGCCTACGATGGCGTTGTACGTCTGCGGATTCAGAAAGTGCGAGTGTGGCGAGATCAGGTTGGTCCGTATCAACATGGCCAACGTGCCGCCGAATGCAAACAGCACCATCGTGACGACCAGGTACTGGATTCCGACGACCTTGTGGTCGGTCGTGAATCGGAAGTACCTCGCCACGCCTTGGTCCTTGCCGGCCAAGAAGAGCTCATCCTCGTGCCGGAGATCTCGGCCAAGGGCCCAGCCGATCGGTCCGTTCAACGCCCCGATACCGATCATGAAGCCGGCCGCCCAGCACGACAGCGTCACCAGCACGACCTGATCCGAACCGAGATCGTCATCCTGCAGCAACGAATGCGATATGAGCCAGCCGGCGAGTCCGAGGATGAGGCCGCCGGCAATGGCGGTGACGAGGTTCAGGCGGCGCAGCATCCCGCCCGCCGTCGAAACGGGCTCAACCGGCTGATCGACCAAGGCTGCGGTCACCGAAATTCTCCATTGTTCTGTCGCATCAGGTGTGGCCCCCGTTTTGAGTTATCCAGGCCGCGAAGTCTGCGGGATTCACGACGTGCGCTGATGTCTCCATGTCGGCGTGGCGCAGCCCGCACAGCTCCGCACATCGGATGTCGAATACCCCGAGTTTGTCGGGCGTCACCGACGTCTTCGTCGTCACTCCCGGGTTCGCGTCGACCTTGATGCCCATTTGAACGACCCAGAACGAGTGAATTACGTCCCTACTCGATACATGGAACACCACCGGTCGGTTCAGCGGAAGGTACAGCTGATCGGATTCGACATCGCCCTGATCAGGATAACTGAAAGTCCACACCCATTGCTGCCCAGTCACGTTGACCACGAGCGGATTGCTGGCCTCGGCCGGTGACGTCGTCGAAGTCATTTCTGCCAGGCCCCAGATAAGCAGGAATACGCACAACACAGAGGAAACGATCGCCCAGCTAGCGGTGACCGGACCGTTGCCCCGGAACGGAGGGCCGTCTTCGGTCGGTTCACCCCGGCTTTTCCACCGAAAGAGACTGTAGATCGCAATCGCCCAGACGAGCGCGGCTACCGGGCTTGCAGCAATCGAAAAGACAGTCATCGTGCTCTCGACCGCGCGCATGGTTGGCGATGCCGGTGGACCCATCAGCCGGGCAGGCACCCAGATCGAGAACAGAACCAGGAGAATTGTGAGACCCAGCCAGAGCCACGCAATGTGCCGGACCTCGTCGCGTCTACGCCGCTTCGGACTGGCGACGATGGACTCCGCGCTCATCGGCATAACCTCTCACCCCGGCGTGCGTTAATGCCGGTCACGTGACGTTGAGGCTTCCGGACATGTACCCCTGAGTGGACATGGGACCGCCAAATTTAGCGTAATAGCCATCACCACAGGGGTATTCGCAGTTCCAGATATACTCGCCCCTGCCCCCCGTGATGAACGAAAATGTCACCACATGCGGAGCCGCGTAGTCCGAACCTTCGACAAGTGGTGCGTCATCCGCGACCGCCGGTAATGGCACGCTCACGAACAACGGATCCTGGTTGGTGGGTAGTGCATGGATGGTGAAGGTGTGACCGACCGCGTCGGGATCGATCTCAGTTTCGGTCTTGCCGTCAACCTCGATCGTTCCGCCGACCGTTCCAACGGCCTTGGCAAAGTACGGGTTCGTGATCGTCCCCCCGCTGTCGTACTGCGAGATCGTGATCGTCACCAGGCTGTGCGCGGGCACCTCCAGGTTGCTCGTCGGGCCGTACGTCACCCAGTCCGGATGGGCACCACCATCTGAGCCGTGCGGTCCGGCCGCGCTGTCCGGATAGGTGTCCAGCTTGAGGAAGGCGTGCGGTAGGACGCCTTGCGGGGTCGCTGCTGTGCCGTTTACGGTGGCCCTCAATAGGCCCGGCGTCGCTCCAGCGTTGGTCAATACGAACCCGGTCAGGACGACAGCTGCCGTCCCGGCCACGAGTACCGCGCCAGTTCCGATTAATACTCCGCGCTTGACCAACAGGTTTGCCTTTCACCCGTCACGTCTCGCCAGCTGTCGCTGGACCAGGAATGAATGTCGACCTCCCGCTTCGTCCTGTCAATATCCCTTTGCAGGGAACTGGCATGTATGAGGCGATTCACAGGAATGCCGCCGTCCTATTCAATGTGTCGCTCCGCGCGTAGCCTCCGTGCGGTGCGGCATCTGTTGACCTTCCTCTCCTCTTGGAGCTGGGACCCGACCGTCGTCGTGCCACTCCTTGCGGCCGGCCTGTGCTATCTGTGGTGCGTTCACACCGTCGATCGGTCACACCCCTCCCAGCCCTGGGCGCAACGGAACACCTGGTGTTTCGCTGCCGGACTGGCCCTGGTGTGGATTGCAATAATCGGCCCATTCGGCTGGTATGACGACGTATTCTTCTGGGCTCACATGGTTCAACACATGGTCCTGATGATGCTCGCTGCTCCGTTGCTCGTACTCGGTGCTCCAGGTCTGCTACTCCTTCGGGTGGCCAATCCATCGCTAAGACGGCGGTACGTGGTCCCGCTTCTACGCAGTCGTGCAGTCCGTCACCTCACCAACCCGGTGTTGACCTGGTTGGCATTCGTTGCTGTGCTCGGCGGCACCCACTTCTCGCCGTTCTACGAATTCGCGCTGTCGCATGACTGGGTGCATCGCTTTGTCGAGCATCCGCTCTATCTGGGCATCGCATTGATTTATTACTATTCTGTAATCGGAAAAAATCCGGCTCCGCGTAAACTGAAGCCATCGCTCAAGGTGATCTCGCTGCTGGCAATGATGGTTCCCGAGGGGGTGACCGGCTTCTTCCTCTATGCCTCGCCCTACGTTCTGTATTCGCACTACTCGAAGGTTGTAAGGCCGTTCGGGCCTAGCCCGCTGGCAGACCAGCAGCTCGGTGGGTCATTGATGTGGGCCGGGAGCATGTTGCTGGACACCGCCTGGGTCGCTCTCGCCGCAGGTGAATGGCTGCGCCACGACGCGACGCATACCAGGCGGTCCGACCTTGCCTCTGTCCGCCGGGTAAGCGGCGCCAGTACTGGTTCGGCACCATGACCGGGCGCACCCGGAGTCGACAACGTTACTTGTCAGCTTCGGCCGTAAAGCTACACCTCACCCTGTTCATCGGCGGTGGAGGCTGCCTTCTCGCGGGCTGGTTCGAACTGACTCGGGCGCTCGACGGCAGGGAGGTCGCGTGGGTTTACGCGTTCGAATGGCCGTTCTTCGCGCTAATCGGCGGTGTTCTGTGGTGGCGCCTGTTGCACGCACCGCGCGCCGACACCAAAGTCGAACCCTCGTCAGCACCGCTCCTGGAACCGTCGGCCGGCAGCGAACCCGTCAGTCAGGCTGCGCCTGATCGAGGGCTTCTCGCGTGGCAGGACTACCTGGCGCGTCTGTACGCAGCAGATCCGCCCGGCTCTCCGCCGACGAGATAACGGGCGTTCAACGCAGGGAGTGCGGTAGCACCGTGCTGACTGCTGCTGCCACGAACAGCAGGGTCAAGTAGCTGATCGAGGCGTGAAAGACCACTGTCGGACGAGGTGCTGCACCACGGCGGATCCGACTGCGCAGCGCGTAGGTCTTGGCAAGAAACCATCCGCCGCATAGCGTCGCCACGACTGGATATAACGGTCCAGTATGGGCAATCGGCCACAGAAGCAGGGACGCGGCTATCATCGCCCAGGAGTAGGCGACGATCCGGCCTGCCACGAATCCGGGCGTCGCGACAACCGGAAGCATTGGTACCCCGGCCGCGGCGTAGTCGTCCCGGAATTGCATGGCGAGCGCCCAGAAATGCGGTGGCGTCCAAAGGAACACCACCGCGAAGAGCACTACCGGTGTCCAGGTGACCGAGTCCGATACCGCGGCCGAGCCGATCAGGACGGGCATGCAGCCGGCCGCTCCGCCCCAAACGATGTTCGACGAGGTGCGCCGCTTGAGCATTCCGGTGTAGACGATCACGTAGAAGGCGATGGCGACGGCCGCCAGCAACGCGGTCAACGCATTTGTGGTCAGCCAGAGCAAAGCAATCGCGGCCAGGCCTAGAATTAGTCCGAATACCAAGGCATTACGTGGGCTGACCAGCGTTCGGTTGAGCGGGCGGTTTGCCGTTCGGTGCATCACCGCGTCGATGTCACGATCCAGAAAGCAGTTCAACGCGTTCGCGCTACCGGCTGCCAGACTGCCCCCGACCAGGGTCGCCGCAGCTAGTGCGGCCGAAGGCAAGCCGTGAGCTGCCAGCATCATGGCGGGCACCGTGGTGACCAGCAGAAGCTCGATGATGCGCGGCTTGGTGAGCGCGACGTAGTCGCCGACCAGAGTCAACAATGAACTCGCGGCAGGGCGAGAAACCACAGGAACGCCTTGGATGTCTGCCATAACTCCTCGATCGCGGCGGTGAATGCGCTCCGCGGATCGCAAGTTAGCACCCGAACCGGCACCTGCGATAGTACGAACGGCTAAGTGTTGCTGATTGGCTCGTGCTGTTCGGCCTCCTGGTGGTCAGGCGGAAGCTGCTTGCACCACCAGCGAGCTGAGCTCTGCTGCGCTGACGCCACCGATCACGCGACCGGCCACCCTTCCTTCTGGGTCGAGAACCATGGTGCTGGGAATCGCTTTGACGGGAAGTATTTTCAGTCGTGCCAGCACACTGCTGTCCTGGTCGAAGATCTGGATGTACGAGGCTCCGACCGAGGCCGAGAACTTGATTGCCGCGGACCGGGTGTCCGCCTCGTCCAGGCCGATGAAGTGCACGTGCTGGTTGGCCAGGGTCTGCGACATCTTGGCCAGGGTTCCTGATTCCTCCCGGCACGGTTCGCACCAGGACGCCCACACATTGACGACTACCACGTCACCGAGGAACTGCGTCGAGCTGAACGTCTGGCCCTGAAGAGTCCGACCGGACATCGCGGGAATGACCGGGCGGCTACCCACGGGGAAGGTGGTCAATCCCAGGCGGTCCACCGAGCTGGAGCCCGTCGGGGTCATGCCCGTCCGAGTTCCTGAACAGCCCGCCGTCAACAGGCACACCGCAACAGCGAGAACCCACCAACGTTTGCTGTGAGAACCGCCTGTGACCGAGGCTGAGCGACAAATTGGGGCTGATCGTTGGATTGGCACGGTGGCTCAGGCGCCGAGTGGGCGCGTCAGCAGCGTCAGGTCGTGGGCGTAGTCATCTGACGTGGTGTCGGCAAGCCACGCCAGCCGGGCCGTGCCACGGACGAACGCAAGTACTTGGGTGCCGTGCTCGACGTCGATCGACCCGTCCGCCTGGGTAGTCGGCGGACGCAACGGCACACCGAGGGCGTTGCCCAGCGAGTCGATGTCCTGGACGGTGCCCCGCAGGCCGATGAAAGGAACAGCCAGGCCCGAGTCGAAATTGGCCACCCATTTCTCCAACACCGCGGCGGTGTCTCGGGTCGGGTCGCTGGTGACGAAGACCACCTGTACCAGCTTCTGGGCAGCGACCGGCAGCTGTCGGAGGGCGATGCCGATGTCGGCCATTGTCGCGGGGCACACGTCAGGACAACTGGTGTATCCGAAGTACAGCAACAGAATCGGATGCTTGCGCTGGAGTTGACCGAGCGTGACCGCCGCCGAACCCGACCGCAACTCGACACCGCTCACTGCGGCGCTCAGCACCTCCGGAACTCCCAGCACGTCCCCCCGGAATTCCGACGCCGACTCGGACGCGGTGGGCGCGGTCGATACACCAGCGGAGTGCCCAACCGGGGCGCAGCCGGTTACCAGCCCGCTGCCCAGCAAAATCGCTAGCACGATCGACGGCACGGCGGCCGGCACCGCGACGCGGCGTGGGTACGTGGGACGCATGGTCAGCGACCATACGCGGCAACTACGGCTGAGCATTCTCGACCTGCGGCTTAATGTCACGCACTGCTCTGCCCAGCGTGCCGTCCTGGGGCCACATCGACTCGTCCCGGAGCGGACGTCTCCGCCGACTCGGCCACCCGCTCGGGGAAGGCGCCGCACATCCTGATAGTGGCCGTGGTGCCCGCTCCCTCGACGCTGGCGAGCGAAAGGCTACCCCCGCGAGATTCGACGATCATCCGGACGATGGCGAGGCCCAGGCCGCTTCCGGCGCGGTCCCCGGCCGCGCTGCCAGTGGTGAAGGGTTCGGTGACTCCCGGCAGGTCACCTTCCGGTATGCCCAGTCCGGTGTCACGCACGGCGATGAGCACGTCAGGTCCGTCGGTGCTCACCGTGACGCTGATGGCATCACCCGGCGCGGTGAATTTGACCGCGTTCTCGAGTAGGCAGTCCAGAATTGACTCCAGTCGCTCGGGCTCGCCGAGTATCACGCGCACGTGGACTTCGGACGACCACTGACGGTCGGCGGTGGCTTTCCAGCGGGCGAGAATCGCGGCGATGAGGTCGGCGACGTTGACCGAAATCCGCACGGACGGCGCTTCTACACGCACCAAGGTGAGCAGATTCGAGGTGGTGGCAGCCGCCTTGTCCAGCTCCGTCAACACGACCATGGCGTCGGATCGGTTCGTGTCGTCCGTCGCGTTGTCCCTGATCATTTCGGCAAAGCCGCGGGCAATCGTGAGTCTGGTGCGGACCTCGTGGGTGCCGAAGCGAGCGGTGACCTCGCGCTGCTCGGCTCGGCCACGTTCGAGTTCACGTAGATCGGCCAGGCGCGTCTGTGCGACGCGCTGACGGTTGACATGCCAGATCAGCAGCGCAACGAGTACTCCCATGAGCGGGATCTCACTGCATTCCTCCCAGCCGATCACCCCGCTCTGCGCATGCCGGACAAGCGCATATCCCGTTACGCCGGTGATCGTGAGGAAGCTGGCCCAGGTGACGGTCCTCGACCAGGAATAAAGCCCGTATAGCAATGCATAACTCGCCCAGATGAGGTGGTACGGAATTGTCTCCTCACCGGCGAGGAAATATGTCAGCCACGCATTGACGCCAGCGAAGGCAAGCCAGGCTGCCGAGAGTGCCGCCTTACCGCGCGACGAGTCGATAACCAACACTGCGCACTGTCTCGATGCTGTTGGCGGAAAGCTTGCTGCGTAACCGCTGGACGTAGACGTCGACCAGATTGGTCCGTGGATCGAAGTCGATTCCCCATACGTCGGCGAGCAGTTCCTGGCGGGTGCAGACCTCGCCGCGACGATGCAGGAGGTGCGCTAAGAGTACGAATTCGCGCTGAGGAAGCTCGATCCGCTGATCGCCCATGAGCAATTCGCGGTGCTGGAGGTCCAGCTGGAAGTCCGGTCCACTCATGAATCGTGCCACCGTGTTCGGTGTCGTGGGCGCCTCCCCACGCAGGCGGGCGCGAACGCGCGCCAAAAACTCGCTGTTGCCGAACGGTTTTGCTACGAAATCCGCGGCACCGCAGTCGAACACTCCGACGCGGCGGTCGACTTCAGTGACCGCCGACAGCACCAGTACTCGCGTTGCCGGCTGTGCGGTGAGGAGGGCGTGCAGTACTTCCTCTCCGGTGAGATCGGGAAGCATCAGGTCGAGGATGACCAGGTCCGGCGCCTCCGACTGGGCGGACTGCAGCGCCGATGAGCCGTCTGCTGCCGCCGTGACGCGGTGGCCAGCATTGGTGAGCAGCCGCCCCAGCAGAACGCGAAGGTTCGGCTCGTCTTCGACTACCAGTACGTGTGCCATGTCCCCTCGGTCCAGCAGTCGCCAATCGTGGTTATGGAATCCTCTGCGCGCCGCTGTGCACACTTCATGTATCACATTGCAGCACGGATGGATAGGTACGGTCCTGCCGGCTGAGATCCCGGTGACCTATCCTCGATGAGCGGTTGAAGGCGGGACGGTTCAGTTCGCGTTTCGCTGATAGCCAAGGCTCACCCCGAGACAGCGGCGCGCTCGCTGTTGCCCGACGGCGTACCCGCCGACGACGTCGGACAGCGACTCGATTTCGTCGTCGCCGCTTTCGAGCAACTCATAGCCGATACCGAGGCTCAGCAACGAACGATGCTCCGGCTGTCCCTCCAAGATGCCGCTTCGACCTACCGGTGGCTGCGTGACGGTCACCCAATCGCGTTGGCGACGAGATCCACCTACAAGGCGGTCGCGGCCGACCGTGGGCACCTCCTGTCCGTCATGGTCACGGCGGCCCGAGCGCAGTACACGACATCCGCCCCTACTTTGTCGCCGAGCCTAGGGATCAAGTAGCCGCGAGGTGTGTGCGTTCAGCTGATGCGGCTCGCCCACCGGAGGGTGGGAATGCCGCCAACGGCGCGAACATCACGTGTCTCCCTCGGTGGTGCTCGGCGGTCCTCGCCAGCGATGCCCAGCGCCACAGGCGCGCCAGCTGGCACCGTCAGATTTCACACGCCCTTGACGCCCACGCGAATATGCGTCAAGGTTCTGCGAGCCTCAAAGCAGGCCCATCAGACACCTGGCGGAACACATGGTTGAGCCGATCCCTCCTTCAGACGCGTCAGCACCTCCAGTCCCGGAGGTCGCCGTTGAGCATGCTTCGCTCGTGCCCAGGCCAGTCGAGAGCGCCGTTCCAATGTCGCGGCACAGTTACCTTCAGACGACTTCACAGGAGGTCGGCACGGCCGAACGCATCCTCGCTCCCCGCGTGACTGGTCAGCAGCGCGGCGCATGGTCCGTCTGGTGGCTGTGCGTGGTTACCTTCGGGATTTACTACCTCGTGTGGTACTACAAGATCAACAGTGAATTGCAGCGCTTTGCCCCACACGCCGTCAGGGTGAACCCCGGCCTCGCTGTCCTTGCGCAATTCGTGCCCATCGTCAACCTTGTGAGCCTGGCGAATACGGCGGGCCGTCTGAAGGCAGCCCATGCCTCGATCGGTTCGCCGGTGCACGTCTCCGTGGGCGTGACCATCCTGTCGGCGTTCTGGTACAACTCGCAGACTCGCTATCTGCAACGACGGCTGAACTCGTTGTGGAACGCAGCCGCCACCCTTCATGTGCACGACAGGTGAGCTTCCTGCCAGTGTTGTTCATGCCCAAGACTCACCGTCGGCTGGACATTTGAGATGGGATTTCTGTCGCGCCTGCTGATTCCTCGCGGTGTCCGGCGAGCTATGCATCCCGCGCGGAAGGTGAAGAGTGCCATGACGCCGAAGTCGGTGAAGAAGGCACGACGGGCCCTGCATCCTGTGAGCAATGCGAAGTACTCGCTGGAGAGGTCACTGACCACGAAGCGTCGGGTACCTGGTCCTGTTTTTCGACATGGCAGTTGCCCTGTTAACCACCGGACTCCGTCTGCAGCGCAGAAATGCCGGAACCGTTAAGAGGATTGCTGTTCAGTTCACAAGCCACGCGTACCTTTACAGACGGGCGCGATGCTCATGACGCGCCTTGCCCGATGGGAACGCCGCACGGAATGGCCCCTGGCCGGCGTCGCTGGACTGTTTCTCGCGGCCTATGCCTGGCCCATTTTGAACCCCACCCTCATACATTCTCTTGGCGCGGCTTGCGCGGACATCGTCTATATCGCGTGGGCGCTGTTCGCCCTCGACTATGTCGCGCGCGTTTGGCTGGCAGAGCGCCGGCTGCGTTTCATCGCTCGTCACCTGCCCGACCTCGCAAGCGTGGCACTCCCAGTGCTACGACCGCTCCGCCTGCTGCGTCTGGTCGCGCTGGTTCGCGTCCTGAACCGCAAGGCGACTGTGAGCCTGCAAGGCAGGGTGGCGATCTACGTGCCCTCATCAACCCTGCTCGTAATCTTCGTCGCTTCCCTGGCCGAGTTGGACGCCGAACGAGGGAGACGCGGTGCGAACATCGAAACGTTCGGGGATGCCCTGTGGTGGGCGCTAACCACAGTCACGACGGTCGGCTACGGTGACCGCTACCCCGTCACGACAGATGGTCGGCTCGTCGCGGCTGGGCTCATGCTGGCGGGCATCGCCCTCATAGGTGTGGTCACCGCAGCTATCGCATCGTGGCTGATCGCCAACGTTCGGGCCGTCGAAATGGACACTGAGCAGCATCTGGACCGGCAGATCGCGACTTTGCGGATCGAGCTCGCCGAAATCAAGTCGCTACTCCACCCCGCCTCGCCGGAGCTGTCAGGGGATCGGGTGCCGGTCGACAACAAAGTGGCAGGCGGGAAACCCGTGCCGGGTTAGCCATGCGAGCGATACCGGTTTCGTCCGCTTACCCGGGCGCGGATCCATTGAACGCGGTCTACGCAGAGGCTCAGGCCCGATCACTCGTCTGAGGTTGGTAGGGGTTAGTTGCACCGCTCGCAAACATCATCAACTAACCGCGGAACAGGTTCAACGTTGCCCTGCCCCTTTGGCCCTTTGCTAGAAGGGGCCTTCCGCCGTTTGTCTAACCGCGCATGCAGAATCCCACAAGGGAGATGAGGTCGCCGAGGCGCAGAGGTCCGGGTGTCTGATTCGTTCGCACCCGAGAGGTAGTGCCGCCGTGAACGCGCCTGGCATTCGGTCGTGACGAGCGCAACCCAACGCTGAGCGGTGAGCATCTGGGATGGTCGCGCTGAGAACTCTGGGTTCCGGCCCCAGAGAGGATGAGTACGGCCTTCAGGCCTCGTCCGGGCGGTTGATTGAGACGTCCGGGAAAAAGATCGGGGAAAGGCGGGTAGATCGCCGCGACCGCCAGGGGACACCCAGGAACCTCTAGGCCCCAGGTCGCGGGACTTCGGGGATGGTGGCCAGGGGCAGGATCGAACTGCCGACCTACCGCTTTTCAGGCGGTCGCTCGTACCAACTGAGCTACCTGGCCGTACTGCTGCTCGCGACCGCCCAGTGTCTCGGTCGGCACGCGAACCTCCGACAGCTTACAGGCTCAGGGTGGCCCTATTCCCAGGCGCTCGGCCACGTCCAGCAGCTGGTCCTCGAACAGTTCTTCGGCATCGTCGAGGGCGAAAGCCAGGTGCCCGAAAACCTCGGTACACACGGCGCCATACAGCCGTTCCCAGCAGGCCAGAAACAGCAACGCGGTATCGGTGTCCACCACCCCGCCGATGCTCTCGACGTAGTCCGTCACCTGCGCCCGCAACCGATCCGGTATCGGGCGTCGCCAGCGCACCACCTCACGGTCGCGGGCCGCCAGTTCGATGAACAGCTCGAGCCACAGGGCACCGAATCGCTGGCCGCGGTCCGCACTCGCGTCGCCGAGCTCGCCCACGCCAGGTATCGGCGCACCGAACAGCAACCCGAACTCCGCACGGTGCGCCAGGGCCCATCGCCGAAACGCTCGGGAGGTTTCCAGAAAGCGCCCGGCCAGGGAGCCGGCGGCATCGCGGACCGAGATCAGCTCGGCCGCCAGCTCGTCGTAAAGCGCGTCGATCAGGGCATCGAGCAATGCCTCGCGACTGTCGAAGTACCGGTAGATGGCAGGAGCGGTCATGCCTAGCGCCGAGGCGATCGATCGGACGGTGACCGCCTCCGTCCCACCCGTCACCAGAAGCTCCCGGGCGGCCGAGGTGAGTTCGGATTGGGTCGCGGCACGCACCCGATCTCGGCGGCGCAGTACAGGGTTGACGTCGGGCACCCGATAAACGATAGTGGGTATCGCGTAAGTGAACAACATTAACGAAGCGGATCGACGTTAATACGACCGGACGGATCACCTCATGTTGACCTGGTGGAGCACCCGAGTGACGGCATGGCGCTGGCAGATCATGGCCGGCGGCCTGATTTTCATGGTCTTCGCCGGGTTCTGGGGCACCGGTCTCTTCAGCCGGGTGGTCGACGGCGGCTTCGACGACCCGCACAGCGAGAGCGCCCGCGCCATCCAGCAACTCGACGACCGGATCGGCCGGACCGACGCCGACGTCATCTTGCTCGTCACCAGCCAGGCCAGGACGGTGGACGACCCTTCTTACGCCGCCGATGTCAGTCGTGCGGTTGCCGCCTTCCCGACCGCGGGTTCGGCCGGTGACCAAGTCATCACGACCCGGACCTACTGGAACACGAAGTCAGCCGCCTTCGTCACGGCCGACCGGCACACGACCTATGCGTCGCTGACCCTGCGAGATCCCGGCCATCGACGCTCCGTGAGTGCCTACGACAGCATGAAGTCGGTATTGGCCCAACGCGGCTATACCGCCCAGATCGGTGGCTCCGCGGTCGTCAACGATGACATCTCGGCCCGGGTCAAGGCCGACATCGGACGAGCCGAGACGATCTCGATGCCGATCCTGCTCATCCTTCTCGCGGTAATCTTCGGTAGCCTCGTCTCAGCGTCACTGCCCTTGCTGATCGGCGGAATCTCGATCCTCGGCGCCTTCACCGCACTTCGGGTAATAACTCTGTTCACCGATGTGAGCGTCTTCGCCATCAACATCGTCACGATCATGGGCCTCGGACTTGCCATCGACTACGGCCTGTTCATGGTCGGCCGGTTCCGGGAAGAACTCGCTGCCGGCCACGATCCGGTCGAGGCAACCCGTCGCACGGTGCAGACCGCCGGCCGAACCGTGCTGGTATCGGCCGTCACCGTCGTCGTAGCGCTCGCCGGCCTCACCTTGTTTCCCCAGACGTTCCTGCGGTCGATGGGATTTGGCGGCATGTCCGCTGTACTGGTCGCAGCGGTCGCAGCGGTCGCCGTACTACCCGCCGTGCTGGTGACGTTGGGAACGCGAGTCGACAAGTTCCCGGTCCGCCGTCGGCGAGTCAAGGCGACCAACCACCCTACCGACGGGTCAACCAACCGACCGGGCAACGCTGCCGATTCCGAGGGCTTCTGGTTCCGCGTGGCGCACAGCGTGATGCGGCGGCCGGTGCTCTATCTGGCAGTCAGCGCGATCGTACTGGTGGTGTTGGCGCTGCCTTTCCTGAACGTGCGTTTCGGCGGTATCGATGAGCGCATGCTGCCGACGTCGTCGCAGGCGCGCCAGGTCAGCCACCGGCTGCAAACCGAATTCCCCAGCAATGGTTCGAGCCCGATTATCGCCGACGTGGAATTGAGGGCCTCGGTCGACTCGAGCATGGGTCAGCAGGCCCTGGTCGGATACGTCAACGCGGCAAGGGGATTGCCAGGAGCTACCAACGTCACGATCCTCGCCACCAGGGGGACGACGGCGCGCCTCGACGTCAACTACCACGGCGAATCGCTTGATCCGCAGGCCAAGTCGTTGGTCAACGCCATCCGGGCGCTGCCCCCTACACCGGGTGTCGCGGCGGTGCTGATCGGCGGCGACACGGCTCAACTTCTCGACCGGCTGAGCAGCGTGGGCAGCATCCTGCCCTGGATGGGGCTGCTCGTCTGTCTGGCCACCTTCGTCCTGCTGTTTTTCGCGTTCGGCTCGATTCTCCTTCCTCTGAAGGCGATTCTGCTCAACATCTTGTCATTGGGAGCCTCGTTCGGTGTGGTCACCTGGATCTTTCAGGACGGTCACCTGTCCGGCCCGCTCAACTTCACCTCGACCGGAACACTCGAGGCGACGCAGCCCATCCTGGTACTGGCCATCGTCTTCGGTCTCAGCATGGACTACGAGGTCTTCCTGCTGTCCCGGGTACGCGAACAGTACGGCCTCACCGGCGACAACCGGACCGCGGTCGCGACCGGACTGCAGCGCACCGGAGGCATCATCACCTCGGCCGCCCTCCTGATCATCGTGGTCATTGCCGCCTTCTCGGCCTCTTCGATCACCTTCATCAAACTGATCGGGGTTGCGATGGGTACCTCGATCATCATCGACGCGCTGCTCGTACGCATGATCGTCGTGCCGGCGGCGATGCGCCTGCTCGGTGACGCCAACTGGTGGGCACCGCGACCACTGCGGGGTTTGTACGCCCGCTTCGGCATCCGCGAGGAAGCGCCCGAAGGCGGTTCGATCAACGATCCGGAAGGCCATATGTCTACCATTCCTATCGTGCTAGATGGAATAGATCACGTCCGAGTTGACAGCGGCCGACGGCGTCAGTAGCTTTTGGCTCGTGAAGCCGTTCGTCCCGTTCGTAGCGCGTCGCTACGTGGACTTCAAGCAGACCTGCAGCGCAGTCTGTCGCTGACCCCTGTGGTCAGCTAGCCGGCACCTCCACCTCCGCACCGCCAATCGAGACCTGCCCATCGGGAACAGCGAGCCGCTTCTTGCGTCCTAAAGCCTAGTTCTCCGATCTACTATCAGATAAAGGAAGTCATGAAGCGAAGTTTCACCCTGTCCGCCCTGGCCGCCGCGGTAGCGCTGTCCATAGGCCTCACCGGCTGCAGCACGGGTGGCAATGCGAGTGCGGCGGGGCCGGGCCAGCCCGAGGTCACCGAGCTGCGTTACCAGGGCTCGGCCAACTCGGTCACGCTGCCGGAGCTGGCCCAGGCCCTCGGGTATCTCGGCAAAGTCAAGCTCAAGTGGGTAGGCAACACCATCTCCGGGCCACAGGACATCCAGTCCGCGGCGACGAATCAGACAGACTTCGGCGGGGCCTTCTCCGGGGCGGTCGTCAAGCTCATCGAGGCCGGCGCGCCGGTCAAAGCCGTGATCAATTACTACGGCTCCGACGCCAAGTCGTTCATCGGCTTCTATGTCAAGGCAGACTCGGACGTCCACACCGCTCGTGACCTGATCGGCAAGAAGATCGCGGTCAACACACTCGGTGCCCACGCCGAGGCGGTCATCGACACCTACCTGCAGCGCAATGGCTTGACCTCGGGCGAGATCAAGCAGGTGCAGCTGGTCGTACTGCCACCGAACAACACCGAAGAAGCCATCCGCAAGGGACAGGTCGAGGTCGGTGCGCTAAGTGGCGTGCTGCAGGATCACGCGGTAGCGGCGGGCGGCCTGCGGTCACTCTTCAGCGACTATTCCCTGTTCGGCGCCTTCGACGGCGGCCAATACGTGCTGCGTAACGACTTCATCAAGCGCAATCCCGAAACGTCGAAGATCTTCGTCACCGGAGTGGCCAAGGCGATCGAGTGGGAGCGCACCACACCGCGAGCACAGGTTATCGCTGAATTCACCAAGATCATCAACGGTCGGGGCCGCAATGAGAGCACGGCGAATCTGCACTACTGGAAGAGCGTAGCCGTTCCAGCCAAGGCAGGTGCCATCTCCGACAAGGACTTCAGTCAATGGGGACCATGGCTGGCCTCGAGTGGCATCGTCACCAGTCAGCTCACACCGTCGAAGTACTACACGAACTCGCTGAATGCGCTTGCTAGCGGGGCCTCGTCATGACGATCCCGAAAATCAGCGTGCAACACGTGAGCAAGCAGTTCACCGTACGGGCGACCGCGGACCAACCGGACGCCCATACGCTCACCGCTCTGGAGGATGTCTCGCTGGACATCGCTGAAGGGGAGTTCCTCTCACTGGTCGGACCAAGTGGTTCGGGCAAGACGACCTTGTTGGACCTGCTGGCCGGCCTGAGCACGCCGACGAGCGGACGAGTACTGGTCGGCGGCAGGGAAATCACCGGGCCCGGGCTCGACCGGGCCGTGGTATTCCAGCAATACGCGCTGTTCCCCTGGCGGACAGCGAGGGCCAATGTCGAATTCGGCCTGGAGACCCTTGGCCTGAAACGCAAACAGCGCGCCGAGAAAGCGATCGAGTTTCTGGAACTGGTCGGTCTGGCGGCATTCGCCCACCGGTACCCCCACGAACTGTCGGGCGGCATGAAGCAGCGGGTCGCCATCGCCAGAAGCCTGGCTTATGACCCGGACATCCTGCTGATGGACGAGCCGTTCGCCGCGCTGGACGCCCAGACCCGGGAGCAGCTGCAGGACGAGTTGCTGCGTATCTGGCAAGCGACCGGCAAGACCATCGTCTTCATCACCCATGGCATCGAGGAAGCCGTCTATCTCGGCCAGCGGGTGGCGGTGCTGTCCTCGCGTCCCGGGCGGCTCAAACAGATCGTCGACATCGAGATCGGCGACCGGGCCGCGGCCATCGAGGCGCAGGTGGATATCCGGGCCAGCGAGGAGTTTCGCCGACACCGCCACCAAATCTGGACCCTGCTACGCGATGAGGTCCGGCGCGCCCAGCAGGCCGGCCACCAGAAGATCCAGCCGGATGGAACCGAGAGGGCAGCCTGATGACGACAACGCTCAACGGCTCCGAGGGGGGGCAAGCCGGCTCTGCGTTGTCCGCTGCGCCGGCTCCCACGACCTCGACTCCCGCGGTTGAGGCCGACCTCGAGCGCGTGGTCACAGCTGATGCCGCTGGAGGCCGACGGTGCCGCTGGGCCACCCGGCTGACCTTCGCTCGGGTCAGACGTGCGGTCGGTCGGACGCTGTGGAAATGTACGGCCATCACGCTGTTCCTGCTGCTGTGGGAGTTCGGTCCGAAGTACCTGGTGTCCGAATCGACCCGGGTCTTCCTGCCGCCCTTGCACGATGACCTGCAGGCCGGCTGGCAGCTGATCCGGAATGGTCAGCTCGCCGCTCATCTGCAGGCCAGTCTCACCCGTTCGGTGGTGGGGTTCGGATTCGCCGTGGTGGTGGGAATCCCATTCGGGGTCCTGATTGCCTGGTACCGACCGCTGGAAAGTTTCCTCAATCCGCTGCTGGAGCTGTTCCGCAACACGGCGGCGCTGGCCCTGTTGCCGGTGTTCACACTGCTGCTTGGTATCGGGGAAACGTCGAAGATCACCATCGTTGCCTACGCGAGCTTCTTCCCGATCCTGTTGAACACGGTGGCGGGAGTCAAGCAGGTCGATCCCCTGCTGGTACGGGCGGCTCGTTCGCTCGGACTGTCCAGTCCCCGGTTGTTCGCCAAGGTCGTGCTCCCGTCGGCGGTTCCGACCATGTTCACCGGGATACGGATGGCCGGAACTTCGTCCATCCTGGTGTTGATCGCGGCCGAGATGGTGGGTGCCAAGGCCGGACTCGGATACCTGATCATCAATGCACAGAGCAGCTTCCAGATACCTGACATGTATGCCGGAATCCTCGCGACGGCACTGCTCGGTCTTGTCGTCAACTACGGCTTGGTACGCCTGGAACGGCATTTCTCGCGCTGGCGCACCGGCACTGCGCTCGCCCGGTGACCGTTGCCGTCGTCCGCCAGTCCCTGCTTCGACCAACCCTCAACCACAGAAAGAAGTCCGATGAGCAAGCAGCTACACCTCAATGCCTTCATCATGGCCAACGGTCATCATGAGGCGGCATGGCGTCACCCGGACACCGATCCGCACGAGGCGCTGACCCTGAAGCATTACGCCAAGATCGCCCAGACCGCTGAGCGGGGCAAGCTGGACTCGCTGTTCCTGGCCGACGGTGTCGCCTTGTGGGGCAACGTGAAATGGAACTCCCACAGCCGCTTCGAACCCTTGACGCTACTGTCCGCCCTGGCTGCGGTCACCGACCGGATCGGGCTGATCGCGACGGCGTCGACCACCTACAACGAGCCTTACCATCTGGCCCGCAAGTTCGCGTCGCTCGATCATCTCAGCGGCGGCCGGGCGGGCTGGAACATCGTGACCTCGGCCGGCCAGGACGAGGCGCGCAACTTCAATCGCGATGCCCGTCCTGGTCATGAGCTGCGCTACGAGCGGGCGACCGAGTTTATCGAGCTGACCAAGAAGCTCTGGGACAGCTGGGAGGACGATGCCCTGCGGATCGACAAGCTCAGTGGCGTCTTCGCCGACACCGACAAGATCCACACCCTGGAACATGTCGGTACCCACTTCCAGGTGCGAGGCCCGCTCAACACACCTCGTCCCATCCAGGGCTACCCGTTGCTCGTCCAGGCCGGCTCTTCGGAGACCGGTAAGGAGTACGCCGCACGATTCGCTGAGGCGGTCTTCACCGCACAGCAGACCTTCGAGGACGGCAAGGCCTTCTACGACGACGTCAAGGCCCGGCTGAGCCGCTACGGGCGTACCCCCGAGCAGATCAAGATCCTGCCGGGCATCACCCCAATCATCGGCCGCACCGAGGAAGAAGCCCGCGAGGCCGAGGCACTCCTGAATTCGTTGATCACGCCTGACTACGGTCTGCAGCAGTTGTCCAACCTGCTGGATCACGATCTTTCGCAGTACCCACTGGATGGACCGCTGCCCGAGGTCGGCTCGCATACCGAAGGCGCCCAGAGCCGGTTCGACCTGGTGACCAGCTTGGCCCGTCGGGAGAACCTGACCATCCGGCAGCTGATCGAACGCCTGGCCGGTGGTCGCGGGCACCGGGTATTCGCCGGCACTCCGACGCAGGTTGCCGATCAGATCGAGTACTGGTTCTCCGGAGGGGCGGCCGACGGCTTCAACATCATGCCACCGACGTTGCCCGGTGGGCTCGATGACTTCGTGGATCTGGTGGTCCCCGAACTTCAACGCCGCGGCCTGTTCCGCACCGAATACACCGGTACGACGTTGCGCGAGCACTACGGACTCAGCCGTCCCAGCAACCAATTCACCGTGGCCCGCAGCACGCCGGCCGCACCCGTTGAGAAGGAGAACGCAGCATGACCGCCACCATCAATCAGAAGACCGTTTCGGAATTGACCATTCGTCCGATCACCGAACGGATCGGAGCCGAGGTCCACGGGCTGGACCTCGCCACGGACCTGACGCCGTCGACCGTGGCCGCCCTCCGGAGCGCCCTCGACCAGCACAAGGCCTTGGTGTTCCGAGGCGCTGAACTCGACGACGGGGCTCAGCAGCGCTTCGCGGCTCACTTCGGTGACCTGACCAAAGCGCATCCGACGGTGGCCTCCGTCGAGGGCGCGCCAAACATTCTGCCGGTTGACAGCGAACAAGGCAGGGCCAACAACTGGCACACCGACGTCACGTTCGTCCTGAACCCACCGCAGGTCAGCACATTGCGCTCGATCACCGTCCCAGACCACGGCGGTGAAACGCTGATCGCCACTACGGCCGGTGCATACCAGGACCTGCCTGAGGTACTCCGCCAGTTCGCCGACAACCTCTGGGCCGTACACACCAACGACTACGACTACGCCGTCCCGCCCAACCTGGAGCAGGAAGGTGCGCAGGACCGCCGGGCAATTTTCACCTCGACCGTCTACCGCACCGTGCACCCGGTCGTGCGGGTCCACCCATTGACAGGCGAAAAGGGATTGTTCATAGGCGGATTCGCTCAGCGGCTGGTCGGGTTGTCGAACACCGAATCACGCGACGTCCTGCGGCTGCTGCAGGCCTACGTCACCCGCCCGGAGAATGTCCTGCGGGTTGCCTGGGAGCCGAACCAGTTGGTCCTGTTCGACAACCGGATCACCCAGCACTACGCGATCGACAACTACGACGACCAGCCGCGCCGGCTGAACCGCGTGACGGTCGCCGGGGACGTACCGGTGGGCATCGACGGCACGCCGAGCCACTCGATCACGGGCGACGCCTCGCACTACACCACGGTCGCCTAGGTCCTGTCCGGGCGCTGTGCCCCGGCCCGCTGTGGGGGCGGGCCGGGCAC
>JAVEET010000057.1 GCA_030840295.1 Pseudonocardiales bacterium
ACCGGGCCGCTCACCCGAGTAATGGTTGGGTCCTGACTGGCGACCAGCCGATGGGCACGGACGACGGTCCGTGCCCACCCCTGGCTGCGATTGCCCTGCGATGATTCCCTGCGATTGACAACTGGAGGCGATCGCGTTGAGCGTTGACGCCGAACTGTCAGCATTGCTGACCGAAACCCGCCGTTTCCCACCCTCGCCCGACTTCAGCGCGAAAGCCAATGCACAGCCTGAGATCTATCAACGAGCCGGCGTCGACCGCCTTGCGTTCTGGGCCGATGAGGCCAGCCGCTTGGACTGGGCGCAGCCGTGGGAAGCGGTGCTCGAGTGGAAGCCGCCGTTCGCGAAATGGTTCGTCGGTGGAATGCTCAATGTCGCGGTGAACTGTGTGGACCGCCACGTGGCCGCAGGTAACGGCGACCGGA
The DNA here is from genome assembly GCA_030840295.1 of Pseudonocardiales bacterium. GTDB lineage: Bacteria > Actinomycetota > Actinomycetes > Mycobacteriales > Jatrophihabitantaceae > Jatrophihabitans_A. The sequence goes on from JAVEET010000057.1 coordinate 423, forward strand.
TTGCCTATCACTGGATCGGCGAGCCCGAGGGTGATGAGCGGGATATCTCGTATGCCGCGCTGAAGGATCTCGTGTGCCGGGCCGCGAACGCGTTGACCGAACTGGGGGTTCACAAGGGCGACCGGGTTGCTATTTACATGCCGATGATTCCCGAGACAGTCGTCGCGATGCTTGCCTGCGCCCGGCTGGGGGCTCCGCATACCGTGGTTTTCGGCGGATTCTCTTCCGAGGCATTGAAGAACCGGATCATCGACTGCGATGCCCGCGTCGTCATCACCGCAGATGGCGGGTACCGGCGCGGTACCGCTATGGCGCTCAAACCGGCCGTCGACGAGGCCATCGCGGAGCTTGCCGACGTGCGGTCGGTGTTGGTGGTGCGACGCACCGGACAGGACGTGGGCTGGACCGACACCCGCGATATCTGGTGGCATGACCTCGTAGACCGGCAGAGCCCCGAGCACCCGGCGGAGCCCCATGACAGCGAGCACCCGCTCTACGTCATGTACACCTCTGGCACCACCGCCAAGCCGAAGGGGATCCTGCATACCACTGGCGGCTATCTCACGCAGGCGGCCACGACGCACCGTCTGGTCTTCGACATCAAGCCGGAAAGCGATGTCTTCTGGACGGCGGCGGACATCGGCTGGGTAACCGGACACAGCTACATCGTCTACGGGCCGCTGGCCAACGGGACGACTTCGGTGATGTATGAGGGAACGCCCGACGCCGGCGGCCGGGACCGATGGTGGCAGATCGTCGAACGCCAGAAGGTCAGCGTCCTGTACACCGCGCCGACCACCATTCGCACGTTCATGAAATGGGGTGAGGACCTACCCGCGGCGCACGACCTGTCCTCGCTCCGATTGCTCGGGTCAGTGGGCGAGCCGATCAATCCCGAGGCATGGATGTGGTACCGCAAGAACATCGGCGGCGGCCGCTGCCCGGTCGTCGACACCTGGTGGCAGACCGAGACCGGCGGCATCATGATCACCCCGCTACCAGGCATCACCGCCACCAAGCCAGGCTCGGCGATGACGCCATTTCCCGGCATCGGTGCGGACGTGGTCGACAATGCCGGTGAGCCGGTCGCCAACGGAGGTGGTGGGTATCTCGTCCTGACCGAGCCGTGGCCCGGCATGCTGCGCGGGATCTGGGGCGACGAGGAGCGTTATCGGCAGACGTACTGGTCGCGCTTCGACGGAATGTACTTCGCCGGGGACGGGGCGAAGAAGGACGAAAACGGCGATCTTTGGCTACTCGGTCGCATCGATGACGTCATGAACGTCTCCGGCCACCGTATTTCCACGACCGAGGTGGAGTCAGCCCTCGTGTCGCACCCGGCGGTTGCCGAGGCAGCGGTGGTGGGTGCGTCTGATGCGACAACCGGTCAGGGCATCGTCGCGTTTGTCACGGTAAAGGGAAATGTCGCCGGTGACCCGGAATCGGGCGAACGCCTGATCGCGGAGCTGCGCGAGCACGTGGCGACGGAGATCGGCAAGATCGCCCGGCCGCGCCAGATCCTGTTGACACCTGACCTACCCAAGACCCGGTCGGGCAAGATCATGCGGCGGCTGTTGCGCGATGTCGCTGAGCACCGCGACCTGGGCGATGTCACGACCTTGGCCGATCCCACTGTGGTCAACATGATCGATGAGCAAATGAAACACCAGCCGAGTACTGAGGAAAGCTGACGACCGCCGATTCCCCCTCGGGCGCCGTCCAGCTACACTCGGTTGACCTGAACCTTTCGTCCCCAGCGCAGCGGCCGTTGTCAGTCCGGCTTGTCAGTACCCCTGCGGCCGGCAGAACGGAGTGACCGCATGCGCCGCTGGACACGCCTGGCACTTCGTGCCTACCACCTGCATTGCGCCCGCGAGGACGCCCGGGTACGCCACCTCGTCGTGCCGCTCGGTGTGTGGGTTTGTGAGCATTGCCGGCACGTCAGCCTTAATCTGCACTCCTTCAACAGCCACCGTGCCGACGCTCACGCCTGACTTTCACGACAGCTCGAAAGGCTTGCCGCGACGACATGGCACTGCCGGGTTGGCCGAACGCGGGCAGGTCCCCCGGCCTGCGTCCTGACCGGGTTGCCTCAGTCGTTGTCCGTTGCCCGCAGGATCCCGAGCAGGCCATGGGATTCTCCCGCCGGGCCGGCGCTGAACCACACGTCGGATGTGGCGCCCGCGGTTCCGT
>JAVEET010000065.1 GCA_030840295.1 Pseudonocardiales bacterium
AGGTGACTTGCATCGAGAGGTTGGCGTCGATATCCCGGAGCGTCAGGAAGTAGGTCTGTACACCGGGTCGCCGGACGAACTGTGCCACCTGGCCTTCGACCCAGATCTCGCCGAGGCGGCCGATCCAGTCGGCGAGGGCCTGGCTTACTCGCCGCAGCGGCAAGGGCCGTTCCGGGGAGGATTCGAGCTTGCTCACTCGTCCGTGGCGTCCCGGGCCGCCGAGGCGAGATCCTCGGCCAGGCTGGTTCGCTTGGCCGATGCTTTCGTGGCCGGTGCTTTCGTGGCCGGTGCTTTCGTGGCCAGAGCCCTATTGGCCGCTGCCTTCTTGGCGGGTGCCTTGCTCGCCTGAGCCTTGCTGGCGCTTGTCTTGCTGGCGCTTGTCTTGTGGGCGGTCACCTTTCTGGCCGGCGCGGCGGCTTCGGCGTCCGCACGTTCGGCCGCGGCATTGATCTGGGCGGACCTGACGGCGGCCACCTTCGCGGTACGGGTCCCCGGAGCTGCGGGCTTGGCCGCGCGCCGCTTCGTAGGTGCCTTTTTCGCAGCGGCTTTCCTGGCCAGGGACGCCCCTTCCGACGCGCCCGCCGGTTCTTCCGCGGATCCGGCGCCGACCGCGTCCCAGCGGTCGTGGTGCTCATCGGCCTCGGCGTAGCCGGTGCCCTCGTAGTCGATCCGGTCGAAGGCAGCGCGCAGCGGAGTATCCGAACCGGCTGACGCACTCTTACCGGCCGCCTTGTCGGACACCCGGCCGGCGGCGAGGTCGTCCGGTTTCGGGTCGTCGAATGTGGCCCAGGCCGGTGGTTCGTCCGAGGTACCTCTGAGCTGCGCAAGCACCTCCTCGCCCCGCGCGGCTAGCGCGGCGATGTGCTGTTGAACACGCAGCGAAGCCTGCATCGCCGTCGAGACCGCGATCATCGGCGCACCCGCCATGGCCGTGGGCAGCGTCTCCGGCAGTTTCCGGGCCTCCTCGGCTGCGGTTGCGGCGATTCCGAGGACGACTTTGAACGGTGTAGGAACACTGGGCATGTCCCCAGCCTGCCTCACTCGGGATCGCTGCGCGAGGGGCACCCGCCGATCGGTACGTACGATTGAGCCATGTCTGATTCCGCCGAGTTCATCGAGCCGATGCCCGACGCGGCTCCGGTCGATCAGCCGGGAGCGCAACCACCACCGGCGCCGCTGCAGACTCCGCGGTCGGTATCGCGGCGCAAGAGGGTGTTGCTGGCCAAGCCGCGAGGCTACTGCGCCGGCGTGGACCGGGCGGTGCAGACCGTCGAACATGCTCTGGACCACTACGGAGCCCCGGTCTACGTGCGCAAGCAGATCGTGCACAACCTGCACGTCGTTCGATCACTCGAAGCCCGGGGCGCGGTTTTCGTGGAGGAAACCGACGAGGTACCCGAGGGTTCGATCGTGGTGTTTTCGGCGCACGGAGTCGCTCCTGAGGTGCACGCTGAGGCCGCGAGCCGCAACCTCAAGGCCATTGACGCGACCTGCCCACTGGTGACCAAGGTGCACAACGAGGCACGTCGCTTCGCCGCCGAGGACTACGACATCGTGCTGATCGGCCACGAGGGTCACGAGGAAGTCATCGGCACCACCGGGCAGGCGCCGGCAAGTATCCGGCTGGTCGACGGCCCGGATGATGTGCCCAACGTCGAGGTCCGCGACCCGGAACGAGTGGTCTGGCTTTCTCAGACAACGCTGTCGGTCGACGAGACCCTGCAAACTGTCGACGCCCTGAAAGTGAAGTTCCCGAAGCTGCAATCGCCACCCAGTGACGACATCTGCTACGCGACTCAGAACCGCCAAGCGGCCGTCAAGGCGATCGCGCCTCAGGTGGAGCTGTTTCTGGTCGTCGGATCGGCGAACTCGTCCAACTCGGTCCGGATGGTCGAGGTGGCCTTGGCCGCCGGCGCCCGGCAAGCCCACCTGGTCGAGAACGCGACCGCGATTCAGCCGAAATGGTTGACCGGTGTCACGTCAGTCGGGTTGTCCTCCGGGGCGTCGGTGCCGGAAATTCTGGTATCCGAGGTCGCGGACTGGCTGGCAGAACACGGTTACGGTGACCTGGAGGAGGTCAACCACACTGAGGAACGACTCGTCTTCGCCTTGCCGCAGGAGCTTCGCAGGGACATGCGGCTGACCCCGAAGGCCTGAGCGGCTCGAGTTCGGTCGAGCGGCTGTCGTCAAGTTGACAGCCTCTCGAAATTATCGATCTCATCGATATACCGCTTAGCGCCGAGCCTCGTTCCGATGCTACGAGGGAGGTTCTCCTTCGTAGGCTCAAGCTTTTGCAGCGTCTGCTCGCCACCCCTTATCGCAGCGAAGGCACCCGCGCATCCCGCCTCGTCGGGCACTCTCCCTGCCGGGCGGCGAGGTAGCGCTTCCGAGCAGCATCCCAGCCGCCAGAGGAGTCCTCGCCGAGGAACGTGTCCGCAGTCGTCGCACCACGGATCGGAACTCGTGTGGAAGTCGAGCCTCGCTCGCCCTCCTCGCAGTGAATGCAATCGGTGGCTTAAGGCCGCCGCGTTCAGAGCGTCAGCGCCGACCGATCATGCGGACACCGGCGACGACCAGCACGATCGCGGTCGCGCCTGCAATAGCCGGAAACCCGTAAACCAGCCAGTTCGCGGCTGCATCGGTCAAGGCAGCACGGTCCTTGAGGCCGTTGGAGCTGAAGTACAGCTTCGCGGCGGACGCGATGAAATAGACCAGGGGTGGCGCGATCACGACCGGGAACATCTGCCGCCGTCGAACGACCAGGATGGCCACCAGGGAAGCCACGATCAGCGCCCAGTTGAAAGCCCCCTGGATCGAGGCGCCGCTGATCTGATCGATCACGCCCCCGACGCCGGCGATCAGCAGCAGCAGCAGGACGGCTGCCCACCCGGGAATGCCACGCTCACGCACGGGCCGGCCACCGCGGGCATGGGCCCGACCGGCGAACTGCTGCGGAGCCAGTCCCGGCGCCGGATACCCGTAGCTGGAGACGTCGGAGTACTCCGACTCGGCTGGCGGCTCGGGCACGTACGTGGCTCCGTTCGAAGGTGGCACGATTAGTTACGGTACCTGGCTAACCTCAGGCTCCATGGCAACGGATCGGGTGGTTCCTAGGATCTGCTCAGCTGACCGAAGACGGCCATCGACCTGAGAATCTACGACTGAGAGGTCGGCGAGGCGGCGTGCGCTGACCAGAACGCGCGTTTCGAGCGTGCCGACGGAGGCGTTGAACGAGGTGACGGCGGCCGAGAGCGACCGCCCCATCTTGTCCAGATGACCGGTCATCGTGGACAGGCGCTGGTACAGCTCGCGGCCGAGCTTGCTGACCTCTGCCGTGTTGCGGGCGAGCGCGTCCTGGCGCCAGCTGTAACCGATGGTGCGCAGCAGAGCGACCAGCGTGCTCGGGGTTGCCAGCACGACATTGCGGGCAAAAGCATGCTCCAGCAGCGCCGGGTCCTCTCGAAGGGCGGCGTCCAGAAAGGCGTCCGCCGGAACGAAACACACTACGAATTCGGGCGTGGGATCGAAATGGTCCCAATACGCCTTGGCTGCCAGCGCGTCGACGTGGATCCGCAGCTGGCGGGCATGCGCGCGGAGCCGCCCGGAACGCACCCGATCATCGGTGGCCTCCATGGCCTCGAGGTAGCCGGCGAACGCGACCTTCGCGTCGACCACGATGTGCTTTCCGCCGGCCAACTTGACCACCAGATCCGGCCGCATGGTCCCCTCCGGCCCGGTCACGCTGGCTTGCGTCACGTAGTCGATGTGCTCGACCATGCCGGCCGCTTCCACCGTCCGTTCGAGCTGCAGCTCACCCCACCGACCGCGGACCTGCGGAGCGCGGAGCGCGGTGACGAGCTGGCCGGTCTCGATCCGCAGTCCCTCGGCCGAGACGCGCATCGCGGCGAGGTGCTCGTCGAGTGCGGATGAGGCCGCCAACCGGTCGCGCTCGGACTCGTGCAGCTGGTACTGGACTCGGGCCAGCGCATCGCGCATCGGGGCGACCAGGGACTCGATAGCCCGCTGCCGCTGCGCCAGATCGTGGCCCGCGAAATCGCGGGCCGAGTCGACCTGGGACTGGGCGAGCGCTGACAACGCCGCCCGGTTGCGGGCAAGCAGGTACCCCACGGCGGAGCCGGCCAGCAGGCCGATCACACAGCCGATCACCAGACAACTGAGCGCGAGTGAGGTCATGTCCGAAGTCTCGACCAGACCTCCGACAGTTTCGGTCAAGCGCGCGGCAGATCACCCGGGGTCATCAATGATTGCAGCCCCGGGGCGTACCACCGGATGACCTCCGAGGGCGCAGCGCCGGCCAACGGTTCGACCTGGAGCACGTAGCGCAGCGTGGCCATACCGATCAACTGGGAGGCGAACAGGGCGCCCCGCAGCTCCCGGTCCGCACCTGGCATCACCGCGACCAGCGAGGGCAGTAGCACCCCGCGCAGCACCGACAACATCGGTGCACTCCGATCGGCCGAGGCGATCGTGGTCCGCACCAGGCCGCTGAACACCTCCCGATGTGCATCCCAAGCCGTGAGGAAGGTGGCCAGCACGCGTTCGGCTAATCCTTCAGGCCCGTCCGCCAGCACCCCTTGGATCAGCTCGATCGGGTTCACCGGTAGCTGCATGGTGGCAATCAGCAACCCGGACTTGTCGCCGAAGTAGTGCGAGATCAAGCTGGCGTCGACCCCGGCCGCGGTGGCGATTGCACGTAGCGAGGTGCCGTCGAACCCGGTATCGGCGAACTGTTGCCGCGCGGCGGTAAGAATGCGTTCGCGGGTGTCGGTGGCGGTTCCCGAGCGTGGGCGGCCGCGACCCCGGCTGCGGCTCGGCTCGGCCGGTTCGTTGTCGGCAGCCTGGCTCACGGAGTTCGGCGGCGCAGCGTGGTCGAGGCCAGGCCGAGCGCGAGGATCAGGCACCCGGTCAGTATTGCGAGGTCCCGCCACATCTGTGCATCCAGGCCCTGCACGGTGCGAGCACGGGTGAAGGCGTCGGTGACGTAGCTCAACGGCAGGACGTTGGAGATCCATCTGAGGACGACGGCCATCTCCGGGCGAGGATTCAGCAATCCGCACAGCAAGAGCTGCGGCAACACGATGGCCGGCATGAATTGCACCGCCTGGAATTCGGTTCGGGCGAACGCCGACATGAGCAGCCCGAGCGCGGTACCCAGCAAGGCATCGACGATGGCGAACACCGCGATCACCCAGACGCTGTTGACCTTCATGCTCAGCGGGCCGAGTGCGACGGCCGTGGTCACCACTGATTGCAGCAGGGCGGCCGATCCGAATGCCAGCGCGTACCCGCCGATGAGCTCGCCGCGGGCCAGGGGAGTCGTGAGCAGGCGTTCAAGAGTGCCGGAGGTCCGTTCGCGGACCATGGTCACCGAGGTCACCAGGAACATGATGATGAACGGGAAGATCCCGAGTAGTTGCGGTCCGATTTGGTCGAACAGTGCCGCGTTGCCGGTGTAAACGTACTTGAACAGGATCAGCAGCACGGCCGGCACGACGAGCATCAGGGCGACGCTGCGGCGATCATGGCCTAGTTGTTGCAGTACCCGCTTGGCCGTTGCCGACGTCCGGCGCGCGCTCTGCTTGGTGATCATGACGCCTGCCTCTCCTGGTCTGCATTCGGTTCTTCGGGGTGGCCAGCGCGTTCGGCCAGGGTCAGGAAGGCCTGCTCGAGATCGTCCTGGCCAGTCTGGTGGCGAAGCCCGTCCGGAGTGTCGTCAGCGATCAACTTGCCTTCGCGCAGAAGCAGAACCTGCTCGCAGCGGGCGGCTTCGTCCATCACGTGACTGGACACGAGCAGCGTGTGCCCAGCGGCGGCCAGGTCGCCGAAGAGCTTCCAGAGGTCGCGACGAAGGACCGGATCCAAACCGACTGTCGGTTCGTCGAGCAGGAAGAGCTCGGGCTCGCAGAGGAGTGCAGCCGCCAGCGACACCCGCGTGCGTTGACCACCGGAGAGATTGCCCGTGAGGTCGGTGCGGTTTGCAGTCAGGCCGACCTGATCGAGCGCCTTGGCCACGTCACTCGCTGATCGGTCCGTGAGCGCGGCGAAATACACCAGGTTCTGCATCACCGTCAGGTCTGGGTAGACCGAGCTGGCCTGGGTCACGTACGCGACCCTGCTCCGCAGGGTGGCGACGCCGGCTGGCTCCCCGAGCACCTCCACCGTTCCCGACTTCACCAGCTGGATACCCGCGATGCAGCGGATCAGGGTCGTTTTGCCGCAGCCACTCGGTCCGAGCAGACCGGTGACAGACCCCGCGCCGATAGTGGCCGAGAGCTCGTCGAGCACTAGCCTGCGACCACGGACGACGACCAGATCTTGGATTCTGATCGCGTACTCCGCTTTATTCATCATGCGATGAATATTGACTGACAACTGCGCGATCGTCAAGTGCTGCGCGTTCTTGGCGGGGACTTCGACGCCGTAGACTGGCGGCTCGTGGCCCTCACTATCGGAATCGTCGGACTGCCCAACGTCGGCAAGTCCACCCTGTTCAACGCGCTGACCCGCAACGACGTGCTCGCCGCGAACTACCCGTTCGCGACGATCGAGCCCAACGTCGGCGTAGTGGGCGTCCCCGATGATCGGCTGAATGTGCTCGCCGAGATCTTCCGATCAGCCAAGATCCTGCCGGCGACAGTGAGCTTCGTCGACATTGCTGGCATCGTGCGCGGCGCTTCCGAAGGCGCCGGCCTGGGCAACAAGTTCCTGGCCAACATCCGTGAGGCCGACGCGATCTGCCAGGTGATCCGAGCCTTCACCGATCCCGACGTTGTGCACGTCGACGGCAAGGTTTCCCCGGCCGATGACATCGAGACCATCAACACCGAGCTGATCCTGGCCGACATGCAGACGATCGAGAAGGCGTTGCCGCGGTTGCAGAAGGAAGCCCGCGTGCAAAAGGACAAGGTCTCAGTCGTCGCGGCCGTCGAGGAGGCTCAGAAGGTTTTGGAAGAAGGCCGGACAGTCTTCGGTGCAGGGCTGGATCCCGAGCCGCTGCGCGAGCTGCACCTGATGACGGCCAAGCCGTTCCTCTACGTGTTCAACGTCGATCCGGGGGAGCTGGGAAACGCCGACTTCATCGGGGGATTGCGGGATCTCGTCGCTCCGGCCGAAGCTGTTTTCCTTGATGCCAAAACGGAATCCGAGCTGGTTGAGCTCGAGCCGGACGAGGCGCTCGAGTTACTTCAGTCTATGGGAGTTGAGGAATCCGGCTTGAACCAGCTGGCGCACCTGGGCTTCGACACTCTGGGTTTGCAGACCTATCTGACCGCCGGCCCGAAGGAAGCTCGAGCCTGGACTATCCGCAAGGGTGCGACCGCTCCTCAGGCGGCCGGCGTGATCCACACCGACTTCGAACGCGGCTTTATCAAGGCCGAGGTGGTTTCCTTCGCCGATCTGGTCGCTGCCGGCTCGATGGCCGAAGCTAAAGCGAAGGGCAAGGTTCGCATCGAGGGCAAGGACTACCTGATGGCCGATGGTGACGTGGTGGAGTTCCGCTTCAACGTGTGACGAGACTCGGAATCCCAGCAAGAATGGGGCGCTGTAGGGGGTACTTGGAGCTCCTAGTCCGCAAGAGGCCGCAGAATTTTCGACCGAGGTGGCGGATCGCTGCGTGTTGGGGTTGGGGCCGTGGCCGCGCGTGGGCATGGGTCCGTGCAGGCAGTGCAGCTTGGGCCTTGCCGTCCGCTCTGCTTGTCGGATTGGTTCAAACGGGTACGTCGGCTTAGTGCTCCTACGTCTGCGGTTTCGCCCGATCGATCCACCGCGCGAGGATGTTCCAGGGGCGCGAGCCGCTCAAGCGCTTCCGTCTCGCTCACGTCGCTGCCGTCCTGTGCAACTGGGTTCCTGATCGCCGCGAAGCAACCTTCCGCGAACGCTCGGATGCCGCGTCGGATAGTTCTCGATGTCTTACCGTCGTCGTCCTCCTACAAGCGGAGCCGTGATTACCCGACTGTCGGGGGTCGTCATTCGGCGCCGACGCCTCGAATCGGGGAAACCGGATAGGTTCTCGCTGGCGAAATCGGTCACCCGACCAGCGTTCCACGAGACGCGTTCGTCTGCCGCTGTAGGCGCGAGCGTGAAACCGACAGTTGGCCACCGTCGCCGCCTCGCGTGCGGCGGTGCGGGGCCCCCAAGGCCTTCTTGTGGACCGTCCCACAAGAAGACGGCCCCGCGGCCACGTCACGAATGCAACAGGACGAAGATTCGCGTCATGAACGATAACGACGAGCTATTGCCGGTTCTTCTCGCACAGGAGCAGCGACTGGTCTTCTCCCGCTTCGACGTCGATACCGCCTGGGAGCTCGGCTGCCTGCTGCGCGACGAGGCTCTCGCAGCGCAACTTCCGGTGGCGATCTCGATCCGCCGCGGCGGGCAGTGCCTGTTCCATGCTGCGCTTGCCGGCTCGTCGGCGGACAACGACGGTTGGCTGCTGCGCAAGGCCAGGGTCGTCGAGCGCTACGGCCACTCCTCCTACTACGTCGGCTGCCAGTTCCGAGCCGAAGGTGGCGATTTCGACACCGACTCGCGGCTGGACCCGGGGGTATTCGCCGCCCACGGCGGTGCGTTCCCTGTGACACTGTCAACCGGCGGCTGCATCGGTACGGTTGCCGTGTCCGGTCTCCCGCAGATCGAGGATCACCGCTTCGTGGTCACCCACCTCGAGCGGTTCCTGATCAAAACAGGGCAGATAGCCGAATAGAACTGGTGCGAGGC
>JAVEET010000080.1 GCA_030840295.1 Pseudonocardiales bacterium
TGCAGACCCACCAGGCGCCGATCTACATCGTGCACTTCACGCAGGCGTCGGCCCTGGAGCAGGCCCAGGCGTTGATGAGCGTCAATGTCGCGACCCGGGCCGAGAAGGACCTGATCGCCCAGGCCATCGGTGACTTCCGGTTCTCCTCCGGCTTCGGCAAGGTGCTGTCGCGGTTGGTGCGGCACGGCATCGGGGTGCACCACGCGGGCATGCTGCCGAAATATCGCCGGCTCGTCGAGAAGCTCGCCCAAGCCGGCCATCTCAAAGTCATCTGTGGCACGGACACGCTCGGTGTCGGAATCAATGTGCCCATCCGTACCGTGGTCTTCTCGTCCCTCAGCAAATACGACGGCAGCCGGACCCGCCAGCTGCAGGTGCGCGAGTTCCACCAGATCGCCGGCCGAGCGGGGCGGGCCGGTTTCGACACGGCCGGGACCGTGGTCGTTCAGGCGCCCGAATACGAGGTCGAGAATGTCCGGCTGTTGGCCAAGGCCGGTGACGACGAGAAGAAGCGCCGCCGGGTCCAGCGCAAGAAGCCACCCGAGGGTTTCGTGTCCTGGAGCAAGGCCACCCACGATCGGCTGATCGCGGCACCGCCGGAGCCGCTGACCTCGCACTTCCGGGTCTCCCACGCCTTGCTGCTCAACGTGATCGCCCGTCCCGGCGATGCCTTCGCCGCCATGCGGCAACTGCTCTGGGACAACCATGAGCCGGTCTCCCGGCGGCGACGCCACGTCCGCGAGGCCATCCAGGGCTACCGATCACTGTTGGCCGCCGGGGTCATCGAGCGGCTCGACCCGCCCGACGAGTCCGGCCGCACGGTTCGCCTCACCGTCGATCTGCCCATGAACTTCGCTCTCAACCAGCCGCTGTCGACCTTTGCCCTGGCGGCCATCGAGGTGCTGGACGCGGAGTCCGAGACATTCGCGCTCGACGTGCTGTCGGTGATCGAGGCGACGCTGGAGAACCCTCGGCAGATCCTGTCGTCCCAGCAGTACAAGGCCCGCGGCGAAGCAGTGGCCGCCATGAAGTCCGACGGAATCGAGTACGACGAGCGGATGGAGCTGCTCGACGAGGTGTCCTATCCCAAGCCCCTGGCCGAGTTCCTCGACGCCACCTTCGCCATCTACGTCCGTCGCCACTCCTGGCTGACCGACTTCGAGCTGTTCCCCAAGTCCGTGGTGCGTGAAATGTGGGAACGGGCCATGACCTTCACCGAATACGTCTCCTCCTACGGACTGACGCGATCGGAAGGTCTGGTGTTGAGGTATCTCAGCGACGCCTATCGCGCACTGCGGGCCGGCGTCCCGGCCTCGGGCCGGACCGAAACCGTCGAGGACCTGACTGAGTGGTTGGGCGAGGTCGTCCGGCAGGTCGACTCGAGTCTGCTCGACGAATGGGAGCAGCTCACCGCATTCGACCCGTCGGCGGTCGGTGGCTCGGCCTCCGGTCGCGAGGTCGCGCCGCCCACCCGCCGGCTCACCGCCAACGTCCGGGCCTTCACCGTCCTGGTGCGTAATGCCATGTTCCGCCGGGTGGAGTTGGCCGCTCGACGCCGCTACGACGAACTCGGCGAGCTGGACGCAGCGGCCGGTTGGGATGCCGAGAACTGGGCGCAGGCCTTGGCGGAGTACTTCGACGAATACGACCGAATCGGCATCGCCGCCGACGCCCGCAGCCCGACACTGTTACATGTGACGGTGGAACCGGGTCGATGGATCGTCCGGCAGGTCTTCGACGACCCGGACGACGACCACGACTGGGGCATCGCCGCGACGATCGACCTCGCCGCCAGCGACGAGGCGGGCGAGCCGATCGTGCGGGTCACCGACGTCAACCGCTGGTAACGGCGCAGTACCTGATATCGGCGCAGCACTGGGCGCAGTACTAGCAGTATTAGCAGTACTACCTGCCCCCCAGGTTCAGCTGATCCGGCGCCGTCGACGCCCCGCAGGCAGAAACAGCCACAGCATGGCACCGAAGATCAGGACGGCCGCGCCGGCCAGGACGGAGGCCCAGGGCAGCGTGAACGCCATGACCAGGCAGCCGGCGGCGCCCAGGACCGGCAACCAGCGCGGCGGCCGCCGCTCGGCGTCCGTCAAGGTCATGGCCGATGCGTTGGCGATCGCGTAGTAACAGAGGACGGCGAAGGAGGAGAAGCCGATGGCACCCCGGAGGTCCACGGTCGCGACGAGCACGATCACCACGGCGGCCACGGCCAATTCGGCCCGGTGTGGCACGCCGAACCTGGGGTGAACGGCGTCCAATGACGTAGGCAGGAACCGGTCCCGCGCCATCGCCAAGGTGGTGCGGGAGACCCCGAGGATGAGAGCGAGCAGCGAACCGAGGGCGGCGATGGCACCCCCGACCTGCACCGCGGGTGCCAGTTCGGAGAGCGAACCGGCCCGTACCGCAGCCCGCAGCGGAGAGGCCGTTGCGGCCAGCCCGGCCGGCCCGGCCGCCGCCAGTGCCGATACGGCCACCAGGGCATATACGGCCAGGGCTATGCCCAGCGCGATCGCAATGGCGCGCGGAATGGTCCGGGCGGGATCGCGGACCTCCTCGCCGAGCGTGGCGATCCGGGCGTAGCCGGCGAACGCGAAGAACAGCAACCCGGCCGACTGGAGCACGCCGTAGGCAGTTCCGCCGGGGAAGGGCGATACGTGATCGGCCCGGACTGCGCCGCCGCCCAGGCAGGCGATCACCACCAGGGCCAATGCGGCCAGGGTGATCAGCACGATCGCCCGGGTCAGCCAGGCCGACTTCTGAACGCCCAGATAGTTGACCGCGGTCAGAGCGGCTACGGCGGCGACGCCGACCAGCCGAACGTGGCCGGGCGCGGCGTAGGAGGCGAAGGTGAGCGCCATCGCCGCACAGCTGGACGTCTTGCCGACGATGAATCCCCAGCCGGCCAGATATCCCCAGAAGGGCCCGAGTCGTTGCCGTCCGTAGACGTAAGTGCCGCCGGACTGCGGATAGATCGCCGCCAACCGGGCCGAGGAGGTGGCGTTGCAGTAGGCGATGACCGCCGCTATCGCCAGTCCGATCAGCAGGCCGGCTCCGGCGGCGTTCGCGGCAGGGCCGAAGGCGGCGAACACCCCGGCACCGAGCATGGATCCCAGACCGATCACGACGGCGTCGAACAACCCCAGCCGGCGGGCCAGTGGCGGTGCGGTGGACACGGTAGCCCCGATGTCGGTCACGGCAGGTCGAACGGGCCCCGTTGGTCGGCCGGCACCAGTTCTACATAGTCCGGATGCTTGGCGATGAAGGCACGGACGAACGGGCAGTACGGCAGCACCGAGATGCCGCGCGACCGCATCGAGTCCAGCGCGGCCTGGATGAGTTGAGACGCCAGGCCCCGGTGCTCGAAGTCGGGCGAAATCTCGGTGTGCACGAAGGAGTAGAGCTCAGGACTGCGCACCCGGTACACCGTGAAGCCGGCCAATACACCGCCGAGATGGATCTCGAAGCGAGTGGCGGTGGTGTTCTCGACGATCTCAACCTCGGTCTCGGTGGCCACCGGAACACAGTAGCTTCATGAGAGCATGAGCCCCATGGGGGAGGCCACGGCGTTGTGGGCCAGCGGTCTCGGAGTGCGCCACAAACGCCGTTGGGTGTTCCGCGATGTTGCCGTGAACCTGCCTGCCGGCCACATCGTCAGGCT
>JAVEET010000117.1 GCA_030840295.1 Pseudonocardiales bacterium
GCCGCGGCGTAACACGCTGCAACTTCGAGTACATCTCGAGCCGGGCCGAGGTCGGCAGTCCAGTCTGACGTCCCGACATCGCGCCGCGCTGGCCGAAGGCGATGCGGTAGGCGGTGCGAGCAGATCGGGCAGGGCGCGCCCGCGCGATCGGCGTCGAGCTCGCCGGGCGTGAATCTCACCGCGGACCACAAGGCGCGGATCGCGTGCCGTCGATCCTCAGGTGGCGTGACGTCTGCGTATGGGCTGGCACAAAGAACTATGGCGCGGCTCGCCCGGATCGTATTCTGACGCTGAAGGTCGCGACCCGATCGCATCGTCGCGGATGTCATGGTGGGGCTCCGGAAAGGCGGCTGAGGTGCTTCAGGTCTCCTTGCTGGGTGAGCAGGTGATCAGCGACGCGGCAGGGGCCGTTCGCACGCGGTCCCCTCGGGCGGTCGCACTGGTGGCCTTCCTTGTCCTGCACGCGGGCGTACCGCAATCCCGCCAGCGCTTGGCGACACTCTTCTGGCCGGACTCCTCCGACGCGCAGGCGCTCACCAACCTGCGCCGCGAACTTCACCACCTGCGCAACGTCCTGCCCGGTGAAGCGGCTCTCGTGGTGACGCCGAGGCATCTGTGCTGGCTGGATACCGATACCTGCCAGGTCGATGTACGGACCTTCGAGCGGGAGCGTGCGCTGGCCGCCACCGCCGACGACGAGCAGGCTCTCGCCCACGCCACCGCAGCCGTCGCGTCGTACGGGGGTGAGTTACTGCCCGGTGGCTACTACGATTGGCTGCTTGCCGCCCGCGCCGAGCTGGAAGACCGCTGCGTCGACCTGCTCGATCGGATCGCCGGCACCCGACCCCGGGCGAGTGATCTGGCCGGGGCGGTAGACGCCGCCAAACGACGGATTGCCCTGCGGCCGTTGGAGGAAATGGGTTACCGGATACTCATGGAGTTGCAGGCTGAAATCGGCGAGCGGGCGGGCGCGGTCAGCACCTACCATCACTGCGCCTCGGTCCTGGAACGCGAACTCGGCGTCGAGCCCGATCCGACCACACGGGCGCTGCTGAACCGATTGCTGAAGCAGACAGCTCCGGCCGTGGTCGCCGTCGAGGCGCCCGAACCCATCCCAGCCGCTCGGTCCGGACTCGCGTCAGCACGTCTGATCGGCCGCTCGGCCGAGCTCGACGTGCTGAGCCAGTCGTGGCGGGTTGCGGTCACCGGCGTCCCTCGGCTGACCCTGGTCCGGGGCGATGCCGGCGTGGGTAAGACCCGGCTCGTGTCCGAGCTCGTCGAGGTGGCACGGCTGGGCCACGCGGTCGTCGGCACTGCGCAGTGCTTCGGTACGTCCGGACGGTTGGCCCTGTCCCCGGTCGCGGATTGGTTGCGGACGCCGGCGGTCCAGGCCGGGCTGGTCGATCTCGATCCGGTCTGGCGGGTCGAGGTGGACCGTCTCGTGCCATCGGGCCGGGGTCGCGCCGAACCTGGCAGCGGGGTCAGAACGATGGTCGACGCGTGGCAGCGGCATCGCTTCTTCGAAGGACTGGCCCGAGCGCTGATCGAGGTTGGCCGGCCGATGCTTCTCGTACTGGACAACCTGCAATGGTGCGACCACGAAACGCTGGCCTTCCTGACCTTCTTCCTCGGGCTGACGGCCGACACGCCGGTGATGGTCGCCGCAACCGTGCGCGACGAGGACGACCGGACCGACTCGGACCTACTGGACTGGATCAGCCGGATGCGCACCACGCGGATGATGTCCGAGGTCGAGCTGAGCCCACTCGAGATCGGCCATACGGCGGAGCTGGCCGAGGCGCTGTCGGGCCGGGCCCTGGCAGCGGACGACGCAGCGCTGCTGCAGGCGACGACCGGCGGGTTCCCGCTGTTCATCGTCGAGGCGGCCCGGAGCGCGGTGGATCCGGGCCGCGGACCACTGCCGGTCGGCGATCTGACCCGGGTTTTGAGCGATCGACTCGACCAGGTGAGCGTCGTGGCCCGCGATATCGCCGGGCTGGCCGCGGCGGTCGGGCGCAACTTCTCCCTCGATCTGCTCACCGAGGCGAGCGATCTCGAGGAGTACGCCGTCGTGCGGGCCGTCGACGAGCTGTGGCGAGGTCGGATCGTGCGCGAGGTGGGCGACGGCTACGACTTCTCCCACGATCTGCTGCGCGACGCCGCCTACGCCCAGGTCAGCCCGGCGCGGCGTTGGTTGCTGCACCGCAGGGTCGCTCAGGGCCTGGAATTGCTGCACGCCGACGACACGGACGCCGTGTCGGCGCAGCTCGCCGAGCAGTATGCGCGCGGCGGACGGGTGGAGCGAGCTGTCCGCTACTACCGCCGGGCGGCCGACTTGGCGGCGGGCATGTTCGCGCACGCCGAGTCGATCCGGCTGCACAAGGAGGCGTTGGCCCTGGTCCGGACGCTGCCCGAGGGCCGGGATCGTCTCAGGCAGGAACTTGCCGGCCTGGAGGCCATGGCGGCACCGCTGAACGCCAACTACGGCTACTCATCGCCCGAACTGCAACACACGCTGCAGCGTTCCATTGCGCTCGCCGAAGAGGTGGGCAACCGTGACTCGGTGCTGACCGGCCTGGTGGGACTGTGGGCGTCGCAGTTCGTCCAGGGGAAAAACGTCGCTGCCTATGAGACGGCAACCCGGGCGCTGTCGCTGGTGGAACCCGATTCAGCGTTGAGCGCGCCGGCGCATTTCGCCATCGGGGGTTCGGCGGTGAGCCTGGGCCGACCCGCGGAGGCGGTGCGGCATCTGGAGCTGGCGGTAAAACTCGGCGGATCCGACATGCTCAGCGTGGGAACCCGTCCGGACGTGCATGGCCGGGCGTTTGCCGCGCATGCGTATTGGTTGCTCGGTGACCATGACGAGGCCGTGCGGAGCTCCGATGACGCGGTCACGATGGCCCGCACCACGGGTGGTCCGTACAACGTGGCGGTGGCGCTGGCCTATGCCGGCGTGACCGCTCAGCTGTGCGACGACGCGAACGCGCTGGAGCAGCACGTCGCCGAACTGCGTGAGCTGTGCGATCGCTACGACTTCGCCTACTACCGCGAGTGGGCGCTCGTCCTCCAGGGGTGGTCACGCGGGGACCCGGCCGGTCTCGACCTCGCGCGACGCGGAGTCGACAATCTTCGATCCGAGGGCTCCATCGCCCGGATGCCTTACTGGCTGGCACTGCTCGCTGATCTGTCCGCCCGGAACGGCTTCGAAGAAGACGCCCGCGGAACGCTCGACGGTGCGCTGGTGGTCGGTGCCGCCAGCGTCGATCTGTGGTGGCTGCCCGAGGTGATGCGGATGCGCGCAGCGTATGAGGATCCGACCGCGGCCATCGGCCGGCTCCGCGCGGCTGAGCAGCGGGCCGCCGAGCACGGCAGTCTCACGCTACGTCGGCGCTGCCAGGTCGACCTTGCTGCGCTCGGCGTGCCGCCGGAGCGTCTCGAGGCCGCGGTCTGATCGTGCCGCGGTCTGATCGTGCCGCCATCCGATCGTGCCCGCGTTCGGCTATCTGCGGTCGGCGTTCGGCAGGCCCAGATTCGGCTGGCCCGCAGACCGAACGCTTCGCGAACGCTGCGTTCCTAGCGTTGCCGGTACCGCGCTCTACCGCTGAGCGCCCAGCTGAGAAGAGGACCTGCAATGAGCACAACAACGGCGACCGTGGCAGGCACCGCAACCCCACCGTATGCGGAACTGGCGGCTGCTCTGCACGGTGAGGTCATCACCGCGGGTGACGCCGGCTACGACGAGGCGCGTGCTGTGTACAACGCCATGATCGACAAGAAACCGGCCGCGATCGCTCGCTGCCGGGACGCCGCTGATGTCATCTCGGCGGTGCGATTCGGCCGCGAACACAACCTCGAACTCACGATCCGCGGTGGTGGCCACAACGCCGCCGGTCACGCGGTCTTCGACGGTGCACTGGTCATCGACATGTCGTTGCTGCACAGCACGACGGTCGATCTGGTCAACCACACCGTCCGGGTCGACGCCGGGTGCACCTGGAGCGACGTCGACCACGCGACTGTCGCCTTCGGAATGGCTACGCCGTCGGGCTTTCTGGCCTCGACCGGAGTCGCCGGGCTGACCCTCGGCGGGGGCATCGGGTATCTGTCGCGGCGGTTCGGGCTGACGGTGGACAACCTGCTGAGCGCCGACGTGGTGCTGGCAAACGGAACCTTCGTCACGGCCAGCGAGAGCTCGCACCCCGATCTCTTCTGGGCTTTGCGTGGCGGTGGTGGAAACTTCGGCGTCGTCACCTCGTTCACCTTCCGCTGCCACGACATCGGCGAACACGGAACGATCATCGGTGGCCCGGTGCTCTACGACTTCGCGGACACCGCCGAGGTCATGCGCTGGTACCGGGCGCTGCTGCCGTCCCTGCCGGAGGAACTCAGTGGCTGGATCGGGCTGATCACCATCCCACCAGCGCCGCCGTTCCCGGAAGAGCTGTGGGGGCGCAAGTCCTGCGCCATCGTCTGGTGCTACACCGGCGCCCACGAACGGGCGGAGGAAACGCTTGCACCGATCAGGGAGTTCGGGTCCCCCCTGGTCGTCGGGTTGCAGGAGATGCCCTTCAACGTGCTCCAGAGTGCGTTCGATGCGCTCTACCCGGCCGGACTGCAGTGGTACTGGCGGGCCGACGTCTTCACCGAGATTTCGGATGCTGCCATCGAGGTGCACTGCCGTTACGGCGCGCAGCTGCCGACCGGCCACTCGACCATGCACCTGTACCCGATCGACGGTGCGGCCAGCCGGGTCCCGTCGAACGGGACGGCCTTCGCCTATCGCGATGGCGGCTGGGCGGGCGTAATCGTCGGAGTCGACCCCGATCCGGCGAACGCGGCCGCGATCTCGCAATGGGCCCGCGACTACTGGGAGGAACTGCATCCCACGTCCGCGGGCGGGGCCTACGTCAACTTCATGATGGACGAGGGACCGGATCGGATCCGGGCTTCGTACCGGGGAAATTATGACCGCCTGAGTCGGATCAAGCGCCGCTATGACCCGGAGAACATCTTCCACATCAACCAGAACATCCCACCCGCGCCGGCGCACACCTAGCCGAAGTCCCGACGGTGCCCCGCGTCCCTGCGTCCTCGCGTCCTCGCGTCTTCGCGTGGACTGGGCGCGGGGGATCGTCCTGCCAGCAGAAGGAAGAAGCACCCATCATGCGGCAACCGCGCCACCGTCATGCTGCTCGGCACGGTCGATGCGATCCCGCAGATCACCGGGATCAGCCAGGTCGTGACCGACCTCGGTGACCCGCCGGCCGTGGTCCCGGGGATGGCCGGTCACCCGGCAAGCCGGTCACGGCGAGAAGGGCCCGCTCGACATCTTGTTCGTGACGATCACCCGGCGACACGTGATCCGGCGCGGAGGTCTCGTCGCATTCTGCCGGTGAAAAAGCCCTTATCCACAAAGCAAATCATGAAGGGAGCGTCAGATGATGAGCCCGTATATCGCGATGGCTCTCGCGTCGGAGCGGCAGCACCGCCTCATGGCCGAGGCGGAGTCGTTCCGCTTGCGCAAGGAGGCTACTGCCGTGGGCCGGCGGAAGGGGCTGAAGGCCGAAGACCGCCGGAGAAAGTTCAACTGGAAGGTCTGGATTCCGCGACGCTACGTCGAGTGCTGATCTGCTCGGCGCTGCGCGACTTGGGCGGCCACGCTCGACAATGATGTGGCCGTCCCGAACTGCAGCGTCGCCGGAGGATTGCGCTCTCCGGCTCTGGTTTCGCCGACGATGCTCATGACACCACCCTGGTGGACATGACGTTCCCGTCATCCCACATGCCATTCGAGAGTTGTTGTTCTACCGTGGAATTCATGACAGACAGCGACCTTGCAGTCCGCGAACGAACCGTGCGCCATCGAGCGGCAGCGTTCGAGGCCGCGACTGACGCCGCCCTGCACGCGGTGCTCATTGACAACGCGGCGCTATCGGTCATGGACACGAACGAACTCGAGGACATGCGTGCGGCCCTGATTTCGGCCGGCCACGCCTATGACGCCGCGGCCGCCGCGGCCGGCGTCCCGATGGCCGACCGGTTCGCATGGCAGAGCTACTTGCACACGACCCGCAGACAGCAGCCAGTCGAACACAGACGTCTCGCAGAACACAGCGATTTCCAGTCCAGCGCCCCTGCTGTCCGCCGACGCATCATGAGCCGCACCTGACGGCGGCTTCTACGAGCGCAGCTCGCCGGCGGCCGTTGGGAAGCCGGGCGGATCCGCGTCGACCTCGTGCGCAAGCCTCGCCAGCGGTGTTTGGGCACGTCGCATCCGACGACGCCATGACCCGCTTTCCGATCGCCTTCCCGCTTTGGCCCAATCGACCGGCCCGTCCATCGCCGATGGTTGGCCCGTGTACGGGTTCTCGCTCCGGTACGTCCGGCCATCGCCTGCTGCTTCCCAGGGGTTGCCGATCAGCAGCCGGCAGGAGCTGTCGTCCTCGGCACCACAACTGCCCTTGCGTCGCAGGCTAGACCCGGCCGTCGGGTGACAGCGATCGGTGGACGTTCGCCCGGAACTCGAGAACGACCTTCGCCGGATCGACGAAGGGCGACGGGCCGGGCCAAACCCGCTCGTCGAGCTCGGCCTCGATGAGGGCCGGCCGAGCCGCTGTCTGCAAAGCGTGGCGCAGGTCCGCAGCGGTGCCGACGCGGTGGCTGGTGACGCCGCCGAGGCTCTGGACGACCTCCGCGAAGCGGGTCGGGGCGTTGAGCTGCTGGCCGCCGGTGATTCCGTAGACACCGTCCGAGAGCACCACCGTGATCAGATTGGCCGGCCGGTACGCCGCCACCGACCAGAGCGTGCCGGCGCCCATGAGAAGCTCGCCGTCCCCGAGCAGCGCTACGACGAGGCGGTCCGGAAGCGCCTCAGCCACACCCATCGCGCCGGCCAGGGCCGAGCCCATCGACGCACCGAAGTAGAAATGCGGCCCGTCGTTCGACGCGGCACGCAACGCCGAGGTCGCCGTGC
The DNA here is from genome assembly GCA_030840295.1 of Pseudonocardiales bacterium. Lineage (GTDB taxonomy): Bacteria > Actinomycetota > Actinomycetes > Mycobacteriales > Jatrophihabitantaceae > Jatrophihabitans_A. The sequence continues at coordinate 6,974 of JAVEET010000117.1, forward strand.
CGAGCGAAGCGACACACAGCGCGTCGGGGACGGTCTCGACGATGGCCGTAGCCACCTCAGTTGCCTGCACGGCCGCCTCCCAGTTCTGCTTCCAGCATCACCGCGGCGCACTCGCCCGCATCGAAAGCCATCGTCGCGACGCCGTCCGTCAGCTGTCGTGCGTCCGCGGCGGCGCGCAACGCGAACGTCTGGATGCCAAGCGCGTGCAGTAGTGCTGTCGCAGCTCGACCCATCGGCATTTGGCTAGGATTCGCCTCACCAAGCGTTCCCCGCATCGACACGATCAGCGGGATGCCCAGGCGGTACGGCACCACCAGGCTGCCGAGGGCGTTGATCGCGTTGCCCAGTCCCGAGCTCTGCATGAGTACGACCGGGCGCTTGCCGGCGATCCGTTGCCCCGCGGCATAGCCGACGCACTCCTCTTCACGGGTGAGCGAGCGTAGCGACACGCCGTGTTCATCCAGGCGGGCAAGGATCCCCTGCAGTCGGGTGTCCGGGACGTAAGCGGCCACCGTCACGTCGCGACGAACCAATTCATCGGCTATCGCCACTTGCCATTCCAGCTCCGCCGTCGACTTGTCGCGCGGCATCGTCTCGACCATCTGCCCTCGAATTCGATCAGAGGTGGCGGGCCTCGCACCAGCCAGCAATCCTGTGGACTATATCGTATTTTTGATGGACCTTGAGCGTACGGTTCGACGAGTCACGAACGGATGCGAACCCCGCCGGACACCGATCTCGCGGTGCGGTGCGCGGCCTATGTGGAGCCGGACCGGATCAGTAGCGCCGAGGAGCAAGGCCGTCCCGACGTTGCGCCGCGCCGCTCTCGATGTGAATCGCCAGCAATTCTCCGGCGTGCTCGATGTGCTCGGTCATTTCTGACCGTGCCAGCCGTGACGCACCGCGGCGGAAGGCATCGAGAATAGCGCGATGATCGTGCACCGTCGCCGCGGGCCAGCCGTCGATACTCGAGTAGAAGCGCACCGGTACGTAGCAGACGGCCACCCCGAGCAACCAGGCGATCTTGGGAGCGGCGGCAAGCAGATTCACGGCGCGGTGGAACCGGAAGTTCAGCTCCTCGAGTTCGTCATGGTCACCTCGCCCTGCGGCGACTTCGAGATCGGCGTGCAGGGCTTCCAGTTCTGCGATCCTGGCAGGGTCGGCTCGCTTGACGGCACGAGCCGCCAATTCGCCCGCGAGCAGCGCCTGTGCGGCGAACAGGTCGCGAATGTCCTCGCCGGTTAGCGGAAGAACCACGAAACCGCGCCGCGGCTCGAGTCGCACGAAACCCTGGGTATGCAAAGCAAGCAGGCCTTCACGTACTGGAGTCGCGCTGATCTGCAGTTCCGAGGCGACCGCTTCGGGGCGGATGAAGTCGCCACCCTGCAATTGGCCCGACACGATCAGATCGCGCACGTACGACGCTGCTTCGGCACCCAACTGCGGGCGGCGCAGGCTGTGCCTGCGAGGCCCGTCCGACAGGCGCGCGGTCGGATCGGTCATCGGTTCAGGGTAGCGCGTCATCGACCATCAGCTGCCTCAACCCGAGCCTCTCGATCATTTGCCGGGCCGCGCCGCACGGGGAGTCCGGCGCGCCGGTCCGCCAGCAGCGGATAGGTGGCGGTGGTGGCCGACGACCTCAGACTGGTCACCCAAGCCAGGTCGAGGTTCCCTGTCGCAAACCCTGTCTCGTTGCCCATCTGCACGACTGTCTCTCCCACTGGGTCGACGATCCTGCTCCCTCCGTGGAAGCGGGTGCCCGCGAACGAACCGCTCTGGTTCACGCACACCACGTAGGCGACGTTCTCGATCGCACGCGCCGCCACGATCGCCTCGAACACGAACGCTCGCTGCTCCTCCCAGGCCATGGGAAAGAAGAGAGCACGTGCGCCGGCGCCGGCGAGCTCGGCGCACAATTGTGGAAAGGCGAGGTCGTAGCAGCACGCCAGCGCCAGATCGCCGTCCCCGGTGAGCACCAACTCCTCCCCCGCCGTGAACACGGACAGCTCGGCACTGGGCACATGGGTCTTTGCGTAGACCGTCGACGCGGCCTCGCAGTCGACAAGCACGACGACGTTGAACAGCTGCCCGGCACGCTGGCGGGCTGAGCCGTACATGACCTGCACCCCATGCTTTCGAGCCGCCGCCGTGATGACATCGTCGGCCCGCCGGAGCGCGCCGAGCATGTCATTGCCGTAGCGGCGCGGCTCGAGCGCATAGCCCGGGACACACAACTCCGGGAAGCAGACCAGCTGGGCGCCGTCGGCGACTCCTGCGGCCAGCAACGACATCATCTGCTCGACGTTGTCATCGACGTTCCCGGGCGAGGCGGTGAACTGTGCGAGCGTCACGCGGAGGAACCGGTCTTCACTCAGCCGTTCCGGGGCCGGCGGCCGACTCATGGCAACAATGCCATGCCGATGGGCCTGATCGGAGATCCCGTCGCCCCGCGCAGCTTCAGCGGCATGCCCACGAATGCGATCTCGAAGACCCCGGCAGCACTGAGCCCCTCCAGATTCATCACCTCGATCACCGGCGTACCCGCCGTCGCGAACAGGTAACAGTGCACGGGCACGAAGGTATCCGCCTCCAGGTGCGGGTCGACGTCGATGCTGATCGCGTCGGTACCCACGCACATGACGCCGACATCCGCACACAGATACTCCGCAGCAGCCATTCCGATTCCCGGCGTCGATCGAAGGTAGCCCTCGAAGTCAGGCCACACCGACATGCGCCCCGTGCGGATCAGGGCGATGTCTCCCTCCTGCAACGGCGTTTCCTGCGCCGCTGCCGCCTGCGCAAGGTCGTCGGGGGTGATGCAGTAACCCTCCGGCAGGCAATCGACACCCTTCAGCAGGGCGATGTCGAGCAGCACGGCACGTGCCACGATCGGCGGGCACTCGTCAGCGCCTCCCTGCAACCACTGGCGACTGCCCAGATCCTTTTCGGCGGTCCGTCCGTTCCAGAAGTGACCGTAATGACCGAGGTGGTTGAGCATGTCGATGTGCGTGCCGGTATGGGTGTACATGCTGAACGAGTCACCGCAGTAGCTGTACTTCTCATGCACCTCCGCGGACGCGCCGGACAGTCGATCGTTGCCCGAGCCGTCCGGGGTGTGCGTCATCCACATCTGGTAGCGCGGGTCGTGGGCCGCGGCCCACGACGGCATGCCGAGGAAGTAGTCGACGGCGAGGTCGAACACCCGGCTCGCGTCAGCTCTCGCCATCACTGCCTGCCGGGACTCGGCCGACATCATGTTCAGTCGGCCCACGTTGTCCTCTGGACCCCACGGGCTGCGCGAAACGCTGACGCCGTCGCGTTCGTAAAGCGTCTCGTACGGAGGAATCGCCATGTCGCTCCTAGTAGCTGATCAGAGTCGGTAGAGGTCCGGTCGACGGTCTTTCATGAGATGAAGCTGGTAGAGACCGTCGCCCTGATCGCGGTCCTTGTTGCGCGCGAGGTCGAGGTCGAGCTCGACGAGAACGAGGCCCACACGTCCTCCTGCGTCGACCAGCACACGCCCGTCGGGGTCGACGGCCTGGCTACGCCCGGCGAAATCGGCGGGGCCCTCGGCCCCGACCCGGTTGACCATGACGAAAAAGATGGCGTTCTCCACGGCCCGCGTGCGGGGAATATAGTCGGCCAGCTCGGCCGACGACGATGGTGAGCATGTCGGCATCGCGACGAGCTCCGCGCCCGCCAGCGCCAGGGTGCGAGTGACCTCCGGGAACCGCCAGTCGTAACAGATCTGCAAACCGAGCCGCCCGATCGCCGTCTCGTGAACCTCGTACGGGCGGTTGCCCGCCTCGACGAAGTTGTCCACACCGAGCTGGGGTACGTGTGTCTTGTCGTAGCGACCGACCACGCCGTCCGGGCCGATCAGGAGGGCGCTGTTCCACAGCCGCTCGCCGTCGGTGAGCAGCACGCCGATCACGCAGTACAGGCGTAAGGACGAACAGCCACCCACAAGGGTGGCGACGACGTCCCCGTCTGCCGTCACCGCAGCAGCCAACGCGGTGGCACGATCGGAGAACATGTAGCCGGACAGGGCACATTCGGGGAACACCACGAGCTGGCAGCCCGCTTCGTGTGCTTCGTGCAACGCCAGCAGACAGCGCTCCAGATTCGCTGTGACGTCGCCCGCAACCGTCGCGAGCTGAGCCAACCCGACGAGCATCAGAGCTCCGGAACGCCTTCTGGCTGCGGCCGACTCACAGGTCCAGCGCCTTCGCTGCCGGATGCTGCTCGGCGAAGTCACGGGCGATGTCGATGCGGCGCATGAATGCGACGTCGTCATGCTGCAGGGCGTAGTCGATGAATCGGGCCAGCCCGTCCGAGCGCGCCGGGTTGCCACTCACCCGTGGGTGGATACCGATGGACATCATCCGACCGAGGTCGTCGCCGTCTTCGCGCAGGCGATCGAGGGTCGCCTTGGCCGTCTGGAAGAAATCGTCCGGATTGCTGTAGCCGGTGCCGACGATGTAGCGCGCATCGTTGACGACCAGCGAGTAGGGCACGACCAAGTGCGGCTGATCGTGTACCCGGGTCCAGTACGGCAGATCATCGCTGTAGCAGTCGGAGTCGTATTCGAAGCCGCCCGCTTCGACGACGAGCTCACGGGTGTTCGTACTCATCTCCCGGCAGTACCAGCCGACCGGACGGGTGCCCGTCGTCTTCTCGATGGACGCGATCGCACGCTTGATCGCTTCGCGCTCCTCATCGCGCGTCATCTCGAAATGGTTGCTCCACCGGTAGCCGTGCCCGGCCGGCTCGTCGCCTCGCGTGGCGAGCTTGGCTGCCACCTCCGGATTGCGCTCGAGTGCGACGGCGGCGGCGAAGAACGTCACTGGGATGCCGGCGTTGTCGAACACCCGGAAGAGCCGCCAGATGCCGGCCCGCGAGCCGTACTCGTACATCGACTCGACCGCCAGGTCACGCTGACCTTCAAGGGCGAACGGCAGTTCGTACAGGATGTCGTTCTCGTTGTCACCCATCGCGTAGGACTTCTCCGAGCCCTCCTCGTAGTTGACCACGAGCTGGATCGCGACCTTCTTGTCCCCGCCCCACCGGATCATCGGCGGATGCTCGCCGTACCCGACGAGCTCGCGCTTGGGGCCTGGAACGTCGAAGTCGGTGCGTCGAAGGAACGAAACGTCCTCAGTCATCTGTCTCTCCTCGTGGTGGCGCTGATGTCGGGTCGACCTCGAGCCAGCGCTCGGGCCGGGTCAACGGGTGGAATCCCGCTCGTTCGTAGAACGTGTGGGCGTCCCTGGTCGCCAACAATATCTGGGCGATCCCGCGGTCTCGCAGATCGTCCAGGATCGTGTCCAGCACCCAGCTGCCTACCGACTCGCGCCGGTGCGCCGATTCGACGAACACGTCGCACAGGTAGGCGAACGAGACATCGTCGGTGATCACCCTGGCGAACGCGATCTGCCGTCCGTCCCGAAAGACCCCGTACACGCGCGAGTGGCGCAGCGACTCGGAAACGGCTTCGACGCTTCTGCCCATCGACCAGTAGGCCTCATTGCTCAGCCAGCCGTGGATCGTCGAGACGTGCATGTGCTCGATGTCGTCGGTGAGCAGGTCCGCACCTCGGCGACGCTCCATCAACGAGGTTCCCCGTGGGAGAACCGGTTCGTCGAGACCATCCAAGCGCAACCCGCAGGAGTTCCGCGGGTGACCGGCGAGTCAGCCACCAGGGGTCAGTCCAAACCGGCAAGGTATCGCGCGCCATCGGCGACGATGAGCTGGCCGCTGACGTAGGAGGCCTGCTCACTGGCGAGGAACTGGTAGAGGTAGGCGATGTCCTCTGGGATCCCGACCCGTCCGGATGGCACCTTAGGGGCCACCGCGCGAACGCCGTCGGGCCCGAGGGAGTTCACCGGGTCGTTGGCCTGCGGAGTGTCGATCACGCCGGGAGCCACGGCGTTCGCCGTGATCCCGAAGGGCCCATACTCGACTGCGAGCGTCTGGACCATACCCACGAGACCCGCCTTCGCCGCTGCGTAGTGGGGATGCTGCGGCCAGGCCTGCACCGTCCCGGCGATTGAGGAGGTCGCCAGCAGGCGCCCGAATCCCGATGCCTTCATGTGGGGTAGTGCGGCGCGGAAGCAGCGCCAAGCACCGTTGAGGTCGACGTCGAGGACGAAGTTCCATGCGTCGTCGTCCAGGTCCTCGAGGGCGACCTTGCGCGCCACACCGGCGTTCGCGACGACAATGTCGATGCTGCCGAATTCCGCCAGCGCTTGCTCGACGATCGCATCGACGTCGGCCGTGCGGCGCACGTCCACCTCCGCCGCCAGACAGCGACCGCCGACCTTTGCGACAGCGTCTTTGACCAGCTCGATGTCGTGGCCGTCGGGCGGGTACCACGCCAACGCGACACTGGCGCCGGCCTCGGCAAATACCCGCGCCGTCGTCGCTCCGATTCCCGACGCCGCCCCGGTGATCAGCGCGACTCGTCCCTCAAGCTCAAACATTGCGAACCTTTCTGATCATCAGCGTCACAGCATCACGTCCCCGCCGTTGGGGCACAGCGTCTGACCGACGTAGTACGAGGAGTCGTCCGAGGCGAGGAACACCGCCGTCGGCGCCACCTCATGGGCCTGCCCGAACCGACCCATCGGTAGTTCGGCAAGTTTGCGGGCCGCCCACTCCTCGGTCTCCTCGGCCATCATGTCGGTGAGGATCGGGCCGGGCGCGATCGCGTTGACACGGATGCCTCGTGTCGAGACCTCGCGCGCCAGCGCCTTGGTAAAACCAATCACCCCGGCCTTGCTGGCGCTGTAATGCACCATCTCCACGCCGCCGATCTGTCCTAGCTGCGAGGCGACGTTGATGATCACACCCGCTCCGCGCTCGAGCATTCCCTTGATGGCAAACCGACTGCAGAGAAAGACACCGCGCAGGTTCACACCGATCACCCGGTCGAACTCCGCCGCGTCGATGTCCTCGAACGCGAGTTGGCTGACGACCCCGGCGTCATTGACCAGAATGTCGATCCGACCGAACTCAGCGTGCGCCGCCTCGATCATCGCGCGCACCTGGTCTTCATTCGAGACGTCGGTCCTCACATACAGCGACCGCCGGCCGGATGCAGCGATTGCTGCGACTACGTCGGCGGCCGCCTCCTCGCCGAGCACGTCAGCGATCACGACGTCGGCCCCTTCGGCCGCGAATGCCGTGGCAATCCCACCACCGATGCCGCGTGCACCTCCGGTGACGACCGCGATCTTGCCTTCAAGTTTCGTGCCCATTCGATGTGCGCCTCGATTTCGCTTAGCAGTAAAAGGCCGTGCCCCCCGGTACGAGCGCCGCGCCGAGGTGTCGATCAGGTCATGCGACCCAGCTACGGCAGATCAGTCGACGACGACCGACTCGCCCGCGATCTCGATCACTGGCTACTATGGTCCTGATGGTCATGCGGCAAACCGTCCGTCGACAGGCTCGGCACGCGGGCCTCTGCGAAGTCGATCTCGTCGGTGGCCATCGTGGCACCGAGAGCCGCCAGCTTGTCCGGCGACTTCTTCTTCAGGTACGCGTACACCGCGAAGCCGATCAGCGCCCAGGCGATCACAATCTGGCTGACGTGGTTGTACGGGAACGGCTGTCCCGGTTTCGCCATCTCGAACAGCGGGTAGATGAGCACCGCGGTCCCGATCACCGGCGCAATGAGGTGTCGCCAGACGTGGAAATCGGGCTTGCCCCAGTAGAACACGATGAGCCCGACGTTGGCCAACGCGTACACCAGGATGATGGCGACCGTGCCGACCGCCCCCGTGAAGCCATAGACGTCGGTCAGTCCCGAGCCGAGCCATGCAGCAAGCAGCACGCCCCCGACGATGGAGAATGCAACCAGCGCGTAGATCGATACGAACGGAGAACGGAACTTCGGGTGCACCTTCGACAGCGCCGGCGGCAGCACGCGCTCGCGCGCCATCGCATACATCACCCGCACGGTCGTGTTGAGAACCGCCAACAGGCACGAGAACAACCCGGCGACGGCGGCGAGTTCGACCGGCTGCTTCAACCACGGTGCGTACTGCTCCGCCAGCGAGCTGAACTGCGCCGGGCTGGCCAGAAAGTTTTCTAGACCTTTGGCCGTGTTCAGGTGGAAACCGGCAGCGAGGCCGTAGAGCACGAAGACGAAGAAGATGCCGACCCCGATGAGGGCCCCCCGCACAGCAAGCGGCACGTTGCGCTTTGCGTCACCGGTCTCTTCACCCAGGACCGCAGCTGCCTCGAAGCCGACGAACGACAACAACCCGAACACGACCGCGAGACCGACACCAGAGAATCCCGTCGGCCCCGACGTCGGATTGAAGTAGGTCAAGCTGTTGCCGCTACCGGCTCGAATGATCGCGATCAGGGCCAGCAGGGAGAAGATGAACATCTCCAATGCGAGCAGGATCAGGTCGAGGCGCACCGAGGTCCGGATGCTGCGGACCGAGAGCGTCATGGCAAGCGCCACGATGATGATGCCCAGCAGCCACCACGGCACGCTGACGTCGAACGTCGACTGCAGGTATGAGCGGAGGAACGCGCCGTTGGCCGTGAAGAGGCCGATCGTCAGCGCAACGAAGGCGGCGGCATACAGCCAACCGGTGAAGAAGCCGGCGAGACTGCCGAGCGACTTGCTGCAGAAGGTGTAGAACGAGCCCGCCGACGGAAGTTTCTTGGCGAACTCGATGACCGTGTTGCCCACGAACAGCGCCGCCACGAACGCCAGCAGGAACGCGACAGGCAACGCTGAACCCGCGTTCGCCCCCGCTGCTGGGGCGTTGAGGATAACCGCCAGGACGGGCGCCATGACGGCTGCGGATAGGGCCAGGCAATTCCGAAGGGTCAGCACCCCCTTTTCGAGCTTCGGTCCGTCAGTGGCAGTGGGCGTAGGGGGCCGGACATTAGCCATCTGGCAGAGCCTCTCGCTCGAAACGATGCGGTCCTCGAGGTACGACGCCGTCAGCGCAGGTCTGCGCTGGGCGACGCCTTACCGAGCGGAGCAAGTACATCCGTTGCATGCGGCACTGTCAAGAGGATCCGATATTCTGTCCCTATTTTTGGTTCTCTATCTCCCGTTGACAATGGAATATATGATGTAGACGCGCGCCTCGAACTTGTCCCGCCAACGGCGTCGCGCAATGATCTTCACCGGATCAGGCACCCTGTGTCGCCGCCCGGCCGGCCGATCCGCACATCCATGGCGGGAGAGGTGTCTGATGGTTGCTCTCAGTGACGACGAGCGAGAAATAGTCGGCGTCGTCAGGCGGTTCGTCGACGACGATGTGCGGCCTGCGGCGCGGGCCCTCGAGCACGACGACGTCTACCCCGAGAAGCTCATCGCCGTGATGAAGCACATGGGGATCTTCGGTCTCGTGATCCCCCCGCCCTACGGCAGCTCACAAGTGTCCAGTACCTGTTATGCCGCGGTCACGGCTGAGTTGTCCCGGGGATGGATGAGCCTCGCCGGCGCGATGGGTGGGCACTCCGTGGTCGCCAAGCTGCTCACACAGTTCGGCACCGACGAGCAGAAGGACCACTACCTGCCGCTCATGGCCACCGGCGAAGTGCGGGCCACGATGGCGCTGACCGAACCGAGCGGCGGATCCGACCTGCAAGCGCTCCGTACGACGGCGTTGCCGGACAACGGCGGCTACGTCGTCAATGGTTCCAAGACGTGGATCACCAACGCCGAGCACTCCGAGCTGTTCGCGCTGCTGTGCAAGACAGATCCGAAGGCCGAGCCGGCGCACGCCGGCATCAGCGTGCTGCTCGTCGAGAAGGGGCCCGGCCTCACGGTCGGTGAGCCGCTGCCGAAATTGGGTTACAAGGGAGTGGAGAGCTGCGAGCTGTTCTTCGACGACTTGCGCGCCCCGGCATCCTCCCTGCTCGGCAGCGTCGAAGGTCAGGGCTTCACCCAGATGATGAAAGGCCTCGAGATCGGTCGTATCCAGGTTGCCGCCCGTGCTGTCGGCGTCGCGCAGGCAGCCTTCGATGATTCGTTGGCCTACGCGCAGCAGCGCGAGACCTTCGGTCGTCCGATCTGGCAGCACCAGTCGATCGGGAACCACCTCGCAGACATGGCAACGAAGATCAGCGCGGCCCGAATGCTGGTGAACCATGCAGCCGAGAGGCTCGACGCGGGCGACCGGTGCGACCTCGAGGCAGGCATGGCGAAGCTGTTCGCATCCGAGATGTGCATGGAGGTCACCCTCGCTGCCATTCGCATCCACGGTGGTCACGGCTATTCCACCGATCTCGACGTGGAGCGTTACTTCCGAGATGCCCCCTTGATGATCGTCGGCGAGGGCACCAACGAGATCCAGCGCAACGTGATCGTCCGGCAGTTGATCGAGCGTGGCGGCATCGGTTGACCCGCAGTTCAACTCAGCGGGACGGGAGTCTGGATGGGCGCAGTCCCTGGGTGTGCGGTAGCCCGCCGGGATCAGTCCTCGTTGGCGCGCGCCGAGCCCCCTCGGCATAGGCTGCGCCATTGACACCAGCGCACGCCACCTCGACTCCGCCGGGTTGCGCACCCACCGCGCGGGAGCATCCTTCGTCGGCGCCGAATGCGCGCACATCGGATCACCGGTCACTCGGGGGCACGGATGGGATCGCAGCCGACTTTGGACCTCGAAGGTGATGTACTCCGGCCGGGCGACCCTGGGTACGACGCGGCCCGCGCAGTGTTCAACGCCATGATCGACGCCAAACCCCTGGCGATCCTGCGGTGTCATGAGGCCTCTGACGTCGCGCGGGGCATCGCCTACGCCCGTCACTACGACCTCCCGTTGTCAGTTCGCAGTGGAGGTAACAACGTCGCCGGCAGCGCGGTCTGCGACGACGGGATTATGCTCGACCTGTCCGCGATGAAGAACCTCGCTATCAACGCAGGCGAGCGCACGGCCCACGCCGGACCCGGCCTGTTGCTCGGCGATCTCGATCGAGCCACCCAGAAACAGGGACTCGCCGTGCCTGAGCTATTCGAGCCGGCGGCGGGAGAGATCATTGGGGGTGCGGCCGAGTATCCAGGCCCCGGCGGCGGCCACCGCTGGCAGCCCGAGGATCAGTACTGCCAGGTGCGGGTACGGCGGCCGGTTGAGGTAGCTGATGTCGTGCCAGTGCCAGGCAATCAGTGCCAGGTATGCCGTGGCGGTGCCGAGGATTCCGCCCAGCAGTGCCAAGGCTGCGGCCGAGGCCGCGTTCAGGGTGCGCCGAGTGGCGCTGCTTGCGCCGGTCGCGGCGAGCGTGCGCAGGTCTCCTGCCGTCTCACTGCGGATCAGCCCGACGGTCATCGCAAGTACCCCGAGCGCGACCAGCACCCCGGCTCCGGTGGAGTAGTCACGCAGGTGCTGCAGGGTGCGGTCCCGGCCGGTCCGGGTCTCGATGGTGATCCCGGCGGCGGCGGCGCGATGTCGGGCATCGGTGATCTGCGCCGAGGTGATCGGCTGCTTCGCCTGGACCAGCCACCCGACCGGCTCGGCGGTATAGCCGTTGACGGTCATGGCCTTCTGGGTGATCAGGGTGTTCGGCGCCGAGGTGTAGTTCGGCAGCCCTTTGGCGACCTGCGCAGTGATGGGATAGAAGTCCCTGGAGTCCCTGGAGCCGAACCCGGTTCCCAGCTGCGACCCGGTGAGGTCGCTGCGTGCGGTGACGATGTCCGAACTCGCCGATATATCGGTGGATGCGATCTTGTAGAACCCGAGTACTGCGGCGGAGGCGACGTAAGGCGTAGTCAGCTGGTTGAACCCGTGCTGTCCCTGATAGGTGATCGGGCGGACCAGGTTGGCTTGTCCGGAGCCCGGGGGCGCACCCGCCGGTATTGCGGCGTTCAGATCGACAGCAGCGTCGAGCTCGACGCGTGTGCTGGTGCCCAGAGCTTGGGCGATCGCGTCCGCTGTCGACCGAGCGCTGGCGACCACCGCCGGGTTGGGCGCGAAGGGTGTTGTCGTACCCCCTCCGGCCGGCGCGACACTCAGCCCGGGACCGCCGCGGCCGCCTTGGTTGTTGGGGTTGGCGAGCCAGACGATGAGCTGGTTGGTCGGCAGGTTCCCGCCGGTGAGGGTGTGGTCGTGGGCCTGTTGCGCGGCGGCGGTCACCGCGATCGTGGCGGCGATGCCGATGGCGAGGCTGGCAGCGGCCAGCGCCGCGCCGGAGCGGGCCTGGTATCGGGCCAGGTCGCGCAGCGCGAGGCGTACCGCGATCGGGGCGCGGCCGGCGAGGGCGGCCAGTGCCCTGATCCCGAGCGGGGCCAGCAGCAGCATGCCAGCCGTGGTCGCCAGGATGCCGGCCACGATCAGCACCGTGTGCACGGCGTGGGCCAGGATGAGCGCGACGAACCCTGTTGCCGCCAGCACCGTGCCGAGGAGAGCGAAGCGGTGTACGGGCTGTGGTGGAGCGGGGCGACCGGATAGCGCCGCGACGATTGGGAGCTTGGCTGCGGCGCGGGCCGGCCACCACGAGGCGGCGAGCGCAGTCAAGATCGCCAGGACCGCGCCGGCGATCACCGCCCACCATGGGAGGGCGAACGGGTCATAGCGGTGCCCGACCACCTTCTCGAACGCCGGTGTCAGCGCAAACCACACCGCGAGCCCGAGCGCGGCACCGGTTATCGCGCCGACGACGCCGACTCCTGCCCCGTTGGCCATCATCACCCGTCGGACCTGCCGGTCGGTGGCGCCGATCGCGGCGATCATGCCGAGAGCACGTAGCCTCCGCTGTGCCATCACGGTGAACCCGGCCACGGAGAGCAGCCCGATGAAGGTAAGCCCGATAGTGGCCAGCAGCAGGACTGCGAGCGCCTGGTTGCGCTGCTGCTGCGCCGCGTCGACACCGGAGTACATGATCCCCCGGACCGATCCGGCCGGTGGACGGAAGTTCATCACCTTTGCGCCGCTGGCATCGAAGAGCAGCGTCACGCTCGACGGGGAGCTGATTTCACCTGCAGCCACCAGCCCGAACGCGTCCTGCAGGTCCTTGGGGTTCTCGACGATGCCGACCACCCGCAGCGCCCGCCCATTCACCGGCAAGGCCGAGCCGACCTTCAGACTGAACGTCGTCGCGACCGCCGTGGTCACCGCCGCCTCGGAGGGGCTCACCGGGTAGCTGCCGGAGACCAGCCGCAGCATCGGCTTGCTGAACATCCCGTCCGGGTCCTGGGCGCGCAGATCCACCGGGGTGATCGATCCCGGCACCGGCACGCTCGCGTGGGCGATCGCCTCGACAGTGCCGAAGTGCTGCCGCGCCGCGGCCACGTCGACGGCGACGCCGTTCGGCCCGGGATTGCCGATGTCTATCCGCGCGTTGGCCGTGCCGAACACGCCTTGATCGGTGCCCTGCACGTTGACGACGAGCCCGAGCCCGACGGTGGTGGCCGCGACCGCGACCGTGAGCAGAGCCAGCACGAGTACCTGCTGGCGCCACTCGCGGCGTAGCAGCCGCCAGGCCCAGCGACGGATCGCGCGGCGTGCAGGCGCCCCGCCGCGTGCCGGTGGCGGCGCGGCGATCGAGGGCGGGAGTGGCGCGAGCGTGCTGCTCATCGCGCGGGGTCCGCGTCGAGCAAGGACTCCGGTCCCTCCACCTGGGCGGTTTGATCGACGATCCGCCCGTCGCGCAGGAATATCACCCGGTCGGCCCAGGACGCCAACTGCGCGTCATGGGTGACGACGACGCCCGCGACGCCGCCCTGGCAGGTCTCGCGGACCAGACGCATCACCGCCTCGCCGTTGACCGAGTCCAGTGCCCCGGACGGTTCATCGGCCAACAGCAGACGCCGCTCGCCGACCACCGCGCGGGCAATAGCCACCCGCTGGCGCTCACCACCGGAGAGATCGTCGGGGAACCGGTCCGCGCGCTCGGCCAGCCCGAGCCGGTCCAGTGCAGCCAGCGCGGCGACTCGGGCCGCCTTGGCCGTCGTGCCATCGAGTTCCAACGGCAGCGACACGTTCTCCGCCGCGGTCAGCCCGGCGAGAAGATTGAAATCCTGGAAGACGTAGCCGATCGCACGCCGCCGCAGCGCGGCGCACTCGCCACGCGACAGCCGCGAGAGCGCCGCCCCACCCACGGTCACCTCCCCGCCAGAAGGCTCCTCCAGACTGCCGGCGATGGTGAGCAGCGTGCTCTTGCCCGAACCGCTCGGGCCCATCACCGCGACCAGCTCACCGGGCTGGACAATCAGGTCCACCTCGCGCAGCGCGTGTACCTGAGTAGCGCCACTGCCATATACCTTGCTGACCTGCGTCAGTTGCAGAGCGCTCATCGGCGCACCTCCGCCTCTCGTGCCGGGGTCGGGTCAGGCAGGGCGGAATGCCGCGACGATGGGGCGACCGGCAGGTGAGCCGGACTGGCGCGACGCAGCCGGGCATCGGCTGCGTCCAGCCAGCGCATCACCGAATCGAGCCGGAACAGTTCCGCATCCACCACCAAAGCCACGCTCACCTCGTCCGGGCCGGCGTCGCGCTTGACCCGGGTCCATTCCTGCATCAGTTCGACGATGTGGCGCCGGTGCGTCTGAACCACGTCATGGACATCTACGCCGGGGACACGGCTCGCGACCAGCACCTTGATAACCAACTCATCACGCGGCGGCGAGCTGAGATCCGGCGGGGTGCGCAGCCAGGCATCCAGTTCAGCGCCGCCGTCAGCAGTCAGGCGGAACGACTTCTGCGGTCCAGCCTCTCCCTCGTCGTCGGACTGGATCAGGCCGTCACGTTCCAGGCGCTGCAACGTGGTGTACACCTGCCCGACGTTCAGCGGCCACACCTCACCCGTGCGCTCCTCAAACTCGTGCCGCAACTGCAGCCCGTACTTCGGCCCCTCGCTCAACAACGCCAACAGCGCGTGCCGGACGCTCATCCGCTTCAGCCTCTCTCGGTCTCGCACTCAGGATACCCGGTATATATACCAGGTATCCTGACTTGAGACAACACTTGAACAGCCCCGACCTCGTGCTTGGGCCGCGGCGTGAGCCGCCGAGGTGATTGCGCGTTCCTCCCGGCAGCAGCGCGGATTCTTGTCTTCCGACACGGCCCCGGGTGTGCTCGACGAGATCAGACCACGCCATCCGGTCCGATATCGGAACACGATGCCCTCGAGCACCTGACGATGATCACGCCACGGACGACGCGCACATGTCGGTGACCAAACCGATCAGGAATCGAGAAGCGCCGGTTATCGAGCCGCAGCTAGGGTGAACGCCATCAACATCAACTGGGTCGATGTGGCCCACGACTTCATGAGGTGACCATGACGGCTCTACCTCCCAGGGGATCAAGACCGTACTGCGTCCCGGCCGATTCACTACCAAAAGGACGTGATAAACATGAAAACAATGACCTGTCAACAAATGGGTGGACCATGTGATGCCCCATTCCATGGAGATAAGGCTGACGAAGTTATAAAGGCGCAAGATAACCATCTGAAAGAAATGGTTGCAGCGGGTGATGAGACGCATAAAAGCGCCCTGAAGAGCATGCAGGATAGGTGGAAACATCCCGTATCAGGAATGGGCTGGTATATAAAAACAAAGAAGGCCTTTGCGGCTCTTCCCGAAGACTGATCGATCATCAAGACGTCTTCGCGACGCTGCACGCCGGCGGCGCCGACGTCGTCGAGCAGCCGACCGAGCAACCGTAAGGGTGCGCGACTTCCCCTTCCGCGATCCCGCGGGCAAACCTGATCCGCATCAACGAGCTACGCTGAGCCATCGGCGATCTCAGCCATAGCCCGCACAGACGGCACAGGCTGACGCGCTGTCCGCGGCAAAGGGTCAGCTGGCACATCGTCATCGGCACGTTGCTCGTGCCACCGGCGCTGCTGAAGATGGCGAGTACCGAGTGGCGGATCGCCCGCTACTAC
>JAVEET010000119.1 GCA_030840295.1 Pseudonocardiales bacterium
CTGGCCTAGATTCATGATGCCGGAGGTCATGGTGTTCGGTTGGCCGTACAGTCCGTTGGTCGGGCTGACGGTGAGCTTCCGTCCGGACCACACTGCCGATTCGTTGCTCGCCGCACAGGTGTCCTGCCAACTCTTCGGTGCGGCCGGGTTGGTGGTCGCCGGACTCGTACAGACCTTGGTGCTGCCCGGCACCAGCCTGAACCCGGTAGGGACGCTCGCGGTCAGCGATACGCCGGCGTGCGCCGTCGAGTCGCTGTTGTTGTACCACTTGCGCACCAGGACCGTCGCCTGTGCCGCAGCAGGCACCTGCGGCGACCAACTTGCACCGTTGTCGGTGGAGTACAGCAGCGTGTTGGTGGTAACAGCCGAAGCTGGCACAGCTCCGATCGTGACCGACACGAACGTGGCCACCGACATCGCCATGAGCACGCCCAGCGCGACAACCCACCTCGCCGCTGATCGCCGGCGGACTCGGAGGTTGTGGCGACTGTTTGGATCTGGCATGGCTTTCCTTCCATACGCCCCGGCGCCGCCACACGACTCGACCGGCGCCATGGCTCGGGTACTGAGGATCAACCTGGAGGAGAGACGGCATGCGGGAACGTGACGTGCACGATTCAAAAACGTGACGTGCACGATTCAAAGCGGTCAGCCCGGGCAGCAAACTGTCAGGCTCTGACACGTCCATGCCGACCTCGATAGCTGACTGAGTCCGCCTGGCGCGTCGGGTCCTGGCCTGGCGGGGCTCGGCGTGGCTCAGGCTGCGGGCCGACAGTAGGCGAGCTGGATCATCTCGTCACGCATGGTCTCGGCTGACCGTGCCGGGTCGCCGAAGCTCGTCCGGTCGGCCAGCAGCACTGCATGCACGGCGGTGTCGGCGAAGCGGGCGGTCATCAGATCGATCTCTACGACCCCGGAGACCAGCGGCCCGAGGTCGATCTCCCTAGCGTGCACCTTCGGCGCCAGCGCGGCCTCGGCCAGGCGGCTGGCAAAGATGCGGTAGCCGGCCTCGTACTCTCGCTCGCTGGTGCTCTCGTCGATCAGCGCGAACATCACGGAGATGGCCTGGCTGAGCAGTTCCCGGCGGGAGCTGAGGTCACGATGGGCCCACCAGACCAGGCTTATGGCGTAGACAGTGGCGGATTCGGCCAGTTCTCCCGGAGCGGCCACCCGGCGAGCGAAATCGAGGTCGGTCTGGCGTGCCGGATCTGATTGGGCTTGTGCACGAACGGCGAACGCGTGCACGGCGGCCCCGATCAACGAGCGCTCGGCCAACTCGGGAGTTACGGCGGGAGCTATCACAGGCACCTCGCGGTGGGCACAGGCCGGACAGTGGACGCGGCGACCTGAGGGACCGGTGTCCATCACCCGCCTCGCTGGAACACCTGAATGTTAACCCGATGATCATCCAAAAGCGCCGAGATGTTGACCACCCGGCCCCACCAGTCTGGCTGGAACACTCAGGCGTGATGTTGCCAACGCCGGTTCAGTCGGGTGCGGCCCAGTCGGACGGACCTGGCAGGATGATCCCAGTGAACCCCAATGGCGTCGGCCTGCGATCTGACCGCGGTCCGATCCTGATCGCTTTGATGCTGTCGACCTCGTTGGTCGCCATCGACTCGACCATCATCGCGACCGCGGTGCCATCCATCGTCTCCAGTATCGGTGGCTTCTCAGAGTTTCCCTGGCTGTTTTCGATCTACCTGCTGGCGCAGGCGGTCACGGTGCCGGTCTACGGCAAGCTGGCGGACCTGTTCGGCCGCAAACCGGTGATCCTGTTCGGCATCGCATTGTTCCTGGTCGGCTCGATCCTCTGCGGGTTCGCCTGGAACATGGGCGTGCTGATTGCTTTCCGAGTCGTTCAGGGCCTGGGCGCCGGCGCCATCCAACCCATCAGCATCACCATCGTCGGTGACCTCTATTCGTTGCAGGAAAGAGCCAGGGTCCAGGGCTATCTCGCCAGTGTCTGGGGAATCTCCTCGGTGGTCGGTCCGACCCTGGGTGGCGTGTTCTCCGAATACATCTCCTGGCGGTGGATCTTCTTCGTCAACATTCCGCTATGTGTGCTGGCCGCAGTCATGCTGATCCGCAACTTCTCCGAGCGGGTCGAACGCAGCCATCCCCGGATCGATTACGGCGGGGCGGCGCTGCTCACCACCGGCTGCACCCTGCTCATCCTCGGCGTGCTCGAGGGCGGCCAGTCCTGGCCGTGGTGGTCCGTTCCGGGAGTCGCCATCCTGGCCTGCGGCGCGTTGCTGATCACCGGATTCGTGTTGGTGGAACGACGGGTGCCGGAGCCGGTGTTACCGCTGTGGGTTTTCAGCCGACGGTTGCTGCTGACCACCAGTCTGGTTTCGGCAGGCGTCGGTGCGGTAGTTCTCGGGTTGACCTCCTATATTCCGACCTTCGTGCAGGACGTATTGGGGACCGGACCGGTTGTCGCCGGTTTTGCGCTGGCCACGTTGACCTTGGGGTGGCCGGTGGCCGCGGCTCAGTCCGGCAAGGTGTACCTACGTATCGGCTTCCGTAGCTGTGCCTTGATCGGCAGCGTCCTGGTCGTCCTCGGCACCGCGCTGCTGTTGCTGCTCGACGCCTCGTCCAGCGTGGGCCAGGTTGCCGCGACCTGCTTTGTGATAGGGCTCGGGATGGGCCTGGTCGCCTCGCCGACCCTGGTCGCATCGCAGTCATCGGTCGGCTGGCAGGAACGCGGCGTAGTCACCGGCAACAACCTGTTCTGCCGGTCTATCGGCAGCGCGCTGGGCGTCGCCGTGTTCGGTGCGATCGCCAATGCGACGTTGGGCTCCAACCACTCGACGTTGTCGACCGGACACGTGTCAGCCGCGGCGCTGACCGCTGCGACGCAGCACGTGTTCATCGGGGTGGCCGTGCTGTCCGTCGCGATAGCAGTCGCGGTCGCGCTGATGCCCCGGGTCGGTGCGCCTGACACCACCGGATCACCGTCGCGCGCGGATCTCGACCAGCAGATCGTCTGAGAGGTCACCAAAGCTCCGAGGGTCGCGAAGGTGTGAACTCAGCCATCTGCTGGTGGGCCAGCGTACGGGTGAATCAGAGGGGGCTCAGCCGGACGGTCCAGGTCGTCGGCGCGGCACTCAACACGTACGTCGGCAGCACGCCAGGGCCGCAGGAGGCGGTCCCGAGCCCATTCTGGCCGACGTCGAGGTTGATGTAGACCCGGTCACCCGGAACGAGATCAGTGGTGTGCCGGGCGGCATCAAGGTCCTCACTCGTCCACCGGCGCACGGTGAGATCCACCGACGGCGCACCCTCTATGCGCAAGCCGCCGGCCGGCCCGCGCAGTTCAGCCCACCGCACCTCGCGACGATTGCCGTTCTCCTGCGGGTACACGTACGGCGTCTGCAGGCCGTCGACCGTGCTCCGGTACCGCCCGACCAGCGCGGCCTGCGTGCTGTCGGGATAGGCCTCGCCGGGACCTCGGCCGAACCATTCCACGTCGATGATGCTCGCCGGTGCCGACATCCGAAGGCCGAGACGGGGTAGCGGTACGACCCAATCACCTTCCGGTTCGACTTCCACCCGCAGGATCAAGCCAGGCCCGTCGGCCTGCCAGGTATAGGTCGTGAGCATTCCGAGATCCGTCGCCGCTGGGGCCACCCGGGTGCGCAGCACAAACGCGTCGTCCTGCCAGGAGCGCTCGATGACCCGATGCCGCAGGCGATGCAGGCCGAGCGCCCGCCAGGCCGGATCCACGGGCTTGCCGTGCTGACCGCGGTCGTTGTCCGTCGTCGCCCGCCACAGATCCAGGCGCGGCCCGTCGACGGGTATCCGACCGATCCTGGTCAGCCGCCCGGTAGCGGGGTCGAACAGCTGCCGGTCCGGTGCGCCGCGGCCGGCCGGCCGGGTCGGCGCCGACGGTTGCGACAGCTGCCCCTGGCCGGTGGCGATGACGTGCCCGGCGGATGCCCAGTTCATGTCCTTGGCCAGCACCGCCGACACCGTCAGCCAGGTTTCTGCCTCGGTGGCCGGGAGGTCGGCCAGGCTGATCATCCGGGTTTCTGCCGGCTCTATCGGGCTCACCTCGAGGTCACCGTGCGCGACCGGCTCGCCCCCGGATATGACCTCCCAGCGAAATCGGAGGTAGCCCGAGTCGATTGCCTCATGCTTGTTGGTGATTGTGATGGTGGCCGATCGCGGGGACCCGGCCGACTCGATACCAATGCCGATCGGGGCGATCACCGCTTTGTATTCGATCAACCCGGGCGACGGTGTCCGGTCCGGAAACACCAATCCGTCGGCGACGAAGTTGCCGTCGTGTAGCGGCTCGCCGAAATCTCCGCCGTAGGCGAAGTATTCGACGCCGGCGTCGTCGATCTGGCGGATTCCGTGGTCGATCCACTCCCATACGAAGCCGCCCTGGCAGCGGGGGTACTTCTCGAACAGCTGCTGATACTCAAGCAACCCGCCGGGTCCGTTGCCCATTGCGTGGGCGTATTCGCATTGCAGGAAAGGGATGTTACGTCGGTGTGCGTCCGACGCCGGATCCACGGTGACCGGCTCGGCATAGCGGCCGATCGCGTCGACTTCCTCGTGGGTGGCGTACATCCGGCTGTACAGGTCGACGTAGCCGCTGTCCCAGTCACCCTCGTAGTGCACCGGCCGCGACGGGTCACGGTCATGGGTCCACTGCGACATCGCGGCCAGATTCGTCCCGTGACCGCTCTCGTTGCCCAGCGACCAGATGATCACCGAGGGGTGGTTCTTGTCCCGCTCGACAGTCCGCTGCATCCGATCGAGCATCGCGGGCAGCCACTGCGGATCGTCACTGGGATTGCGGCGCCACTCGGTGAAGAAGAAGCCGTGGGTCTCCAGATCACATTCGTCGATGACGTAAAGGCCGTACTCGTCGCATAGGGCGAGGAAATCCGGGTGCGGCGGGTAGTGGCTGGTCCGTACCGCATTGATGTTGTGCCGCTTCATGATCAGGACATCGCTCAGCATGTCCTCGGCCGTGACGGCCCGGCCGCGATCGGGGTTCCACTCATGCCGGTTGACCCCCCGGATGAGGACGGCTCGCCCATTGACGGTCAGCAGGCCGTCCGTGACGGCCACCGTCCGAAAACCGATACGCAGCGCGATCTGCTCACCACCCGCGCTGAGTACGCCGTTGTACAGACGAGGTGTTTCGGCCGACCATGGCTGGACGGAGGGCAACTCGTGCGGCCCGGCAGCGTCGACATCGGCCAGCCCGAGTTCGGGCACCGACAGCCGGGCCGCGACATCTGTTTCCACCCGCAGGGTCGCGGAGCCGTCGAGGTGGTCGTAGTCGGCGTGCACGAAGTAGTCGTCGATGCCGCCGGCCGGCCGGGCGATCAGGCTGACATCGCGAAAGATGCCGGACAGCCACCACATGTCCTGGTCCTCGAGATAGCTGGCCGGCGACCACTGGTGCACGCGAACGGCCAGCACGTTGCCGTGCTCCTGCAGCAGCGGGCCGACGTCGAATTCGGTGGTCAGCCGGCTGCCGGTGGACCAGCCGAGCTCGGTGCCGTTGAGCCAGACGGTGAAGAGCGAGTCGACGCCCAGGAAGCGCAGGACGGCTGAACCGCCAGGCCAATCGGTCGGTAGATCGAACACCCGACGGTACCGACCGGTCGGATTTTCATCAGGTACGAACGGGGGATCCACCGGAAACGGGTAGCGGACATTGGTGTAGGCGGGTCGGCCATGTCCCTGCAGCTGCCAATGGCCGGGCACCTCGATCTGGCCCCAGTCGCGGTCATCGAACTCGGGCTCGGCGAAGCCGCCGTTGGCGAAGTCGGCGCCGCGGGGTCCGCCCGGATCCTGACCGGGAGTGGGCTGGTCGGCCCGGTCGGCCAGGGCGAACTGCCAGGTTCCACCGAGCTCCAGGCGGGCCGTGTCGGAGCGGGCGTGGGCCCGGGGCTGCCGACGCCCGGCCCCGGGAGCAACGCAACGCAGTACATCGGGGCTGGTGGCGGTCATCGAGATCTCCTCGTACGTAGCGGGCGGTGCCAACAGCCTAGGACGCGGTCTCCAAGGCGGTGGCGGCGGCAGCCGCCGCTCGCAGTCGATTGCGACGGGGCAGCATTCCCAAAAAGGCCTGTGCGGTGAGGCTGATTGCATCGGCACCGGGCACCGCAACCGATACCTGCCAGCTCTCGGCGGATCCGGTGCGCAACGGTATTGCGGGAAGTTTAGCGGCTTTCTTGGCGGCGATCGGCGCTGGCACCAGCGCAACACCCATCCCGTGCGCGACCAGGTCGAGCAAGGTGTGCACGTCGTTGACCTCCAGTGTGACCGGATGCTCGACGCCGGCGGCGGCGAAGGCATGATCGCTGATCATCCGCGCACCCCATTCGGCTTGGAAGTCGACGAAGGTCTCGTCAGCCAATTCGGTCACCGCGACCTGCTTGCGACCGGCCAGGCGGTGGCCAGGATGGCACACCAGGACCATCGGCTCGCTGGCCATCGGCAGCAGCTCCACGCCGTCCACCGCGCGCCCCGACGTGGCGACGAA
This sequence comes from Pseudonocardiales bacterium, assembly GCA_030840295.1. GTDB lineage: Bacteria > Actinomycetota > Actinomycetes > Mycobacteriales > Jatrophihabitantaceae > Jatrophihabitans_A. Next base: position 6,515 of record JAVEET010000119.1, read on the forward strand.
CGCGACATCGAGTCGACCGGCCGCAACCTGGTCGAGCAGCCACACCGAACCGGCCTGGCGCAGCACGATCTCCACTCCCGGGTGGGTCGCGCGGAAGCGCGCCAACAGGGCCGGAACGTCCACGACGCCGATGCATTGCTCGGCTCCGACCGAGAGGCTCCCCCGGAACAGGCCCTGGACGGCCGCCACGGCGTCCTTGGCGGCGTCGGCACTGGCCAGCGTCCGGCGGGATTCGGACAGCAGGGCCCGGCCGGCCTCGGTCAGCTCGACCCGTCGGGTGTTGCGGACGAACAGCGCGGCGTGCAGTTCGCGCTCCAGTGCTCGGATGGAGGCAGATAGTCCGGATTGAGAGATCGACAAGGCCTCGGCGGCCCGGGTGAAATGCCGTTGATCGGCGACGGCGACGAAATGTTCGAGTTGGCGGAGCTCCATGATTCAGAAGTCTAGGCGCTGAGTGTGAACGACATCTGGAGTTGGACAGCTGACTGCGCGCGTTGCAAGCTGGAGGTCATGCAGTTCACCTCTCTCGGCCGTTCAGGCCTGTCAGTCAGCCGCCTCTGTCTGGGCACCATGAACTTCGGTCCGCAGACCAGCGAGCCGGATTCCCACTCCATCATGGATTCGGCCCACGAACGAGGCATCAACTTCTTCGACACCGCAAACATGTACGGGCGTGATCCGGATACCGGCGAGGGTCGCGGACACACCGAGGAGATCCTCGGCCGATTCTTCGCCAAGGGTGGCGGGCGTCGCGAGCGCACCGTGTTGGCCACCAAGCTTTACGGCGATATGGGGGACTGGCCCAACGAGGGCAAGCTCTCGGCGCTGAACATCAGGCGCGCTCTGGATGCCAGCCTGGCCCGCCTGCAGACCGACTACATCGACCTCTACCAGTTCCATCACATCGATCGGGCCACGCCGTGGGACGAAATCTGGCAGGCGATCGAGGTCGCCGTGCACCAGGGCAAGATCCTCTACGTCGGAAGCAGCAACTTCGCCGGCTGGCATATCGCCCACGCCCAGTCCGCCGCAGCCGAGCGTCATTTCACCGGCCTGGTCAGCGAGCAGTCCATCTACAACCTGGCGACCCGTCAGATCGAGCTCGAGGTGATTCCGGCGTCTCAGCACTACGGCGTGGGGATCATTCCCTGGTCGCCGCTGCACGGTGGACTGCTGGGCGGCGTGCTACGCAAGGACCGTGAGGGTAAGCGGCGGTTGGAGGGGCGGGCGGCCGAGGCCGTGCAACAGAAGCGCGCTCAGATCGAGGCCTACGAGGACTTCGCGGCCGAGCTCGGCCACGAGCCTGGCGACGTGGCACTGGCGTGGCTGCTGCATCAACCAGCCGTTACCGCGCCGATCATCGGTCCGCGCACCCAGGACCAACTCGATGCGGCCGTCCGGTCCTTGGACCTGCAGCTCGACGACAAGGCACTCGCTCGACTGGACGAGATCTTCCCCGGCCACCGCACCGCGCCTGAGGATTACGCCTGGTAATCGGGGCTGGTAGTCCGGGCCTGGTACTGGGGGCCTGGTACTGGGGGCCTGGTACTGGGGGCTGGTAATGGGCGCTCGTAATCGGGGGCCTGGTAATCGGGGCGCTGATGGGCGGACTCGCTGTTCGCCTATCACCGGGTAGCGATCAATGAATGAATCAGGAGAATCCATATGAAGTACCGTCAGATCGGCGATGTCGAGGTCAGCGCCATCGGGCTCGGCGGGATGCCGATGTCCATCGAGGGCCGACCCGACGAGCAGCGTTCGGTGAGCACGATCCACGCCGCATTGGCGGCCGGGATCACCTTCTTCGACACCGCGGATGCCTACCACCTGCACGCCGACGACGTCGGTCACAACGAGTCTCTCTTCGCGCAAGCCATTGCCAGCTATGGCGGTGACACCTCCGCGGTGCTGGTGGCGACCAAGGGTGGCCATCTGCGTCCGGGGGACGGCTCCTGGACCGTCAACGGCGACCCGGAATACATCAAGGAGGCGGCCGAGGCGTCCCTCAAACGGCTCGGTCTGGACGCCATCGGGTTGTATCAGTTCCACCGCCCCGATCCAACGGTGCCTTACGCCGATTCGGTCGGCGCGATCCGCGATCTGCTCGACGAGGGCAAGATCCGAATGGCCGGTATCTCGAACGCCAATCCGGAGCAGATCCGGCTGTCGCAGGAGATCCTCGGTGGCCGGCTGGTGTCGGTGCAGAACCAGTTCTCGCCCGCGTTCCGCAGCAGTGAGCCAGAACTGGAACTGTGCGACGAACTGGGTATCGCCTTCCTGCCATGGAGCCCGCTCGGCGGCATCTCCGCAGCGGGCGGCCTCGGCGAGAAACACTCGGCCTTCCGGGAAATCGCGGCCACGCACGGCGTCAGCCCACAGCAAATCTGCCTGGCGTGGCTACTGGCCAAGTCCCCTCGGATAGTGCCCATTCCGGGATCGTCGCGTCCGGAGACGATCACCGACTCGGCTCAGGCCGTGGACGTCGAACTGACCGCCGAGGAGTTCGGCCGGCTCGACGCACGCTAAGCCGGCCGCTCGAACTGCCGGGTTCTCCCGCTGGCCGACGCCCCGGTGCCGGCCAGCGAGGGACCGGTGATGGCGCATTGCGTCACGTCCAGGGGTCGCTCCCGCTCCTCGGGTATCGCTGCGGTGTTGCGGATGGTTGCGGCGGCCAGGGCACTTGCCAGCACCAGCAGTCCGGCACAGGTGATCAGCACGATCCGGAACCCGTGCTGAAAGGATCGGGCACTGTCATAGGCGGTCCCGGACAGCCCGGCGACCGCAGGCAGCGCCGCCACCGCTATCAGTCCGGCGGCGCGCGCGACGGCGTTGTTCACACCTGAGGCGACTCCCGCGTGCTGGACGTCGACCGCGGCGAGCACGGTGGCGGTCAGCGGAGCCACCAGCAGGGCCAGACCGAAACCGAGAACCAGCACCGCCGGTACTACCTCGGTGAGGTAGTCGGCGCCCGGGCCGATGCGCAGCATCAGCAACACGGCACCGGCGCAGATCAGTGGCCCGAGGGTCATCGGTAGCCGGGGACCGATGCGTTGCGCCAGTTGGCCGCCGCGCGAGGACAGCAACAGCATCACCACAGTTACCGGCAGCAGCGCGGTGCCGGCGGCAATCGGTGAGAATCCGGCGACGACCTGAAGTTCCACCACGAGCAGGAAGAAGACTCCACCGAACCCGCCGTACACCAGAAACGTCACGGCATTGGCCGCGCTGAACTGGGCGGAGCCGAAGATCGTCAACGGCAGCATGGGATTGCGTTGCCGTGCCTCGGCGAGCCCGAACGCGACCAGGCACAGCAACCCGACCGTTCCGGTCACGAGCACGGCCATCGAGCCCAGGCCGCGCGCTGGTGCCTCGATGATCGCGTAGGTGACGCCGCCGAGCCCGACCGCTCCGAGCACCGCTCCGAGCAGGTCGACCCGTCCGGTCGCTGTCGGATCACGGGACTCGGGCACGTGCCTGGCGGCAACCAGCACCACGACCACGGCCAGCGGGACGTTGATCAGAAACACCCATCTCCAGGACGCGACCTGGATCAGCCAGCCTCCCAGGAAAGGCCCGATGGCCGTGGCCACGCCACCGAAGGCCGACCAGGCGCCGATCGCGCGGGCCCGGTCCTCGCGGGCGAAGGAGGCCTGGATCATGGCCAGGCTGCCGGGCGTCAACAACGCGCCGCCCACGCCCTGCAATGCCCGGGCTCCGATCAGCCAGGGCGCACCGGGAGCCAGTCCGCACAGCAACGAGGCAACCGCGAACCACACCACCCCGATCAGGAAGACCCGTCGCCGCCCGTACCGGTCGCCCAGTGCGCCGGCCAGCAGGATGAGGGCGGCCAGCGTCAGCGTGTAGGCCGTGATCGTCCATTGCAACGCGGCGAAGTCGACCTTGAAATCGCGGCCGATCGCGGGAAGGGCCACGTTGACGACCGTGGCGTCGATACCGGCCAGGCCTGAGCCGAGGATCGAGGCGAGCAGCACCCATCGGCCGCGTGCCGACCCGAACCGGATCGCCGGCCCGGACTGCTCGGTACCGCGCGCTCCGGTCATCGCAACTTCCGTCCCTCAGGCAATGGCGCAGCTTATCGGTGGTCTTGCTCGGGCGATCAGTCCCGCACGTCGAGAAGTACCTTGCCCACCACGGCATTCTCTACTGCGTCGTGCGCCGCCGCGGCTTGCTCGAGCGGGTAGTGGTGAAGCGGCAGCCCGGCTTGCGCACCGACCCGCACGGCCCCCTCGGCAACCGCGCCGGCAATATCCGCCACGGCGCGAACCTTGGCGTCGTGCGGGGCGGTGTAGACGAGGACGAACTGCCAGCGGGCGTTGGGAATCATCAGAGCGCGCACCGGCAGGCTCAGGGGCTTGCCGCCGTCGTCGGCGTAGACGGCCACCGAACCGTGTCGAGCCAGTACCGCGGCGTCGATGCCGGCGTTGGCGGCGGCGGCCACCTCGACGATGGCGTTCACGCCGCTCGGCACCAGCTTGTGCACCTCCGTGACCACATCTTGCAGCTGGTAGTCGATCACGTGATCGGCACCGGCGGCCGCAGCAAGCTGTGCTTTCTGGGGACTGCTGACGGTGCTGATGACCGTCGCGTCCGACCACCGGGCAAGCTGGATCGCCGCGTTGCCTACCGCCCCTGCCCCACCGGCGACCAGGACGGTACGTCCGGCCAGCGTTCCCGGACCGAGCTCCAGCGGTCCGTCCTCGGTTACCGTCAACGCCCGGTGGGCAGTCAGGAACGGGATGCCGAGACTCGCGCCCAAGTCGAAGGAAGCCGAGTCCGGAAGCGGAACGACCTGACGCGCGGGCACGATCGCGAATTCCTGAGCTGTTCCGTGAGGTCGCTGATAGGCCGATTCCCATACCCAGACCCGTCGGCCTTGGAGCTCGGCATCGACACCGGTGCCGACGCGGTCGACGACGCCGGCGCCGTCGTGGCCAGGCACCTGGGCCGGTTCGACCGGGCTGGCGTCGTCGTTACCGCGGCGCGACTTCCAATCAGTCGGATTCACTCCGGACCGGTGGATCCGCACCCGCACCTCGCCCGGTCCGGGTTCCGGGATCGGCTTCTCGGTCACCGTGAGAACGTCGGGACCACCCGTTCGGGAGTATTCAATGGATTTCACGCCTCGACCGTAGTCCCGGCGGATCAGCAGGCAGGCGGCGGAGTAATCGCGGTCCGGGATCGACGCGGTCCGGGATTCATTCGCCTCCGGTCGTACCCGGCGCAGTCCGTGCCCGCTGCGCCGGCCTGATGTTGTCGCCCGCGCGGCTGTCGAGCCCGCGTGCCTCGAGTACCGCCAGTCCGGTCAAGGCAGCGATGGCCAGGAACGCGAACCGAAACGGCGCCGTACCGGATACGCCGCTGGAGCCGCCGGCGGCGAACCAGGGCAGAATCGAGCCCGCCTGAATCGACATGGCGGCCACCGCCACCCCGAAGCCGGCCGCGAGCTGTTGCAGCGTCGAGGCCACGGTGTTCGCGGCCGTCATCCTCGACTGCGGCACGTCGGAAAACGCGATGGTGTTGTAGCCGGTGAACCCCACCGACCGCGCAGCTCCGCTCAGCGTGATCAGCGTGATGGTCAACCACAGCGGGGTCGCTGAGGTCAGAAAGGCGGCTCCGACCATGGTTGTCAACACCGTCGACGTGGCCCCGAGCAGGACGGTGCGGAATCCGAACCGGCGCAGCAGCGGGGTAGTCAGCGGCTTGATCGCGAGGTTGCCCACGAACACGAACAGGGCGACGGAGCCGGCTCGCACGGCCGACCAGCCGAACACATCCTGGAACATCAATGGCAGCAGGAACGGCACGGCGCTGACCGTCATGCGGAACACGCCGCCGCCGGCGTGCGCAAGGCGCATGGTCGGAATCCGAAGCACGCTGAGGTCCAGCAGCGGGTGCGCGGTATTTCTCAGATGACGCACGGCTGCGACCAGGATCAGCGCCCCGACACCGCCGGTGAGCACGGCCAGCGGCCAGTTCGGTGACCTCGACGACAGCAGCGAACTCGCCCCGACCATCGAGCCGAGACCTACCCCGACCAGCACCAAACCGGCGACGTCCAGGGCCTGTGGCCGGTGCGGCCGTTCGTGATCGAGCAACCGGTAGCCGGCACCGAAGGCGAGCGCGCCCAGCGGCAGGTTGATCAGGAAGATCCAACGCCAGCTCGCGTAGGTGGCCAGTACGCCACCCAGCAGCGGCGCGATGACCGGGGCGACCAGCGCCGGCCAGGTCAGCAGCGCGATCGCACGGACCAGCTCATCTTTGCTGGTTCCCCGCAGTACCGTCAGCCGGCCGACCGGCACCATCATCGCGCCGCCGACACCCTGCAGCACCCGGAAGCTTGCGAGCTCGACCAGTGTGGAACTGGCTGCGCACAACGCCGAGGCCAGCGTGAACAGCACGATCGCACTGAGGAAGACCCGGCGCGGTCCGTACCGCTCGGTCAGCCAGCCGCTCAATGGGATCAGTACCGCCACCGAGACCAGGTAAGCGGTAACGGTAATCGCCACCGAGGCCGAGTCGACGCCGAGGCTGGTACCGATCGACGGTGCCGCAGTCGCGATGATGGTGGCGTCGAGGTTCTCCATGAAGAAGGTGCCGGCCACCAGCAGCGCCACCGAGCGTCGATACCCCGGCTCTACGATGACGGTCCTTCCTTTCAAGGGCGAATTCCCCGGGGCACCGCAGTTGCGGGGCCCCGATAGCTTTCCGGGACTCGGTGGCTTAGCTGTCCCGCCAGCTGTGCTGAGGCTCGTAGCCGAGTACCCGTCGAGCCTTGTCGATGGACAGCAGCGTCTCGTTCGGACCGACTTCCCGCTTCAGCGCGACATCTGGGAAGACCTCGGCCAGCAGCTCAGAGTTCGGTCGGGTCATCACACCGTCGGCGTTGGCGATGATGAAGACGTCCGTCCCGGCCGCCTGGTGTTCCAACGCCTTGCGGACGGCCTGGGCACCGTCGCGGCCGTCGATGTAGGCCCACAGGTTCCACTTGCGGAGCTGCGCATCATGATCGAAAGACGGGAAGTCCCGGTAGTCCTCGGCATCCATCACGTTGGAGAACCGCAGGCCGATCATCTTGAGCTCCGGATCCCAACGGCAGAACTGCCGGGCCATCTCCTCTTCCAGCGTCTTGACCAGCGAATAGGTGCTGTTGGGACGCGGCGGGTACTCCTCGTCGACCGGGACGTACGGCGGCGGCTCGTCGAACGGCAAGCCGAGCACCGTTTCGCTCGACGCCCACACCACGTTCTTGATGCCGGCCCGCTGCGCCGCCGCGAACACGTTGTACGTCGCGTTCATGTTGTTGTGAAACGTCGCCGAGTTGCTGCGCAGTCCCGGAGCCGGGATCGCGGCCAGGTGCACCACGGCGTCCAGCCCGTCGTGTCGATCGTCGATGCTGGTCAGGGCCTCGAGCGTCTGCCCGAAATCGGTGAGGTCGATCCGGCTCGAGGTCACCCCGGGATTCGGGCTCGGCGCCGAGTCGATGGCGACGACATCCCAGTCGCGCTCGAGCAGGTGGCGCACTACATGCCGACCCAGCTTCCCGCTGCTTCCCGTGACCGCTACTCGCGCCATTGATCTCTCCTCGACCGCTCGACAATGTCGCGAACAACTCTACGAGGAGGCCGGGAACGGGGTGG
>JAVEET010000176.1 GCA_030840295.1 Pseudonocardiales bacterium
GCTGACTGGATGGGCCTTCAACGCCAGGGCAATCAGGGCGTACCGGAGCGCCGCGTTCATCGAGGAGGGCGCCGCCGTGGCCTCAGCTTCCACGACGGGACCTGGCATGGGCTGGTTTTGATGTCGGTCCTCAGGACGAATGGCCGCCGCCACCGTCCTGAGCACCCCTCCTCGCGCTGCGAACGGGACCTGCTAGACGGGGTCCGGCGTGGACGCACCGCGATGCCGGTGTTCGGCCCGGATCTCATCGGCAGCGGTCATGCCGACAGGCAGGTCCACGGTCGTCTTCGGACCGGTGAACCAGTTCTTTACCGACAGGTGCCACCACAGCCACAGCAGTGCGAGCGCGCCCAGGACGACGATCGGGGTGTAGTTGACGAACTTCCACGCGAACGCCTTGTTGAAGGGCACGCCTCCTGGCGAGGTGGGGAACAGCGCGACGATCGACGTGACGGCGATTTCGATCACCGCCACGAGGCACATCCATTTGTACTTGGCGCCCAGCGTCCAGCGGCCGGGTGTGAAATTCGCACCGGCCTTCCAACGCAGGAAGATCGGTATTGCAAATGCCACGTACAGGCCGATGACCCCGATGGACACGACCGCCACGAAGGCGACCGGTGACGGGGCGCCGTTGATGTCGACCTTCACGAGTGCGGGCAGCGTGATGATCACGGCAATCACCGCAGAGACGATCACGCCGTAGACCGGAACCCGCTTGGAACTGAGCCTCGACCAGTACTGGCCGCCGGGCACCGCGCCGTCCCGGCTGAAGGCATAGAGCATCCGGGTCGTCGACGTCATACACGCTACGGTGCAGAAGAACTGGCCCGCTGCGGAGATCAGCAACACCGTGCCGGCCCATTTGGAGGTGAGTGCCTGACCGAAGATGACCTGGATCAGGCCGCCGCCTTTGGTGACGCCAGCCTGGTCCTGGACCGCGAAAAGGAACGACAGCAACAGGATCCAGCCGCCGATGGCCGAATAGAAGATCGACTGCCAGATACCCCGGGCAGCCGAGTTCGCGGCACTCTTGGTCTCTTCGGACAGATGGGCCGACGCGTCGTAGCCAGTAATCGTGTACTGGGTCAGGATCACTGATATCGGCAGCACATACAGCAGGAATCCGAAGCCGTGGGTGGAGCCGTTGAAGAATCCGGTGTTGTTCACGGTGTGCGTGAACACCGAAGAGACGCTCGCGTGATGGTTTGGAACCAGCCACAGGATGGCCACGACGGCCACCGCGCCGGCTACGTGCCACCAAACCGAGATGTTGTTGAGAACGGCCAACAGGTGAGAGGAGAAGATGTTAACCAGGGCAACCAGGAACAGCACGATCACGAAGATCACGAAGACTCGGGTAAGGCTGTAATGGGAGGCCCAGGAGGCGCTGAAGGTGCCCAAGGTCAGATCTGTGAACGTCGCGCATCCGTAAGCGACCGATGCATCAATGGCAAGCAGGCCGATGAGGTTCAGCCAACCGGTGTAGTAGCCGGCCTTGGCCCCGCCGAGCTTGGATGCCCACCAGTAGATACCCCCGGACGTCGGGAAGGCCGACACCAATTCCGACATGCAGAGTCCGATCACCAGGATGAAGGCAGACACGATCGGCCAACCCCACGCGATGGCCATCGGACCGCCGTTGTTCCATCCGACCTGGAAGGTGGTGAAGCAGCCAGCCAGAATCGAGATGATCGAGAACGAGATCGCGAAATTGGAGAATCCCGACCAGGATCGGTGTAGCTCCTGCTTGTAGCCGAGTTCGGCTAGTCGCTGTTCGTCGGCACTGAGTTCGAGCAATTCGGGTTCGACACCTTCAGGCACGTTGTTCCCCTTGTTGGACAGGTGGGTCGACGGGTCGTTGGACGGGTCGTTGGACGGGTTGTCGGACATCCATCAGCAACCGCGGAAGGTCGGCCCCGTCAAAGGCGGCGACGGCACGGTCGTACTTCTCCATTCCCCAGTTCCAGAAATCGAAATCCAGATCGCTCACTCCATCCTGGATCGCCGCCCACAGCGTCCACCCGTATTGCGACATCAATGCCCAGAGTCGGGCCCGGGCGAACTCCGTAGGGGAGGGCCCACCGAAATAGAGGGAAACCAGTTCGGCGAGCTGGTCCACCCCGAGGTTCGATTCGCTGGCGATATTGCCGAGCTCGAAGCAGGGGTCGTTGTTACCCGCGTATTCGTAGTCGATCAGCCACAGTTTGCTGCCGGAATCGATGATGTTCTCGGCAAGCAGGTCGTTGTGGCACGGCACTGTCGCGGCGCCGGACGCGAACATTGCAGTACGGATCGCGTCCACGGTTGGCATGAATTCCAGATAGCGCGCGGGCAGTCGGAAGCCGCGCCGCTGCACGATCGACAGGTAGCGGCGCTGAACGGCGAACATGTCGAAGTCGTTGACGAAGCGCGGGCCGGCGTGCAACCGGCGACAGGCCGCAGCGATCCGGGGGAGGTTCTTCTCATTGCGCAGATCGGCGGCCGACCAGGTCCGACCCTGCACCCAGGCGATGACCAGCACACCGAGGCTCGGCTGATAGTCGATCACCTCGGGTGCGACTCCGGTGCTGGCCGCCGCGACCGAGTTGCGATGCTCGGCGTCTCGGTCGATGGCGAGCAGGGCACTGTGTTCGGAGGAGGTGCGGGCCACGAACCAGCCGTCATCGGTCATAACTTTGTAGTTGTGATTGGTGAGCCCGCCTGGCAACGGCTCGATCCGGCGTCCGGGCCGGTCCAAGGACGCGACCTCTTCGAGCACACGCGGGGCGGGCTCACGCGGGGCGGCTGTTCTCACGCAACATTCCTCACGTGAGCTCCTCGGCTCTGGCGAACGCGGGCAAACGTCTGGTTCCGGGATGCTAAGCCCTATCGACGCTTACGGTCTAGATCGAATGTGCGATCGGAGTTACGCATTCATTTCGCTTGAGCAACGGTTCGACCTTGCGGCGGTCAAACGGGGCATAACCGTCAGCAGCTTCAATCGGCACCGGCAGCCCAACCGCTGTGCACGCTGATCCGTACCCGATCGGGGCGAAACAGGTCACGGGCGTACTCGACCGCGAGGCCGGCGGCGGTAAAGGCGGTCCGTTCGATGAGCATCACCGCGATCCCCGGCTCCAGCCCGAGTAGCTCGGTCTCGGTCTCGGTCGGGTTGACAGGTTCGAGGAACTCGGTTGCCGTCAACGGTCGCTGTTCGTAGCAGTTGGTGAGCAGGTAATACAGCGACCCGGTGAGATCGTGTTCCAGCAGGTCGCCGAAAATGCCGGCGGGGAAGTACGAGCGTTCCAGCGCGAGTGGCTGACCGCCGGCGGATCGCACCCGGACGACCTCATGCACCGGCTCGCCGCGGGGAACGCCCAGCGCGACCGCGGCGGCGCGCGGGGCGGGCAGCGTGCTGGCGCTGATGACCTCGGCCCGGGCTTCGAGGTTCGCGCGATG
>JAVEET010000204.1 GCA_030840295.1 Pseudonocardiales bacterium
ATGATGGGCGGGAGGCCTAGCCCGGCGACGAACTCGACCAGTTCCGGGATGATGGGCGCCGGGTCGGGCTATCACTACTCGCGGTTGACCTGTTCAGCTCCGGCGTCGCTTCCTGGCCATACGGTGAACGTGACACTGGGCGACATGGGCATGACGCACATGATGGGTGGCACCGCCCCGATCGGCTCGCACATGATGCTGCGAGCTGCCCCCGCGACCGTGGCCGCAGGAAAGATCAGCCTCACAGCGTTGAACATGGGTTGGCGTACCCATGAACTGGTGATCATGCCCCTGGCATCCGGGGCGTCCGCCGGGCAGCGAGTCCCGGGCGCCGACGGCAAAATCTCAGAGGCTGGAAGTCTGGGCGAGGCCTCAGGCAGCTGCGCGAGCGGGTCTGGTGCCGGCATCACCGCTGGCACCGTCGGCTGGACCACGGTGACCTTGGCACCCGGCCGTTACGAGTTGGTCTGCAATCTGGCCAACCATTATCTCGCCGGGATGTACCAGGAGTTCACGGTCACGTAAAGCGGACGGACTTCGGACACCGGTTCGCTCACTGCCGGTGCAACGAGGAAGACGACGTTCAGTTAATCGGGCAGCGTGGCAGTGAGCCGCTGCGCGTAGGTGGCGATTCCCTCATAGATAAAACGCGTGTTGGTGTTGAGGCGGGACCGTTGCCGGCTGACTGTGGCAGTCAGCCTGGGTTCGGCGTGTCCGACGTGCGCAACGTTGTTGATCGCGTCGAGGTATCCGCGACCGGCTTCGTCATAGAGCCAGACACCCTTGTCCCGTACCAGGTTCATCGGCCGCGCATAGTAGTTGCGTTGCGATCGGGCCAGTCGCTGATCGCGAAGCGCAACCACGTCAGCGACTCACCAGCACCGGATCGTGTAACACTCGGCATGCTGGGGATGCCGAGCGTTACACGATCGGGTCTTGTGCTGAGCAGCGATTACGACGAATACGGCAAACCCCCCGATGGCCGATCCCTGGACGCTGAGACCAGCACTGGCAGGGGAGAGATCTGCATTTGCCTGCTGGTCACTTTCGGGTACGGGACGTACGCTTGCGACCGAACGAGAAAGTGCGATGTCGATGACAGCTGTCGCTCTCGAGGCCCAGGGTCTGACGAAACGCTTCGGTGCGCATACCGCCGTGCACGAACTGACCTTCACTGTCGGTCAGGGCGACATTCTGGGGCTGCTCGGTCCTAATGGCGCAGGAAAGACAACCACCATCCGGCTGCTCACCACGATGCTTTCGCCGACCAGCGGGGACTTCTCCGTTGCTGGTGTGAGGTCGAACCGACCTACCGAAATACGGCGCCGGATCGGGGTTCTCCCCGAAAGCGCGGGCTACCCCGGCCAACAGACCACCAAGGAATACCTGTGCTTCCACGCGCGGCTATTCGGCTTGAGCCGGCCAGCCGCTGAACAGATGGCCGACCGGCTGCTGATCGAGGTAAACCTGGATCAGCGAGGCTCATCGCGGATCGCGACCTTGAGCCGCGGCATGCGGCAGCGCCTCGGCATCGCCCGTGCGTTGGTCAACGACCCTGCCGTGGTGTTCCTGGATGAACCAACGCTCGGGCTCGATCCGGCCGGGCAGCGCAAGGTGCTGACCATCCTGCGTGATATCTCGCTGCGCCGAGGCGCCACCATCGTGTTGAGCACCCACACGCTTACCGATGTCGAGGAGGTCTGCTCGCGGGTGTTGATTCTCGACAAGGGGCGCGTCCTCACGTCCGGCACCGTCTCGGAGGTCACCCGGGCGGTGGCCCACCGCCGGACCGGCCACCTGCGGGTGCCGGCCGAACTTGCCGTCCGGGCCCACCAGGCGCTGGCCACGGTCGACGGTCTCACGATCGACGTGACCGGCGATAGTTCAGACCTGTTCACGATCACCTCGAACGGCGCGGGCGGACCTGCGGGCGCGCTCCTGAACGCCGCGCTGATCGCGGTATTGCACGCGGACGTCCCGGTGCTTTCTTTTGAGGTCGAGGGCGCACGCCTCACCGACGCCTTCCTCGAGATGACAACTACAGGTGCATGATGACGTCGGTCAGCGAGTTGATCCAGGCGCCGCATTCCGAAGACAGACCTGTCCGCGGCCGCGGACATGGCTGGGTCGTGATCGCCCAGCAAGAATGCCGCGACCTATGGGTCGGCGGTCGCGGTCCCATGCTGGCCTTCGCCTTCAGCATCCTGCTGAGCTGTATCACTTACCTGGCCGCGACGAACCAGGTGCTCAACTTCCTCGAGCAGCGAGAGGCGGTGAACCTCGCCTTGCAAGTGGCGATGGCAGTCGGCGTCCTGGTCACATTGATCGTAAGCGCCGATACGATCAGCGGGGAGCGTGAGCGTGGCACGTTAGAAACCCTGCTCCTGACGCCGGTATCCCGGCGAGGCATCGTGGTAGGGAAGATGGCGGGGGCGCTCTCGCTGTGGCTGGCGTGTTGGGTAGTGAGCGTGCCCTACATCTGGGCGCTCGGTCGCGGAGTGTCAGTTGTCGGCGAGGCCCTGTTGCTCGGTCTGCTGGTCGGCACCTTGCTCGCTGCCGCACTGGCTTCAGTAGGCACCCTGATCAGTGCATTGTCCAATTCGAACAAGGTCAGTGTCTCGGTCAGCCTTCTCGTCCTGGTCGCCCTCACCGCACCGACCCAGCTGCCCACGGGTCTGGCCCGGACGTGGGTGGGTGATGCGCTCGTGCGGATCAACCCGGTGGGCTCAGCGCTTCACTATGTTTCCTCGGTATTGGTCCGTGGCTACAACTGGAGTCAAGACCTGTCCTACCTCGCCGCCCCGCTGCTCACCGCCGTTTTGGCAGGTGGGGTATTGCTCATCGCCAGTCCGCGAATCGTTCGGCTGACCGGGGGAGTGAGCCAAGGATGAAACCGTGCACCGCGCTGGCGACGATGGTTCTGGCGATCCTCACCTCGCTCGCACTCGCTGGCTCAGCAGCGGCGACCTCGCCGGCACCGAGCGATGGGATTCGGCTGACCTCGGCGCCCGACCAGCTGAAGACCGTGATCGGCGAGCACTTCACCTACCAGCCGCACATCGTCAACCAAGGCAAGACGTCGACCGAGCGGCTCATCGCGCACTTGAATGTGGCGAGCTTGACCAGCGATGTCTACGTGGATCCGGAAGACTGGTCCTCGAGCCGAAGCATCGTGGTACAGCCACTCGGTCCGGGGGCCGATACTGCCTTGAGCTGGGACGTTCAGGCAGTCAGCGCTGGTAGCTTCGCCGTGTACGTTGTGTTGCTTCCAACGGGTACCGCGTCCTCGGGTACGGGCGCACTGGTCGTGAGCCCCGCGGTGCATGTCTCGGTTGCCGAACGTCGAACACTGAACGCCGGCGGTTCGCTGCCCGTGGTCATCGCGGTGCCAGTGCTGCTCGCCGCAGTGGTCACGTTGATCCGGTTGCGCGCCCGGCGAGTGCCCGCGACCTAGTCGCGCACCGGCGGCTTTCCGGCTGGCACGATCAGGCCGGTTTCGTAGGCGTAAATGACCAGCTGCACGCGGTCATGTTGTTCCAGTTTTGCCAGCAGGTGACCGACATGGGTCTTGACACTGCTTTCGGCGACATGCAGCTCAACACCGATAGCGGCGTTCGACAATCCTCGCACGATGAGCCTCAGCACCGCGAACTCACGCTTGGTGATGGTGTCCGGAACACGAGCGCCGTTCGGGGCCGGCGGCAGAAGCCGTTGTGCGTAGTTGTCCAGCAGTCGCCTCGTAACGCTGGGTGCGAGCAATGCGTCGCCGGCGGCTATCACTCGTACCGCACGTGCCAACTCTTCCGATGTCGCGTCCTTGAGCAGAAACCCGCTGGCACCGGCACGTAATGCCTCGACCACGTACTCGTCGAGATCGAATGTCGTGATGATCAACACCTTCTGCGGGACAGCCTGACCCGACTGGGTCAGGTGCCGGGTTGCCGCCACCCCGTCGAGCCTGGGCATCCGGATATCCATGACGACCACGTCCGGACTCAAGACCGTGGCCAACTCGATCGCCTCGACTCCGTCGACGGCTTCTCCGACGACCTCGATGTCGGGTTCGCCCCGTAGCGACATACTCAAAGCCGCTCGCATGAGGGGCTGGTCGTCCGCGATGAGCACCCTGATCGTCACGGCCGTACCGGCTCCACGGGGAGCCGCGCGCGTACCTGTACACCGCCCGAAGGTCCGGCGCCCACCATGAGCCAGCCGCCGACCAGCGCCGCCCTTTCCCGCATACCGATCAGTCCTTGTCCGGGGTGGCAGTTGCCCGCCATGCCCAGGCCGTCATCGCAAATCTGCAACTCCAGCGACTCCGCCTGGTAATGCACCAGGACGTCCGCTCGGGATGGGCCGGCATGCTTTAACGTGTTGGTCAATGCCTCTTGCACGATCCGATAGGCGCACACCTCCAGCCCGGCCGGTAGCGATCGGGCTTCTCCGGACACCGACAACTGCACTCGCAGACCCGCCCGTTCGGTCTGCGCTACCAGACCGGGGAGTTGCTCGAGGCACGGCTGCGGGACCAATCCAACATCATCGATAGCCGACCGCACGATCCGTAACAGCCGGCGCATCTCCGTCATCGCCTCGCGGCCCGCGATCTCGATGGAGTTGAGCGCCTGCCGGGCGGTTTCCGGCTCGGTGTCGAATATCCGCTCCGCTCCGGCCGCAAGCGCCGTGATGACGCTGACCTGGTGCGCAACCACGTCATGCAGTTCCCGAGCGATCCGCGCTTGCTCCTGCTGCAGGGCCTGCTGCTCGTGAGCAGCGTGCCTCGTGGCCAGCAGTTCCGCCTGTTCCTCCATCAGTTGGGTCCGGGCCCGGCTCAGTTGAACGGCGTACCCGAGCGCGGTGGCGGCACCTACGGACAGGGCGTATGCGAAAAGCTGGTCGTCGAAGTTGTCGAGGGGCCAGCCGGCTCGGATGATCGACGAGCCGAAGGCACTCGCCAGAAGGGCACCTGAGGCGACCGCGGAAATGGGAGCGCGACTTCCCGAAGCAACCGTGTACAGCGCGATGAGCACCGCGACCGGCAACGCCGGCTGGGGGTGCGGGTGGCCCAGCGATTCGTAGAGGCACAAGCAACCGGCGCAGATCACCAGCACGGTCATCGGGCTGATCCGCCGCGCGGCAAGGCATAGGGCTGCCACACATGGCAGAACAGCAGACGGAAATTCGGCGGGAGCCCGCGCGAGCATGACGCTCACGAGCGCAACAATCGTCATGAGCAACGCCAACAGGACGTCTGTAACCAGCAGATTAGGGCTACTACCGGACAACAAGGTCCTGGCCGATGCGACGCCTTCGACTGTCCAGGTCCGGTCTAACGCGGACCTCGCAATTGCAGCCATGCCGCCCCCGCTCGCACGTTGTCCACATGCTAGCCCCGAAGGGCCATGAGATCTATCGGGTTCGATGCTAGATCTATTGCGTGGCCGGGAAGTTCTCCGGTTGCCGGCAACCTCCTTCCATCGGAGGTGTCGTCCTCCCCCTTGAGGAGGATGTCAGTTCGGTGCCCACGATGGACGCCAAATATTTCGCCCGAGGCTAGCGTTCCGGTCAGGGCCTGGGCCGTCGCTGGGCGTGATGTCCGGGGGTCGGTGTAGCCGATGATCAACGCAATCACTTCCTTGAGCGTGAAGTTCCGGGTCCTGGTCATCGGAGCCACGGTGATCTTGCTGGGACTGGGGATCGCGCAACTCAGCAAAGCATCGGTGGACGAGTTTCCTGAGTTCGCGCCCCCGCTGGTACAGGTTCAGGCCGAGGCCTTGGGCTTGTCGGCGGCAGAGGTTGAACAGCTGATCACCGTGCCGCTGGAACAGGACCTGCTCAACGGTGTCCCGTGGCTGGAGCAGATCCGGTCCGAGTCGGTGCCAGGCCTTTCCACGATCGACATGATCTTCGAGCCAGGCACCAAGGTCCTGCAGGCACGGCAGATGGTTCAGGAGCACTTGACGCAGGCACATGCACTGCCACAGGTGGGCACCCCCCCGGTCATGATCCAGCCCACGGCATCAGCGGGACGGGTCCTCATGGTGGCGCTGGGTGCGAAGGATCTGTCACTCATCGACCTGTCGATACTGGCGCGGTGGAAGATCAAGCCGCGATTGGAAGGTTTGCCCGGCGTGGCGAACGTGGCCATTTGGGGACAGCGAGACCGTCAATTGCAGGTCCAGGTCGATCCGGAGAAATTGCGTACCCTCGGCGTCACGTTGAGTCAGGTAATCAACACGACCGGCAACGCGCTTTGGGTTTCACCGCTGACCTTCGTGGAGGCTTCCACGCCGGGTACCGGCGGATTCGTTGATACGCCTAGCCAACGGTTCGGAATCCAGCACGTCACGCCGATCACCACCGCCGCCGGTCTGTCAGCGGTCACCGTCGAGGACGTCGCAGGACGGACCTTGCGGCTCGGCCAGGTGGCCAAGGTGGTCGAGGACCACCAGCCGCTCATCGGGGATGCGGTGCTCGGCAATGACCCTGGACTGATGCTCGTCATCCAGAAGTTTCCTGGAGCTAACACGCGGGAGGTTACGAAGGCCGTCGAGGAAGCCCTGACGGACATGAAACCGGGCTTATCGGGCGTCACCATTGACACGACGGTCTATCGGCCCGCGACGTTCATCGACACCGCGCTGCACAACCTCGCCGTGCGGGGCGCGCTCGGATTGATCCTGGTCGCCATCCTGCTCGGGCTGTACCTGTTTTCCTGGCGGCTGGCACTGATCAGCCTGGTCACTCTGGTGTTTTCCCTCGTTTCGGCCGCGTACGTTCTCTACCTGCTCGGCGTGACATTCAACGTCATGGTGCTGGCCGGGCTGACGGCCGCGGTCGCAGTCGTCATCGCTGATGCGGTCGGAGCATCCCACTCCATGCGCGCTCCGTTGGTGTACGCGACGCTGACCCTGGTGCTTCTGCCGCTACCTGCCCTGGCGCTCGGGGGCGTCGCGGGGTCCTTCGCCCGATCGGTGGTCGCGTCCTACGTCGTGTCGGTCGTTGTTGCGACGGTGGTGGCGCTCGTGGTCCGGCCGGCCCTCGGATCCCTGCTGCTCCGCCGTCAACCTGCCGATCAGCAGGCCAGCCCGCTGGCGCGGTTGACCGAGCGCGGCTTTGACCGGTTCATCAGCCGGTACTACCGACAGCCCAGAGCGCTGTACGGCACCGTGGCGGTGCTGATTCTTGCCGTGCTCGCGGTACTTCCGCAGCTGGGCAGCAAGCACGCCACGCTGCCCACGATGCAGGATCGGAATCTGAGCATTCACTGGCACGCGGCGCCCGGGACGTCGCTGCCGGAGATGGCCCGCATCACGGCATCGGTCACCCGCGACCTGCGGGCAGTGCCAGGCGTACGCAACGTCGGCTCGCACGCCGGCCGGGCCCTGATGGCCGACCAGCCGGTGAACGTCAACTCGGCCGAACTATGGGTGAGCCTTGACGGCGGGGCGAACTACGCACGCACCGTCGGCGACGTCAAGGACGTCGTCGGCCGCTACCCGGGCATGCGTGGGGAGGTATCTACCTACCCAGCTGACCGGATGGCAGCGGCCGACACCGGCGTGCACGACCCGCTCGTGGTGCGCGTCTACGGACATGATCTCAAGGAGCTTGCCGCCAAGGCCGCCGATGTGCAGAACCTGCTGTCGAGTGTGCGCGGCGTCGTTCGGCCCACTGTGCAGGCGCAGCCAGTCGAGCCATCGGTCCAGATCCAGGTCAAATTGGCCGCGGCGCAGCGGTACGGGATCACGCCTGGCGACGTCCGGCGGGCCTCGGCCACCTTGTTCGCGGGTCTGCCGGTCGGCAGCCTCTATGAAGATCAGAAAATCTTCGACGTCGTCGTGTGGGGCGTGCCAGCCTCGCGACGGCTGCCAACCGACGTCACCGACCTGCTCCTCGACGCGCCAAGCGGCGGCCATGTGCGCCTTGGCGATGTCGCCGATGTGCGGATCGAGGCCGCCCCGACCGTCATCCGCCACGACAACATCTCCCGCAGTCTCGATGTCACCGCTGCTGTCAGCGGCCGCAGCGTCAACTCGGTCATGAATGAGGTCAAGACGCGGCTCGCGAGCCTGCCGATGCCCCTTGAATTCCATGCCGAGGTTCTCAGTGGCACCACCCAGTATCGGGCCGAACACTGGCGGGTAGCAGGCGTGGCACTGGCAGTCGCCATTGCGATACTGCTGCTGCTGCAGTCGGTATTCGGTAGCTGGCGGCTGGCGGGTCTGCTCTTCGTGACGATCCCGCTTGGTGTGAGCGGCGGCGCGGTCGCAGCCTTGTTCCTCGGCGGTATCAGATCGCTGCCGGTAATGCTCGGCATCCTGACGGTCCTGGGGATCGTTTTGCGCAACGGCATTCTGCTCATCCGCAGCGACCAACTCGCCGGAGCGGATCCGCGCACGGCTTCGCTCGACGAGCGTATCTCGGCCGCAACCCGCGCGCAGGTCGCGCCGATTGTGCTCACCGCATTGCTGGCTGCCGCAGCGATGTTGCCGATGGCGGTCTCGGGAGTCGTCGGCGGAACCGAGGTCCTCCAACCCCTTGCCGTCGTCGTCCTTGGGGGCCTGGTTTCCGCCACGGTGTGGAGCCTGTTCGTCCTGCCCGCGCTCTGCCTCCGCTTTCTTGGCGGCCCAGCAGAGCATCCCGTCCGCCGAGTCCACCCGCACCGCCGCGCTCGGCGGTTCCACGAACGTTCCAGTACCGCAAAGAACTCCACCCCGACGCCAGTCTGAGTCAGAGCCGTGTGGAAAGAGAGGCTGACATGTCTCAGCGAAATCGCTGGTTTGCTGCGGTACTTCTAGTTGCCGGAATTAGCGTAGCGGGCTGCACTTCCGGTACCGCGAGTTCCGACTCCCCAGGCGAAGAACCGGCGACGGTTACTGCCATCGACGGGTCGGACCAGTTGCACAAGATCCAGTTGACCGAGGACGCAGCGGCGCGGATCGGGCTCACGACCGACACCGTGCGAACGCTGCCATCCGGCAAGCAACTCGCCGTTGCATTGGGCGCCGTGCTCTACGACCAGGACGGCGCGACGTGGGTATACGTGCGAACCGCGCCGCTGACGTTCCAGCGGCAGCAAGTGACCATCAGCCGGGTAACCGGGAACGTCGCCGTCCTGCATTCCGGCCCGACGGCGGGGACCGCCGTGGCCAATGTCGGCGTGGCGGAGCTGCGGGGCGCTGAAGACGGGGTTCCCGGAGAATGAGCACGCCCAGTCGACCGACGCTGATGCGTTGGATCGTCTCCTCGAGCCTCCGGCTGCCCTACCTGGTGGCTTTCGCGGCGGTTGTGATGATGGGCATCGGAGCCGCGCAGCTGAACAACATGCGGGTGGACGTGTTTCCGGAATTCGCGCCGCCGCAGGTACAAATCCAGACGATGTGCAACGGCCTGTCGACGGCCGATGTGGAATCACTGGTGACCGTTCCCCTGGAACAGGCCCTCAACGGCGTGGCCGATCTGGATGATCTCCGGTCGAAGTCCGTTCCGCAGCTGTCCTCGATCCAGCTGATCTTCAAGCAGGGCACCAACCTGCTGCACGCCCGACAGTTGGTGCAGGAGCGGCTCGCTGTCGCCACGCCGAGCCTGCCGACCTGGGCTGCGCCGCCGGTCATGCTGCCACCGGTGTCGGCCACGAGCCGGGTGGTACAGATCGGGATGAGTTCGGACGCGCATTCCCTTACCGAAATGTCGATGATCGCGTACTGGACTGTTCGCGCCCGCTTGCTGCGTGTTCCCGGAGTGGCCAACGTGGCCATCTGGGGCGAACGACTGCAGATGATGACGGTTCAGGTGGACCCCGCGAAGATGCTCGCTCATCAGGTCGCGCTGGACAGCGTCATGGAGACCACCGCCGACTCGGTGGACTCCGGGCTCCTGCGATTCTCCAGCGGCTCCATCATCGGTACCGGCGGCGCTATCGAGACCGTCAACCAACGGATCGGCATCCGGCACGTGCTACCGATCGCCGCCCCGGCCGACATGGCGCGGATCACCGTGCAGAGCAGGACCGGCACCCGGGTGCCGCTGAGTCAGGTGGCCACCGTCGTCGAGGAGCATCAGCCGCTGGCCGGCGACGCGATCATCAACGACGGTCCTGGCTTGTTGCTGGTCGTGGAAAAGCTGCCGTGGGGTAACACGCTCGCCGTCAGTAGGGGCGTCGACGAGGCGATCCATTCGCTGCAGCCGGGGCTATCGGACATCACCTTCGACACCACGATCTTCCGGCAGGACAACTTCATCAAGACCTCGATCCACAATCTCACCCAAGCACTGATCCTCGGCTTCCTGCTCGTGGTCATCATTCTCGCGGCGTTCCTGTTCGAGTGGCGAGTAGCGCTGATCAGCCTGTTGACGATCCCGTTGTCCCTCATGGCTGCGATGCTCGTGCTGTACCTGCGTGGTGCGACAGTGAACACGATGACCCTTGCCGGCTTCGTGATAGCCCTGGGGGCGGTCGTCGATGACGCGATCATCGACGTCGAGAACATCCTGCGCCGGCTGCGTCAACATCGCCGCGAAGGCAGTGGAAAGTCAACTGCGTCGATCATCCTGGAGGCCTCGCTCGAGGTCCGAAACCCCATCGTCTACGCAACGTTGATCATCGTCGCCGCGGCCGTACCGGTGTTTCTGCTACCCGGGCTGACCGGTTCCTTCTTCCGGCCACTGGCCCTCTCCTACACCCTGGCCATCATCGCCTCGATGGTTGTCGCGCTCACGGTTACCCCGGCGCTCGCATTGATCATGTTGCGTAGGGCCCCGCTCCAGCGCAGGGTGTCTCCGCTGGTCGGCGGACTGCAGCGCGGTTACACGGCTGCGTTGTCGCGCATCATCAAGCGTCCGCGCCGAACGTACGCCGCTGGGGTCGCGCTGGTCATCGCGGCAGTCCTGGTGATACCGAGCCTTGGGCAGTCCTTGTTTCCCACCTTCAAGGAGCGGGACTTCCTGATGCACTGGATCTCTGCACCCGGAACGTCCGTTGCCGAGGAAGCGCGCCTGACCACACTGGTCAGCAAGGACCTTCGGGCCATCCCGGGCGTTCGAACGTTCGGATCGCACATCGGACAGGCCTTCCTGGGCGAAGAGGTGGCCGGGGTCAACTTCGGCGAGAACTGGGTCAGCATCGATCCGCACGCCGACTACGACAAGACCCTGGCCGCGATTCAAGACGTGATCAGCCGTTACCCCGGTCTGTACAGTGACGCGCTGACCTACCTCAACGAACGTATCGAGGAGGTACTCACCGGCTCGAAGGAGCCGCTCGTCATCCGTATTTACGGCCAGGACCTGAAAGTCATTCGCGAAAAGGGTCAGCAGATCCTGCACCAGATCGCAGGCATCAGCGGAATCCGTGATGCCCACATGGACCTTCAGGTCGACGAGCCGCAGATAGAGGTCGAGGTCGACCTCGCGAAGGCCGCGAAGTACGGACTCAAACCCGGTGACGTGCGCCGCGCCGCCTCGACCCTGGTGGCGGGCGAGGAGGTGGGGGACATCTTCCGTGAAGGAAAGGCGTACGACACCGTCGTGTGGAGCACCTCCCAGACCCGCGGCAACGTCTCGGCCATCAGCCAGTTACCTATCGACACACCATCCGGGACGGTGGTCCGGCTCGCGGACGTCGCGCGAGTGAGCATCCAGCCGGTCCCCAACGTGATCGAACGCGAGAACGACTCACGGCGCATCGACGTCGCAGCCGCCGTGCGGGGCCGCGACCTCGGATCGGTAGCGGCTGACATCAGGGACGTACTGTCTGAGCAGACGTTCGAACGCGGTTACCACGCAGAGCTGATCGGTGAGTACAAGGCGCGGCAGGACGCCCAAGCCACCCTGTGGCGTAACGCCGTGCTGGCGGGCTTGGCGATTCTGCTGCTGTTGCAAGCATCGTTCGGCAGCTGGCGGCTGGCCTTGCTGATTCTGTTCACCCTTCCCATGGCGTTGGTCGGGGGTGTGCTCGCTGCCCGAATCGGCGGCGGCGTCATCTCGCTCGGCTCTCTCGTCGGCTTCTTCACCGTCTTCGGGATATCTGCCCGCAACGGCATCCTGCTGATCAACCACTGCCAGCATCTTGAGAAGCACGAGGGAGAGAAGTTCGGGCCGCAGCTCGTCCTGCGGGGTGCGAAGGAGCGGTTGTCTCCCATTCTCATGACGTCACTGGCGACCGGGCTGGCTGTGGTGCCGCTGGTGATTCTCGGTGACCGGCCGGGACACGAAATTGAATACCCCCTTGCCATCGTCATTCTGGGAGGCCTGTTCACCTCGACCCTGCTCAACCTGTTCGTGGTGCCCTCCCTCTATCTGCTGTTCGGGCAACGTCGTCGTGACCGAGCACGGTCTGCCTAGCCATCCTGAGCCGAGTTACCCCTGAAAGGACAGCTCATGTCCGGTCTCCGCACCATCCGCAGGTCCGCGGTCCGTTGTCCGGCGGTACTGGCGCTGTTGTTGGGCACTCTCGTTGCCGTACCCACTGAGGGCGGGGCAGTATCGGCATCGGCATCGGCATCGGCATCGGCATCGCGAGCGGCACGCACGGCTGCTCACCAGGACTGTCGCGCGCTGCTGCGATTCAACCCTGCGAGCTTTCCCCGCCGCCCGAGAATTGACAATCGGTTCTTTCCGCTCGTGCCGGGGAGGAACATTGTGATGTCGGGAACTGTGCTAGCTGATGACGGCACACTGCATGCCCACAAGATAGTGACCACCGTGTCCAGCGTGACCAAGGTGCTCGACGGTGTCCGGACACTGGTCTTGTTTGACCGGGACTACCAAGATGGGCTGCTGCAGGAATCCGAGTTGGCCTTCGAGGCACAAGATGAACGGGGCACCGTCTGGAACGTTGGCGAGTACCCCGAGGAGTATGAGGACGGAGCGCTGGCGGGTGCTCCGAGCACGTGGATCTCGGGCATCGACCACGCGCGGGCCGGAGTGAGCATGCGCGCTCACCCGGCGGTGAACACTCCCGCATACCTGCAAGGGGTCGCACCGTCTGTTGACTTCCGGGACTGCGGCAAGGTTTCCCAGACCGGCCTGCGCTTGCGGGTAGCGGGCCACTCTTACAACGATGTGCTGGTGATCGACGAGTGGGCGCCGCTGGATCCCGCAGGTGGCCACCAGCTCAAGTACTACGCGCCGAGGGTAGGCAGCATCCGGGTTGGCGCGGCCGGCGGAGCGAGCCAGGAGGTGCTGAACCTGACGAGCTTCACCAAGCTGAGCAAGGCCGCGCTGGCGAAGGTAAACGCGCAGGTGTTGAAGCAGGACCGGCGAGGCTACCGGATCAGCCCCGGTGCATATGGCCACACTCCCCGTGCGGTAGTCACCCCCGACCTGACGAG
>JAVEET010000211.1 GCA_030840295.1 Pseudonocardiales bacterium
GGGTAGCCTGCCGAACTGTGAGCAACAGTTCGACCACCGGAGGGCATCCGGACGACGGCACCTTCGCCGCGGGCCGCGCAGAGACTAGCGCGCCGGCTGCCCGGGGTGAAGCGGACAGGCCAGCGAAGGCCGCGAACGCGCCGAACGTCGACGGCGCGGCTGTGCACCTGCTCACCGTCGATGCCCGCAAGGTCATCCTGGTCGGAACCGGGCTGTTCTTCCTTGCCTTTCTCGTCCTGCTGCCGTTCTGGAATTGGCTCGGCGAGCATGACCATCGGGTCTGGCTCTGGACCAGCCTGGCCGGCTGGCTGCTTGGTGCGACCGCTTTGCCGTTGATCCGCAAACATTCCGGCGAAGGCCGGCTTGGCTGAGATCCGCGTTCTGGCACTTGAGGTCTCCCGCTCGGCCGGTCCACTGGCCCGCGCGGTGGCCGGCTGCCCGGGACTCGATACGGAGACGCTGGTGTGCCTCACCGGCAACTGGGCCGCCGGACGGTCCCTGATCGCGTGGGGCCCCAGCCGACAGGTCCGCGATGGCGAGATCCCGGTGCCCGTGCGCACCAGCGGACCAGCGGGCGCGGTCGGCGGCGGCTGGTTCGGCTGGCAGGGTTACGACCAGACCACCTCGTGGTGGGGATGGTTCGACACCGTGCTGCGCGAGGACGACGCGGGGTGCTGGTGGCTCGAGACCGTCTCGGCGGACCTCGACCTGTCTGCACTGGCCATTGCCGTCCAAGCCGCGGCCAGCCGGCCGCAGACCACCGGCGCCGCGCTGCACTTCGCGCAGCTCACCCGGACCGACGAGCAGGTCCACCTGGCGGCCGTCGAACACGCGATCTCCGCGATCCGGGCGGGCGAGCTCTTCCAGGTCAACATCTGCGCTCGTTTCGGCGGTCGGTTGGACGGTTCGCCGCTGGAGCTGTTCACCTCGGGGGTATCGCGGCTGCGACCGGACTATGCGGCCTATCTGCGGACACCCGCCCGGACGGTGGTCAGCTTCTCCCCCGAATTGTTCCTACGACGCGATGGCGACTCCGTCCGCACCGCACCCATCAAAGGCACCCGGCGGCGCCGGGTAGCCGGTGACCGCCTCGATGACGACCCGGATGCGGTGGAGCTGCGGCACTCCAGCAAGGACCGTGCCGAAAACATCATGATCACCGACCTGATGCGCAATGACCTGGCCCGGGTCTGCCGGCCCGGCTCTGTCCACACTCCGGAGCTGCTCGCCGTCCGGCCGGCACCGGGTGTCTGGCACCTGGTCAGCGAGGTGACCGGGCGGCTCCGGCCCGAGGTAGCTCGAACGGCACCCGACCGGGCACTGTTCGAGGCTGCGTTTCCGCCGGGCTCGGTGACCGGCGCCCCGAAGATCCGCGCCCTGGCCTTGATCGACGAACTGGAAACGGCGCCCCGTGGCGTCTTCACCGGGGCGCTGGGCTATCTCGCGGCCAACGACAGCAGCACCCTGAACGTCGCCATCCGGACTTTCGAATTCGCTGCTCCGGTGGGCCGGCGGCCCGACGACCCGACTGGACATCGCTTCGAGTTGGGCGTCGGCGGCGGGATCACCGCCGACTCCGTCCCGGTCGTCGAATGGCGGGAATGCCTGATCAAAGCGGCGCCACTGCTCGCCCTGGGCGGCGTCCAGCTCGACCTCGACGTGCCCGGCGCCCCGGATCGCGTGGACCTCGGCGCGGGAATCTTCGACACCATGCTCGCAGTCGACGGCACGATCATCGGCCTCGCCGATCACCTGAGCCGTCTCGAAGCCTCGGTCGGCGAGGTGTACGGCAGCCGGCTACCAGCCGATCTGGGCCATCGCCTAACGGCGGCCGCGGTGTCCGTCGGCCCGGGGCGCGTCCGGGTGGTCGTTCGGCCAGGCGATGATCCGATCGAGATCACCGTATCGCCGAGCACGCCGGCCCCGGACGGACTGGCGCTGCACACCCGGACCGGACGCACCGGCAGTTGGCGTCACAAGTGGAATGACCGGCGGTACCTGTCCGAACTCGAGCCGAGCAGGGCAGGAAAAGTCGAACTCCCTTTGTTCGTCAACGGAAAGGGTCGGTCGGCCATCATCGCCGAATCCAGCCGCAGCAATATCGCGGTGATCGAGGGCAGCGGCCGACTCGCCACACCAGCCTTATCCGAGGACATCCTGCCCGGTGTCACCCGACGGCGGCTGCTCGACGCTGCCCTGGATCGTGGCTGGCCGGTCCGCCTCGGCATCGTCACTGTCGGGGACCTGCTGACCGGACGGCTGGTCCTCAGCCTCAACAGCTCCGGCATCGTCGGGGTCGCCAGCATCGACGGACGGAGCCTCGACCTCGACCATCAGCTGCTCGCCGAGATCCGCAGCTGGTTCGGCGAGTTCACCGTCTGACTCGGCTGGAGACAGCACGTCGATCTGGTCGTCGTCGAAGACGGCGCCGGGTTCTTCGGAAAGGACCTCGATGACTGCCTCAGAGTGCGCTCCACAGCCATGTTCGACCGAGACAACCCGGCCATCGGTCTCGGTCACTTCATTTGCGCACACTCCGAAACCACCGGCCAGCGAACCGGCCAACGGCAGGAAGAAGCCGCAGGTGCCGCAGTTCGCCGGGGCCTGCTTCGCCATCGGCGTGTCCGGGCCACCCAGGCCGGCGTACCAGCGCTCGGCGGCGTCGAGCCGTCCGAATCGAGACAGCACCCGCACCCGGCCGAAGCCCAGCTCCAAGGCGACTTCCTCGACCTGCGGATCGTCGGACAGCACATAGGCCGGCACCAGTCGCGGGTCGCTCAATGCGGTCGGCAGCACATCGCCGGGGCTGAGGTCACCCGGTTGGAGCCGCTCGCTCCACGGCACCCAGGCCGGCGCCAGTAGCGCACTGTCGCCGGGAAGCAGCACGACCTCGGCCACAGTGGGCTCTAAGCCGGGCGCCCTGCTCAGCGTGACCGCCCAGAACCAGCCGACATAACCGCGCAGCGTCGCCGCAAAGGCGTGCGTTACCAGCCGCTCCCCCTCGGCGCGCACTCCGAGATGCTCACCGACTCCGCTGGACTCGCCGATCGCCGTCTCGGTTGCGTTCTCCACGGCCGCGGCCCGCGCCAGGTCGACGGCCGCGGCGGACTCCGCGTCCAACTCGACCCCTGGAGCGAGCTCCGGGCCCGAGTTGGTCTGCGGGAAGGCTTGAGTTAAGGCGCTCACACTCCCATTGTGGGCCATCGGCCGGTGTCTGCTCGATGCCGCCCCTCGAACGTCGGCCCTTTGGGGCAGGATGGTCACATGGGAACCGACTGGGAATCCGGGAGCGTGGGTCCCGACGGTTTCTCTCCGCCCACCTATCACCAGGGGCAGCCACCGGAAAGCCGGTCCGCGGATCCGGCTGCACCGTCCCCCCACCGGCCTCCGGGCAGTCCGAGAGAACCGCTAGGTACCCGTCAACCCCGGGCCGCCTCGGTACGACCGTCCGGAACCGGCGACGTGACGGTGACGAGGGCCGTGATGGCCCGGGGCCGCTACCTGTCCAAGCTGCTGGCGCACAAGGTGATCGCGGCCAGTCAGGCCGACGGCGCCCGGGAATCGGGCCTGACCGCGCTGATCTGGAACCAGGTCATGTCCTATGCCGCGGACGCCATGGTCACGGTCGCGCTCGCGGGCACGGTCTTCTTCTCCGCCCCCTCCGAGGCCCAGCGCGGCAATGTCCTGCTGTACCTGTTGATGACCATGGCTCCGTTCGCCCTCGTCGCCCCGATCATCGGACCGGCCCTCGATCGCGTACAGCACGGACGCCGCTGGGTCATGGCGGGTACCGCCATCGGACGGGCGGTGCTGGCCGTCGTCATGGCCCAGAATTTCACCGATCTCTATGTGCTGTTCCCGGCCGCTCTCGGCTCCTTGGTGCTGTCCAAGGCCTACGCGGTCATCCGGTCGACGGCCGCTCCCCGGTTGGTGCCGTCCAATCTGACCTTGGTCGAGGCCAACGCCCGGCTGAGTATCTTCGGGCTCGCGGCCGCCGTGCTCGGTGGCGGCGTCGTCGGGGCGGCCATCAAGCTCACCGGCTCCTACCCCTTCGGCCTATGGATCACCGCGGCCGCGTTCGCCGCCACCGCCTTCTACTCGTTCCGGCTACCCAAGATCGTCGACGCGCTGCCGCCTGATGCGGTGCGTCCTGATGACCCGGCCGATCCGCTCCGGTCAGGCCAGGCAAGGTCATCGGCGTCCAGGCGGGGCCGGTCGCGACGGGGCGGCTCGAAGCGGGACCAGGCCGACGTTGGCCGGTTCAACCCGGCTCAGCGGTTGCTGGGCTGGGCCAGTCGCGGCTTCAGCCAAACGGTTGTCCTGGCGATGCAAGGTGAATGCACCTTGCGGTGGCTGTCGGGTTTCATCACGCTGTTCCTGGCGTTCTACATCGAGTCGACCTCGCACGGCTGGCAGGCGGTGGCCAGCCTGGGGGCCATGGGCGGCGCGATGGGCGCGGGCAACTTCCTGGGCACCGGGATCGGGACCAGGCTCAAGCTGGCGCGACCCGACCTGATCATCTTGACCTGTAACGCGGTTGCCGGCGTCGCTTGCTTGGTTACCGCGCTGTTCTTCTCGCTGCCATTGGCCATCGTGGCGGCGCTGTTCTCGGCCATCAGCAACGCATTGGCCAAGTTGTCATTGGACGCATTGATCCAGCGTGATGTGGCGGAGTCACTGCGCTCCTCGGCGTTCGGGCGCTCGGAGACCTTCCTGCAGCTGTCCTGGGTGCTCGGCGCCACGATTGCGATCCTGCTGCCGACCAAGAACGGCCAGCTCGGGTTCATCGTCGCCGCGGTGTTCACGGTGACGGTGGCGGTCTCCATGGCGCTGCGCGAACGGGCGGTGCGTGCCGCGCACCACAAACGGGCGGCGCGGCTGGAGCGCGACGCCCACCCCGGTAATCTCGGGACGTGACCTTCTCGACCGACCGCACCGTCGCGCCAGCACGCTCCGCGGGACGTCGGGTGCGCTCCGCGCGTCCGACAGCGCGTGGGCTGGCCGCCACCCTCGGGCTGATCGCGGCCGGCGTGCTACTCACCGCCTGCAGCAAGCCGCAGCCGTCGATTACGGTGTTCAGTGGGTCGACCGCGAAAGCAGTGTCGGCCCAAGCGCCTTGTGTTCTCGACAAGAGCTGCACCGACGACCCCCACAAGGTCGTCGACATCACCGTGCGGCCCGGGTCGACGCTGTTGCTGGATGTGTCCCGGGACCTGGCCAACGCCGGCTGGATCGCCACGGCCTACACGCAGGACAGCTCGGGTGCCTCGACCAGCATTCCCGGCGCCGGAACCGCCAAGCCCGTCCAGAACCTCAGCGCCCGATTGCAGGTACCGCAGGCCGACGGCGCATACCTGGTGCGGGTCACGTCGGTGCGGCCGACCAACCAGCTCACCACCTGGCTGGTCCGGGTAACACTAGGCCAGTAGACCCGACAGCCATGACCCGAATCCTGGTGATCACCGCGGCCGCGGCCGAGCGGGACGCTGTCGTGAGCGGGCGGCAGGCGGCCATTGGAATGGTCGACGGCATCGAGGTACACAGGGCGATCACCGCGGCCGGAATGGTCGACGTGGTTGCCGGCGAGGTCGGCCTGGCTGCGTCTACCGTCGCCACCTGCTGCGCGCTGCGCGCTGGATACGACCTGGTGGTGTGCAGTGGTGTCGCCGGCGGCTTCCCGGCTGCCGGCCTGAGCTCGGTCACCGTGGCGCACGCAGTCGTGCATGCAGATCTGGGCGCCCAGACCGAGACCGGTTTCAGCTCGATGGCCGAACTCGGCTGGGGGCCCGTCCGGTTCGAGCTCGACCAGCACCTGGTTGAGGTGGTGGCTCACCGCACCGGGGCCATCACCGGCTCGGTCCTGACGGTCTCCACGGTGACGGGCACCCAGGCCCGCGCTGATGAACTTCGCGCTGCGCATCCGGACGCCGTGGCCGAGGCCATGGAAGGTGTGGGCGTGTACCGGGCCGCCTCCAGGTTCGGGGTTCCCTTTGTCGAGATAAGGACGATCTCGAATCAGGTGGGTCCGCGCAATCGCAATGAATGGCGGATCGCCGAGGCCCTCGCTGCCCTCACCGGTGCCTTCGACCGCCTACTGGCGAGCCCACTACCGATCACCACCATGGGAGCTTCCGGATGACCCCTTCGTTGTCGCTGGCCTTCTCTCCGTGTCCGAACGACACATTCGTCTTCCACGCGTGGACGCACGGCCGGCTCGAAGGCGCGCCCGTCCCGGAGGTGACCTTCGCCGATGTCGACGTCACCAACCATGCCGCGGAGCGCGGTGAGTTCGACGTGGTCAAGGTGTCCTACGCGGCGCTGCCCTGGCTGCTGGACAACTACCGGTTGCTGCCCTGCGGCGGGGCGCTCGGA
>JAVEET010000215.1 GCA_030840295.1 Pseudonocardiales bacterium
GCTCTACGTCTGTGAGGGGCTCGGCCACGGGTTCTGTGCGCTCAGCGATGACGCGACCTTGTGCTACCTGGTCAGTACGGCGTACAACCCGGGGCACGAGTGGTCGGTGCACCCGCTCGACCCGGACCTGGGCATCGAGTGGCCGGTCGACGGCGAGCCCGTCCTGTCGGCCCGCGACGCGGCCGCGCCCAGCCTGGCCGACGCGGCGGCGTCCGATCTGTTGCCGCAGCTCAATGCATGCCGCGACCACACGGCGACGATGCGTGCCAGAAAAGACTCGTGATCTCGGGGTGCCGCCAGCGGTCGAAAGGCAGTTCGGACGGCTAATGTCTGGTCATGGACCGGCGCATCTTTGGCCTTGAGACCGAGTACGGAGTTACCTGTACCTATCGCGGCCAACGACGGCTGTCCCCGGACGAGGTGGCCCGCTACCTGTTCCGCCGGGTGGTGTCGTGGGGGCGTTCGTCGAACGTGTTCCTGCGCAACGGCGCCCGGTTGTACCTCGACGTGGGCAGCCACCCGGAGTACGCGACGCCGGAATGCGATTCGCTCACCTCGCTGGTCACGCACGACAAGGCCGGCGAGCGGATCCTGGAGGGTCTGCTGATCGATGCCGAGAAGCGGCTCAACGACGAAGGCATCGCCGGAGACATCTACCTGTTCAAGAACAACACCGATTCGGCCGGCAACTCCTACGGGTGTCATGAGAACTTCCTCGTCGCCCGGCACGGCGAGTTCAGCCGGATGGCTGACGTCCTGATCCCGTTCCTGGTCACCCGGCAGCTCATCTGCGGTGCCGGCAAGGTTTTGCAGACGCCTCGTGGCGCCGTGTATTGCCTGTCGCAGCGCGCTGAGCACATCTGGGAGGGCGTGTCCTCGGCGACCACTCGTTCGCGTCCGATCATCAATACCCGGGACGAACCACATGCCGATGCGGAGCGGTACCGGCGGCTGCACGTGATCGTCGGGGACTCGAACATGAACGAGTCCACCACCCTGTTGAAGGTAGGTAGTGCCGACCTGGTGCTGCGCATGATGGAGCAGGGCATTTCGTTCAAGGACCTCACTTTGGAAAATCCCATTCGTGCCATCCGTGAGATCAGCCACGACCTGACCGGAACCCGCCAGGTCAAGCTTGCGAACGGCCGGATGTCCAGTGCGGGGGAGATCCAGCGGGAGTACTTCGAGAAAGCGCGTGCCTTCGTCGACACCGCCGGCACGGACCCGGTAACCGAACAGGTGCTGGACCTGTGGGGCCGGACGCTGAAGGCCGTCGAGTCCGGAGATCTGTCGCTGATCGACCGCGAGATCGACTGGGCGACCAAATACCAGCTCATCGAGCGCTATCGCAACAAGTACGACCTGCCCCTCTCGTCTCCGCGGATAGCTCAACTGGACCTGACGTATCACGATATTCGCCGTGACCGCGGCCTGTTCTACCTGCTGCAAGGCCGGGGCGCGATCACCCGAATCAGCACCGATCTGGCGGTGTTCGAAGCCAAGAACGTGCCGCCACAGACCACCAGAGCGCGCCTGCGTGGCGAGTTCATCAAACGAGCACAGGAAACCCGGCGTGATTTCACCGTGGATTGGGTTCACCTCAAGCTTAATGACCAGGCTCAGCGCACCGTGTTGTGCAAGGATCCATTTCGCTCTGTCGACGATCGGGTCGACAAACTCATCGCCTCGATGTGAGGGCTGGCCATCGACTAGCCGGGACGCCCCCACCTCAGGTGACCATCAGCTACGAGCAGTCGGTGAGCCGTTCATGAACACCAAACCTGGGCAGCGGGCCCAACCCGGACGGGGTGGCGCGCGAGTCTCGTCCGTTCGTCGCCTACCGTTCCCTGATATGGCAGCACGTCGGCAGCAGCGCTTGGTCAACCTGGTTCTGTGCCTCCTCTCGACCCGGCAGTTCATCACCGCCGACCGGATCCGGGACACCGTCGAGGGCTACGAGGTGTCCGGGGACTCCACTAACCCCGAGGAGGCGTTCAAGCGCAGCTTCGAACGCGACAAGGCCGAACTCCGGGACCTCGGAATTCCGCTCGAGACCGGCCGGAACTCTGCCTTCGACAACGAGGACGGTTACCGAATAGCTCGCAAGGACTTCGAGCTACCGCTGATCAGCTTCACCGCCGATGAAGCGGCCGCCGTCGGCCTGGCCGCCCGGCTGTGGAGCACGGCGTCGCTGGCCACCGAGGCCCGCACCGCCCTGATCAAATTACGTGCGGCCGGCGTCGACATCGAGGAGCCGTCCGGGGCCGACACGCTACCGGCTCTGCCGGCCAACGAGCCCGCCCTGCCCGGTCTGGTGGCCGCGGTGTCGGCCCGGCGGATCGTGCAGTTCTCCCATCGCAAGCCGCACGCGGACGCCGCCGAGAAGCGGACCGTCGAGCCTTGGGGAGTGTTGTCCTGGCGCGGACGGTGGTACGTCGTGGGCCACGACCGCAAGCGCAATGAGGTGCGTAGCTTTCGGCTGGACCGTATCGACGGCGAGGTGAAGGTCATTGCCGGCATCGCCGAGACCAGCCGTCCCGACGGACTGGACATGCTGGACCTCGTTCGCGGGGCAAACCAGCAGCCCGGCCAGCTCGCGCGGATCCGGGTGAAGCCCGGCCGGGCCGGTCAACTTCGCCGGATGGCGCGTGAGGTGCTGACCGATGAGGCAAGTGTCGAGGACGTGGTGATCATCGATTACCGGGACGCGGACTGGTTGTCGGCGCTGGTGGCCGCGGCCGGCAGCGACGTGGTCGTACTGGAACCACCGGCGCTGATCAAATCAGTGGTAGCGATACTCGAAGCCGCCGCTGGGGGATCGCGATGAGCACCGACACCGGTGACAAGGTGACCCGGCTGCTGGCTTTGGTGCCGTACGTGCTGTCGCGCGGCGTGGCGTCGATCAGCGAGACCGCGGCTACCTTCGGGATCAGCGAGGACCAGCTTCGAAAGGAGCTGGAGATGCTCTGGTTGTGCGGCCGAAGTTCGGGTCCGGAGGATCTCATCGACCTGATGTTCGAAGAGGACACCGTGTCGGTGACGTATGACGGCGGCCTCAGCCGACCGTTGAAGCTGACGGCGACCGAGGCGATGACTCTGGCTGTCGCCTTGCGGACGCTTACCGACGTGCCCGGCGCAACCGCGACTGGCGCCGCCGAGCGAGCCCTGGCCAAAATCGAAACCGCCGCCGGTCAGCACCTGGACACCACCGCGGTCGAGATCCGGCTCGCCGCACAGGACCGCTGGGTCAGCCTGGCCAGTCGAGCGCTCTCCGAGAAGCGCGCGGTGGAGCTGCACTACTACACGGCCGCTCGGGACGAGTCGACGCACCGGATCATCGATCCGGTGCAGGTGTTCGTAGCCGACGGGGTGACCTACCTGGAGGCCTGGTGCCGCCGGGCCGAGGGCATGCGGATCTTCCGGCTGGATCGCTTCGAAGACGCCACGCTGCTCGACGAGCCGGCGGTGATACCGGCTGACGTTTCGCCCAAGGACGTTTCCGAGGGCGTGTATCGACCGGCCCCCGAACACCTGCTGGTCGAGCTCAGCCTCGGTGCCGGCTGGGAGTGGGTGAGCGAGTACTACCCATGTGAGTCAACCGAGGTCACCGACGAGGCCGTCCGCGCCACGCTGCGGGTGGCCGATCCCGCGTGGGTATCGGCGCTGGTGCGCCGTTCCGGCGGCGGTGTCCGGGTACTTGCGCCGGACTGGCTGGCCCACGACGTGCGCCGGGATGCGAAGGCCGCGCTGGCTCCCTACCTCGGCCAGTAGGCTCAGCGTCATGCAGGGATGGATAGTCGCCGGGGCGTGGGTGTTCGCCGTCCTGTTCGCGTTGGTGCTGTTCGCCTTCATCGGTTACGAGCTGAGCTGGAAGGGTGGGCGGCTGCAGAAGGACAAGGCCAGGCTGGAGGAGCTCCTCGGCCAGCTGGCGTCGGTTGCAGCCGAGCTGCATTCCACGGCCCAGCGGGCCCGACATGCCCAGGCCGACCGTGCGGCCGAGCCAGCTGAGCCGTCCTCGTCCACCGCGACCGGCTGATCCGTTGATGGTGAGCCTGCGGCGCAGAAACACGTCCAAGAACGATGAGGGACGGATGTCCGTCCTGGATCACTTGCGGGAACTCCGCCGGCGACTGTTCATCATCATGCTGATCATCGGCGCGGGCGCGATCGTCGGCTGGCTGCTGTACGACCCGATCCTGCA
>JAVEET010000216.1 GCA_030840295.1 Pseudonocardiales bacterium
GCATCGACGTACACCATGTCGTACGCGCCGTCGGTCAACCGGGGGAGCACCTCGGCGGCGGTGCCGTTGATGAGCCGGTAGCGGGTGCCCGCGATGCCCGCGTCGGTGAACGCCTGCTTGGCCGCCCGCTGGTGTTCTCCTTCGGTGTCCACGGTGGTCAGCACGCCGTCCGGGCGCATGCCACCCAGCAGCCACAGGCCGGAGACGCCGGCCCCGGTGCCCAATTCGACCACGGCTTTGGCGCTGACCAGGTTCGCGAGCATCCGTAGCACTGCCCCGCCGGCCGGTCCGATCGGCACGCAGCCGAGTTCATCGCCACGGGCCCGTGCGGCCGTCGTCACCTCGTCCTCGGCGATGAAGTTCTCGGCGTAACTGAGGCTGCTGACTGAGAGGTACGGGTCGGCCATGGCCGGGACTCTACCGAGCCGCGCGCAGTGCGCGCACCAAGTCCGCTCCGGGCGCGTGCGGGGCCGACGGGTTCAGCGCATCGAGTCCACGATCTGGGCCAGGTCGTCGGCAGTCGTGGTCGGGTTGACGATCGCGAACCGCGTGCACACCCGCCCATCGTGGCGGGTCGGCGTGACGAAGGCGAACCCCTCGGCCAGGAGCTGTGCGCTCCAGGCGCTGTAGTCGGCGTCGTCCCAGCCGATACGTTCGAAGATCAAGACCGACAGATCCGGCTCGACTAGCAACCTGAGGTGGTCGGCGGCATCGATCAGCGCGCGTCCTTCGCGCGTGATGGCCAGGGTGGTCTCGATGGCATGCACGTAGGCCTGGGTCCCGTGCACGGCCAGCGAGAACCAGAACGGCAGGCCGCGGGCTCGTCGGGTCAGTTGCACCGAGAAGTCGCTCGGGTTCCACTCGCCCTCGACCGTCACCGGGTCGAGGTAGCCGGCTTTCTGGGTGTGGGCGGCCCGGGCCAGCACCGGTTCGCGGTAGATCAGCGCGCAGCAGTCGTAGGGCGCGAACAGCCACTTGTGCGGGTCGACGATGAACGAGTCGGCCTGCTCGATGCCGTCGAACAGGGCTCGGACGGAGGGCGCGGCCAGCCCGGCGCCGCCGTAGGCGCCGTCGACGTGCAGCCACCAGCCCTGTTCGCCGGCCACCGCGGCGATGCCGGCGATGTCGTCGACCACGCCGAGGTTGGTCGATCCCGCGGTTGCGACGACGGCGAAGATCCCGCCCCGGACCTCTGGAACCAGGGTGGCCAGGGTGGTTCTGATCGCGTCACCGGTGAGCCGCCCGCGCGCGTCGCCGGGTACCAGCACGACATCGACGTCCATCACCTCTTGGAGCGCGTGCTTGACCGAGGAATGGGTCTCGCCGGTAATCACGACGGCCCATCGGGCAGGAAGTTCCGAGCCGCGGCGGTGCCTGGCGGCGGCTCGGGCGGCGACCAGGGCCGACAGATTGCCGATGGTGCCGCCCTGGACGAACACCCCGCCCGCCGTGTCGGGCAGTCCGACGAGGTCCGAGATCCACCGCAGGGCCTGGTTCTCGGCGTACACCGCCCCAGAGCCTTCCAGCCACGAACCGCCGTAGACGCTGGACGCTCCGACCAGCATGTCGAAGGCGGCCGCGGCCTTGGTCGGTGCGCCCGGGATGAACGACAGGTAGCGGGGATGGTCCACCGACAGGCAGGCCGGAGCCAGCACCTGTTCCCAGAGCTCGACCGCTCGCGCGGCGCCGATACCGTCAGCGGTAACCGTCTCGCCCGCGGTGATCAGCAGTTCCGCCGGCGTCCGGGACTCGTCCAGCGGTGCCTGCATACCGAGTCGATCCAGACAGAGGTCAGCCAGCGAACGCGCCATCGCCGCGGTCGCCTCGGAATAGATGTGCACGGACGAAGAGCCTAGACAGTTTTAGATCTTGCTGAATTATGGGAACGTGAGAGCCTGCTGAGGCGTTGGGGCAATACACAGGCGAACCTGCGAGGGTTTTGTTCTCAAGCCAGAGTGGCAGAGAACCGCTGTAGAAATGGGTGATCTTGTCGATGACCACGCTGAATCTCGGTGTGGCTAGTTCGATGGGCGGGCACGTCGCCCGCGAAATGAGCGCTGCCCCCGACCCGAGCACCGCCAGCAATGCGGCGGCCCCCGAGTCGGAATGGGTCGCGCCCTCTTGGGATGAGATCGTCCGGACCCATGCCGACCGGGTGTACCGGCTGGCATACCGGCTGTCGGGCAACCGATCCGACGCCGAGGACCTCACTCAGGAGACATTCGTCCGGGTGTTCCGGTCGCTGGCCGACTACACACCAGGAACCTTCGAGGGCTGGCTGCACCGCATCGCGACAAACCTCTTCCTGGACATGGTCCGCCGTCGCCAGAAGATCCGGTTCGATGCGCTTGCCGACGACGCCGGTGACCGGCTGCCGTCCGACGACGCCGGTCCGGAGCGCGCATTCGAACAGAACAACCTGGACCCCGAGATCCAAGGGGCCCTCGATGCCCTGCCGGCGGATTTCCGGGCCGCGGTCGTCCTGTGCGACCTGGAAGGTCTGACCTACGAGGAAATCGCGCTTACCCTCGATATCAAGGTCGGGACCGTCCGTTCACGTATTCACCGGGGTCGCGTGCTGCTCCGCGAGGCGCTGGCACACCGTGCCCCGGGGGTCCGTCCGGTCGAGGACGGCGAGCAAGCCGAGCACGACCGGCAGTCCGAAGCCGAACCAATATCAGCGGGAGTGAATTAGTCGATGTCCGTGCCTAGCGTATTCGGACTGCCGCATCTCTCCGAAGATGCCGTGGCCGCTTTCGCTGACGGCGTACTCGCTCCCACTGCGGCTTCTCGCGCCGCCCGGCACTGTGCCGAATGCCCTGAATGCGCCGACGCGGTGCGGGGGCAGCGCGAGACAGCTCTGACGCTCCGGTCGGCGGCGACGCCTTGCCTGCCGATGGGCCTGCTGGACCGGCTGGCCGGCGTGCCGATGTCGGCCCCGCTGCCACCGCCCTCCAGGGGTCTGCCCACGACACTCGGCGCCGATGGCGTGCCGGTGTTCGTCACCTTCAGGCCGAACGACACCCCGGCGGATACCCGGACAGAACTGGCCGATCCGAACCCTGCGGCCGATGGCGACGAGGCCCCCGGCAGGCCTGCCCCCCGTCAGGCGCATCCGTCCTTTCGTCGAGCCGCGCTTCCGATGGGCCTGATCGCCTCCGCCGCCGCTGTGGTGGCGGCGGGCACGCTCAGCGGCCAAGTCCAGTCAGTGGCCGACAACGGACGCCAGAACGTGCCTGCCGCCAATATCGGGGGTGCGTTCGGGTCGGGCCGGACCTCCTCGTCGGCACCCGCGGGAAGCACGAGCGGCACGCTACCGAGCACCGTCCCGGTCCGGAGCGGGACCGTGCTCTCCTTTCCGGAATCGGCATCGTTGACAACCGGCAAGCCGGTTACCTTGCAATCGCGCTCCTTCCGGGTGTCCAGCCATCTCGGCGGGATGACCCCCGCGCCGTAGCCGGCCCGCACAGCGCGCCGATGGCGCGGTCCGGTGGCGGTCACCCGAAGTGGTCGGTCCTCGTCGGCTCAGGCAGACTCAGTGGTGGCACCTAACCGGCTCGTGCACCATCGACGTCATGACGACCGGACCCGGTTCGCCCGCAGCGCGACGTGAGATTTCGGAGGGCATGTGAGCGAGGAGACCGACGGTTCGCCGTTCGCGCGCCCGAACGGCACTGGCGGATCATTCGCCGACCGCCCGCCCGGGGCCGGCCGGATCCCCTCGACCCCGCCGCCGCCTGTGTCGCCCGATGACTATGCCCGGTTCGCCGGTCCTCCAGGGGCCGATGTTCCCTTCGCTCCCGTCGCCGGCGATCGGTTGCCGCCGCGGCACGCTCGGATGCGGCAACCCGTGTCGAGTCCGCTCGTCGAGTCCTTCGGCGGGGACGGGTCGGGCCGGCCCTTCGATGCCGCTCCCGGCACCAGGTTGACGGCCACGCTGCCGGGTCCGGGCTCGCCGTGGTGGAAAGAAGACGCCGAGACCGATCCGTGGCGTGACCCGTTGTCGCCTTACTGGCTGGCGGGTCCGCCGGTCTTCCTCGACGGCGACGCGGTGGGGATAAGCGAGCCGGCTGAGGACGGCGAGGAGAGCAAGCCCGATACCAAGCGCAGGGCGGGCGGACGGCGGCGGTTCGGGCTGTCCGCACTGGCCATCGTGCTGGTCGCGGCGCTGATCGCCGGTGTCGTCGGTGGCGGCGTCGGCTGGTGGGTCTCGGAGCGGGCCCACCGGATTCTGACCGACCCGAACGTCAAGATCGCCCAGGTGGATCGCCCGGCATCCCGTCCGGTTGGCTCGGTGGCCGAGATCGCCCAACGAGTCAGTCCCGCCGTGGTGTCCATCGACGTCCGCACCGCCGATCTTGCCGGTTCCGGCTCCGGTGTGGTCATCGACAAGGGTGGCTACATCCTCACGAACAATCACGTGGTCAACTTCGGCGCCGAGAAGCCGACGATCCGGGTGATCTTCTCGGACAAGTCCTCGGCACCCGGCCGCGTCGTCGGCACCGATCCGCAGAACGATCTGGCTGTGATCAAGGTCGACAAGACCTCGCTGACCGTCGCGAGCCTCGGCAATTCTGACGCGCTGGCGGTTGGTGATCAGGTGGTCGCCATCGGTGACCCGCTGGGTCTGCGTGGCACGGTCACCGCGGGCATCGTCTCAGCTTTGAAGCGACCACTCCGCCTGTCCGGCGAGAACGGCAACCCGGACGCGGTCATCGACGCCATCCAGACCGATGCACCGATCAACCCGGGCAACTCCGGTGGGGCGCTCGTCGACGGCGCCGGCGCGGTCGTCGGCATCAATACCGCGATCCTGTCGCTGGGCCAGTCCGCCAACGGTGGCCAGGCCGGCAGTATCGGCGTCGGTTTCGCCATCCCCATCAACACGGCTCGGGATGTGGCCACCCAGCTCATCCGGACCGGCAAGGTCACCCACGCGACCATGGGCGTCAGCAGCCGCAGCGTCACCGACGGCAGCCGCGATGGCGCCTACCTGGTGCAGATCGTCCCCGGCGGACCGGCGGACCAGGCCGGCCTCAAGGAAGGCGACGTCGTGACGTTGTTCGGCAAGACACTGATCGATTCCGGAGATGCTCTGACGGTGGCAGTGGCCGAATCGAAGCCGGGCACGGCGGTGAAGATTTCCTATGTCCGCAAGGGTGTGACGGCTCAGGCCGAAGTCACATTGGGCTCGAACTGATCCCGGGCATAGGCTGACTCCGTGTTCAACATCGGCCCGCTCGAGTTCCTGGTCCTCGGCGCCGTCGCCTTGATGGTCTTCGGACCGGACAAGTTGCCGCAATTGGCCAAGGATGCGGCGCGGATGCTGCGTACCTTGCGCGATATGGCCCAAGGCGCCCGGAGTCAGCTGAGCTCCGAACTGGGGCCCGAGTTCGCCAACTTCGACCTGAATTCGCTCAACCCCAGGACCGCGATCCGCAACGCGCTGCTCTCCGAC
Organism: Pseudonocardiales bacterium; assembly: GCA_030840295.1. Taxonomy (GTDB): domain Bacteria; phylum Actinomycetota; class Actinomycetes; order Mycobacteriales; family Jatrophihabitantaceae; genus Jatrophihabitans_A. Next base: position 5,459 of record JAVEET010000216.1, read on the forward strand.
GACGACGATTTCTCCTCACTCAACCCCAAGGACATGGTGCAGCGGGCGCTGCGCGGCGAGGACGAGCCGGTGAAGGCGCACCCGATGGACGCGGCCACCCCGGTGATCCCGCCCGGTGAGACGCCGCTGGTTGCCGGTGAGGCTGCTCCGTACGACCCCGACGCCACCTGAGCCGACACGGATAGGTGCGGACCGGTTCAGGTGCGGACCGGCTCAGCCGGGCGTCACCGAGCGGCGGGGGACAACCCAAGCGATCGACCGATCAGGCTGCCCTGCCGGCCGGCGAGGGTGCTCGCGATCTCTTCGAAGGCCAGGGCAGCCGCGGATTCCGGGTGGCTGAGCACGATCGGGATTCCGTCGTCGCCGCCTTCCCGCACGGCGACGTCGATGGGGACCTGACCCAGCAGGCCGACCTTCGTCCCGGTTGACTCGGCCAAGGAGTCGGCCACGGCCTGACCGCCGCCGGCCCCGAACAGCTCCAGCCGGGATCCGTCGGGCATCTCCAGCCAGCTCATGTTCTCCACGACGCCGATGATCTGCTGATGGGTCTGCAGCGCGATCGACCCGGCCCGCTCGGCCACCTCGCGTGCCGCCAGTTGCGGAGTGGTCACGACCAGCAGTTCGGCGGACGGGACCAATTGGGCCAGTGAGATCGCGATGTCGCCGGTCCCCGGCGGCAGGTCCATCAACAACACGTCCAGATCGCCCCAGAACACGTCGGCGAGGAACTGTTGCAACGCACGGTGCAGCATCGGCCCGCGCCACACCACGGCCGTGTTCCCGGGAGTGAACATGCCGATCGAGATGACCTTCACGTCATGGGCCTGCGGCGGCATGATCATCTTCTCGACCTGGGTCGGCTTACCGGTCACGCCGAGCATCCGCGGTACCGAGAAACCGTAGATGTCGGCATCGAGGACGCCGACCTGCAGCCCGCGTCGGGCCAGGG
>JAVEET010000300.1 GCA_030840295.1 Pseudonocardiales bacterium
CTTTCACGAACTGCACGAGCACGGACACCGATGCTCGGGCTTCCGTCAGCGCCCCTTCGTACTCACGCAACCGTTGGCGCCGCAGTTCGTCCTTGGTCGTCTGAAGCATGACCCCAGTTTGCCCGCCTCGACCCACGAACTCGCGCATTTCGACGGCCATGCCCGGCGGGCGCGGCAACATACAAACCCGGCGGGCCGTCTTGGCTATGACGATTCGACGACCTATGGACTCCCCGTGAACGCCTGTGACCGGGCGACCGGGGAGTTCCTGATTGATTACGCTGAGTGCACGATTGATCCACGGTGGGGGCGCGGTGGGGTAGCGGACGAACCCCTGCGAAGGAGGCGGCGGAACTGTCGCCAGGGGAGGCCCGGATGGTTAGCCGGATGAGCGTCTGGATGGCCGAGCTACAGGTTTCGCTGCGCCGCGTGGCGATCTTGGTCCCCTCGGGGCAGGACCGGTCAGGGGCGACCGGGTGCGGATAGGAAGGTAGCCGGTGCGCATGGATCTCGCCGCCCTCTGCGCCCGCTATCACCGGGCGTTCAACGATCGCGACTTCGATGTCTGGCGCGAGCTGTTCGACGAGGACGTCGAACTGCTCGTCGACGGCATGTCGTTTCATGGCGTGGACGCTGCAGTCGGGTACGGGGTCGCGAGCGTGAGCCAGTTCCCGGGGCTCTCCATCGCCTCCGAGCGGGTCGTCGCGGAATCCGACGACACGATCGTCACCGAGATCCGCCTCGTGACCGGCGATCCCGCCGGCGGGCAGGTGCGCCAGCAGGGCAACGTCTGTGAGATCTTCCACGTGCGCGACGGGCGCATCGTGTCGTGCCGCAGCTACTACATGTCCGAGCCGGCCGACCGCGCGGAGGCAGTGCGGGTGCCGGCGCGCGCCGAGGCGACTGTGGTCGCCGAGGAACAGGCGGCGCTGCGACGGGTGGCAACCCTCGTCGCGCGCGGGATCGAGCAGGATGAGTTGTTCTCGGCCGTCACCGAAGAGACCGGCTGGCTGGTAAACGCCGATACGACGTCGCTGCTGCGGTTCGAGCCCGATGACACCGTCACGCTCGTAGCGGCCTGGAACGCGCGGCACCTCGAGTTGCCGATCGGCTCCAACCGTCCCGTTGATGATGAGCTGCGGTCGATGCGGGAGACCGGACGCCCGTGGCGGCGGGGGCCGATGGAGCTCCCGCTCACCGGGCCGTTCGTGGAGGAGGCTCGCGCGCTCGGGCAGCGCGCGTTCATCGGGGTCCCGATCATGGTCGAGGGACGCATGTGGGGTGTCGTGTTCGCGTCCTCCGCCGCCGATCGGCCGTTCGCCGAGGACGCCGAGGCACGGCTGACCGGCTTCACCGAACTCATCGGCACCGCGATCGCCAACGCCCACGCCCGCGGGGAGCTGCGGAGCTCCGCCGAGGAGCAGGCCGCATTGCACCGGGTGGCGACGCTGGTCGCGACCGGGGCACCGGCTGCGGAGGTGTTCACCGCGGTCGCCGCCGAGGTCGGCCGGGTGCTCGCGGTTGACTACACGGTCCTGGTCCGCTACGACTCGGACGAGGCGATCACGGTCACCGGCACGTGGACCAGCACCGGCGCCGCGGCGCCGAGCCCGGTCGGCAGCCGGTTCGAGCTCGGCGGCCGGAACGTGACGTCGGGGGTGCTCCGGACGGGCAGACCGGTGCGCATGGATGCCTACACGGGCGTCTCGGGCGCCATCGGGAACACCGGCAGCAATGAGTGGGGCTTCCGTTCGTCAGTGGGTGCGCCGATCAGCGTCGTGGGACGACTGTGGGGCCTCATCATCGTGGCGTACACGCGAGACGAGCCGCTGCCGGCGGGCACCGAGGTGCGGCTGGCCGCCTTCACCAAGCTGGTCGCGACCGCGATCGCCGACGCGCAGGCGCGGCTGGAGCTGCGGGGCTACGCCGAGGAGCAGGCCGCGTTGCGCCGGGTGGCCACCCTGGTCGCCCGGGCGGCGGCACCGGAGGAGGTCTTCGCCGCGGTCGCCGCGGAGGTCGGGCGGCTGCCGGGCTGCGACATCACCTTCCTCAATCGGTACGAGCCTGGCGGCGCGGCCACGGTCGTCGGCGCGTGGAGCAGCACCGGTGTGCTGCCCGTCCCGGTCGGCGCCCAGGTCGGGGTCGGTGGACGGAACGTGCCCACGCTGGTGTTCCAGTCCCGCCAACCGGCGCGGATCGACGACTACACCCATGCCACGGGCCCACTCGCCGACGTCGCCGCCGCGTGGGGCATCCGCTCGGTCGTTGGCGTGCCGATCAGCGTCGAGGGCCGGCTGTGGGGCGTGATGAGCGTGGTGTTCACCCGCGAGGAGCCGCTGCCCGCGGACACCGAGGTCAGGCTGGCGGGCTTCACCGAGCTGGTCGGCACCGCGATCGCCAACGCGCAGGCGCGGGTGGAGCTGCGCGGCAACGCCGAGGAGCAGGCCGCGCTGCGCCGGGTGGCGACCCTGGTCGCCCGGGCCGCGGCACCGGAGGAGCTGTTCGCGGCCGTCACCGAGGAGGCCGGCCGGCTGCTATCTGTCGAATACGCCGCCCTGAGCCGCTACGAGCCTGACCGCGGGGTCACCGTCGTCGCCGTCTGGGGCAGGACAGGCCACAACGTTCCCGTCGGCAACCGGATGAACGTTGGAGGGAACAACGTCGGCACGCTCGTGTTCGAGACCGGCCGTGCGGCCCGGATCGACAACTATGCCGACGCATTCGGGGCACTCGGTGAGCTGGCCCGCGGGGAGGGGGTCGGCGGCGCCGTCGGAACGCCGATCATCGTCGAAGGGCGCATCTGGGGGGTGATGGCCACCTACTCAGCGCCTGGGCAGTCGCTACCGGCGGACACCGAGACGCGGCTGGCCGGCTTCACCGAACTGGTCGCCACCGCGATCGCCAACGCCAAGGCGCAGCAGGAACTGCGCGAACTCGCCGACACCCAGGCGGCACTGCGGCGGCTGGCCACGCTGGTCGCGCGGGGCGAACCGTCCGAGGCGGTGTTCGCGGCCGCGACCAGGGAGGCGCTGCGGTATTCCGGGGGCGGCACCGCCAGGATGATCCGATTCGAGCTCGATGCAACGGCGACGCTCGTCGCCAACGAGGGGGCGACGGTCCCCGACGTGGAGGTGGGGGAACCCTGGGAGGGCTATCCCCCGAACGGGCTGACCGCGACGGTCCGGCGGACCACCCGGCCCGCCCGGGTCGATGACTACAGTGCCATTGAAGGCGGCGGGGCTGCCCTCCGCGAGGGGATCCGGTCCGCGGTCGGTGTGCCGATCCACGTCAACGGCCGGCTGTGGGGAATGATCGCCGTCGGGCCAGGGCCGCTGCCGCCCGGCCTCGAGCGGCGGTTGTCGGAGTTCACCGAGCTGGTCGCCACTGCGGTGGCGAACGCCCAGAACCGGGCCGAGCTCATAGCCTCCCGCGCGCGGATCGTCGCGGCATCCGATGAAGCCCGTCGGCGGATCGAGCGGGACCTACACGACGGCGCGCAGCAACGCTTCCTCGCGCTGGCACTCCGACTGCGTTCGGCCGCAACAGCACCCCCTGAGAGCGACGAGCTCCGTACCGCAATCACGGACGTTTCCGCCGGGCTCATGGGCGCGATCGACGAACTGCGCGAAATCTCCCATGGCATACACCCGGCGATCCTGTCCAGAGCAGGGCTGCGGCCAGCACTGCGCGCGCTGGCCCGGCGCTCACCCGTCCGCATAGAACTAGACGTGCGGATCGACGGTCGGCTTCCCGAACCGGTCGAGGTGGGCGCCTACTACGTTGTCTCGGAGATGCTGACCAACGCGGCCAAGCACGCCCACGCCTCGATTGTCGAGGTGGACGCGGAAGCCTCCGGCGGCACGCTCCGGCTCTGCGTGCGCGACGACGGTGTCGGCGGTGCCGACCCGCTCCAGGGCTCCGGGCTGGTCGGCCTGCAGGACCGCATCGAGGCCCTCGGCGGCACAATCTCCCTGCACAGCCCGGCCGGCGCAGGCACGACGGTGACCTGCGAGCTTCCGGTTTCGGCTGGGACGGAAAACAATATCCGGTCTCGACGGGGTCCGGAATAACACGCTGTGGACGTTCCCCGAGATCATGATCGGTCCGTAGCAGGGTCCCGCCAGGCCGGTGATCGGTGCCTCAGCGGAGGCATAGCGAGCAGCAGATTCGGCTCGACGCGGGTGAATGTGTTCCGGTTGTGGTGGTCAGCGGGTCGGAGCCGACTGGCTGATCAGGCGCAGCTGCATGAAGGACAGGATGCCCTCGGTGCCGCCTTCGTAGCCGACGCCGCTGTCACCGAGGCCGCCGAGCGGTGCGTCGGGAAGTGACGGAGCCATTTGGTTGATGCCGATGTTGCCGGCGTTGAGCTGGGCAACGGCTTGGTTGCGGCGCGCGAGGGAGTCGGTGAACACGTAGGCGGCGAACCCGTACGCGGTCCTGTTGGCCTGCTCGATCGCGTCGTCGAAGCTGTCGTAGCCCGTGACCACCGCGATCGGCCCGAACGGCTCCTCGGTCATGATGTCGGCGTCCGCCGAAACGTCTACAAGCACGGTCGGCTCGAAGAAGAAGCCGTCCCGCTCCGGCTGGCCGCCGCCGGTAACGAGCCGAGCACCGCGGCTCACCGCGTCCTTCGTGAGCCGGACGAGCGCGTCAACGCGGCCCTGGTTCGCGACGGCGCCGAGCGTCGTGCCCGCGTCGCTTCCGTGTCCGAGCGTCAAGCTGTCCGCGTACGCAGCCAGCTTGGCGCAGAACTCCTCCTGCAGGCTTCGGTGCACGATGTAGCGCGTCGGGGCGACGCATGACTGACCGGCCGACCCGAACTTCGCTGGGCTCGTCGTGACAATGACGGAGTCGATATCGGCGTCCTCGCACACGATCACCGGGGCGTGGCCTCCGAGCTCGAACACGCAGCGGATGAGCCGCGGCGCGGCGAGCGCTGCGAGCTTGCGCCCGACTGCGGTGGAGCCGGTGAACGTCGCCGCCTTGACAACCGGGGAGGAGAGCAGTTGCTCGGCGACCGCGGGCGGATCGCCGAAGACCAGGTTCACGACTCCATCGGGCAGGCCTGCCGCCACCAGGGCCTCAACGAGGATGGCTGCGGTCGCTGGCGCGCTCTCGGCAGCCTTGAGCACGACGGTGCATCCGGCCGCAAGGGCCCCGCCGAGCTTGCGGGAACAGAGGACGGCTGGAAAGTTCCACGCGGTGAACGCCGCGACTACCCCGAGCGGCGTCGGGACACTGAAGCGGGTGCTGCCGTCGGCGGCGCCAGCGATGATGCGCCCTTCGATGCGCCCTGCCTGCTCGCCGTTCCAGGTGAATGTTTCGATGGCTCGCCCGATCTCACCTCGCGCCTCGCCACGGGTCTTGCCTGCTTCGGTCATCAGGACGGCCGCAGCGTGGTCGGCCCCTTCGGCCAGGATCTGCCCGGCGCGCTTGAGGATCGCGCCGCGCTGGGACGGCAGCGTGGCGCTCCATGCCGGGAAGGCGCGGGACGCGGCGTTGAGCGCGTCGCTGATGTCCTCGCTGTCCGCGAGTTCAACCGATCCGAGCTGCTTGCCGGTGCCGGGGTCGACGATCGGCAACTGGCCGGCGCCGCCAGCCCGAGGTTTCCCGTTGATGAACAGTGGCGTGTCGAAGGTGAGGGTGTCGAGGCTGTGTTCAGCGGACATAGCTGGCTCCGTTGACGTCGATGGTGGTGCCGGTGGCGTGCTTGGCCAAACCCGAGGCGAGGAAGGCGAGGACATTAGCCACGTCCTGCGGCTGGGCGACTTCGCCCAGGCCGGTCTGGTCGGCCGCGACCTGTACGCCGACGGTCTCTTTGAAGACCTGGTTCAAAGGGGTGTCGACATAGCCAGGGGCTACCGCGAACGCGGTCACACCCTGCCGACCGTACTGGCGGGCGATCGTCCGCGTCATTGCGACGATGCCGGCCTTTGCTGCCGCGTAGTGCCAGTACTCGGGATCTTCGCCGCGGAAGGCAGCTCGGCTGGCCAGATTGACGATGATCCCGCCAAGATCTTGCTTGGCGAACGCGAGGACGGCGGCGCGGCACAACACCGCCGGTGCCACGAGATTGACGGCGAGGGAGAAGTCCCACACGCCCGTCCAGTCCTCCAGCGACTGCTCCAGCGGCGCCGGCGGATAGGTGCCCGCGTTGTTGATGAGCACGTCGATGCGTCCGTGCGCCGCGAGCGCGTCGTCCCACATCTGTTGGGTCGCTGCGGCGTCGCTGAGGTCAGCCTCGAACGTCTCGGCCGACTCGCCCAACTCGTCCTTGAGCGTCTTGAGGGCATCGAGCCGCACGTCGTGCAGCAGGACGGTCGCTCCTGCGTTGACCAGGGTGCGGGCCGTGGCCTGCCCGATGCCGCCGGCTGCGCCGGTAACGAGAACGACGCGCCCAGTGAGGTCGATCATGATCGTTTCCTTTCGCAAGGGTCGCGTCTCTCGAGGATCGCGTTTCTCATCCTGGATTTGGCGGCGGCTGTCAAGGTCAGTCCCGGCGCCGCTGCGCAGCTGCTAACAAGAACAGTAGTTCTGGCTCTCACTTGAAAGACTAGAACCGCCTTGAATACTTTACAAGTGGCATCCTAGAGCTGTATTTCTTACAAACGCTAAAGGAGGTGGGCCTGATGCCGCGTCGCGATGCATCGTTGGCTGGCGTCGTAGAGGTCGTTGCCGCGCCGCGCGCGCCGGTCCCCATGGATGCGACCGACCTCGGGCTGCTCCGGCTGCTCGCCAAGGATGCTCGGATGTCACAGCGGCAGCTTGCCGCCAACCTCGGAGTTTCCGGGCCCACCGTGGGCGAGCGGATGGCAAGGCTCGAGCGTTCCGGCGTCATCCATGGCTACTCAGTCCAGGTGAACTGGGAGGCGCTCGGGTTCGGAGTGCCGGTCTACCTGTCGGTGACCGCTGCTGCCGGATACGACGTTGCGGAGATCATGCGAAGCCTGTGGGAGATCACCGAGGTCGACGACGTCACCCTGGTGACAGGCAGCCTCGATCTGCTTGTGCGGCTGCGGGTCCGCGACGACACCCACCTCAGAACCATTCTGTTGTCCCAGGTGTGGCAGATCCCCGGCATGCAGGGGACCGAGACAATGATCGGCATGGCCGAGATGCCACCGAAGGACACCCTCACGAACCTGCTCACCCAGCTGCAGAGCGAACTTCCCAACGCGTCCGGGCACGGCACCGACACCTGATGACGGTGGTCTGAAGCGCATCGCAGGTCCGTCCGGCTCGAAGCAGTCGGACTCATCGGCCCACACTGGATTCATGATTGAAGTAGATCCCGCTCGCTTCGAGGCGATGGTCGGCGATGCACTAGACGGGTTGCCCCCAGATCTGGGCCGGCTGATGCGCAACGTGGCGATCACCGTGGAACACGACACCGGCCCCCCGGGCTTGTTGGGGCTCTACCGCGGAATCCCGTTGACGCACCGCACGAGCCAATACTCCGGAGCGCTGCCCGATCAGATCACCATTTACCATCGAGCGATTTGCTCCATCTGCACCACCGAGGCCGAAGTCGTAGAGGAGGTACGCCGGACAGTGATCCACGAAGTAGGTCACCACTTCGGCATCGAGGATGCTCGCTTACACGAGCTGGGCTGGTGAGTTCATCAACGCTGTCGACACCCACTGAGCGGCGGCGGCGGAAGTACAGCAACAGGACGAACTCATGCGCTCCTGATCATTCCGCCGTCCACGGCATGAAGGCGGCCGGTCACATAGCCGCTGACCGGGGAGCAGAGCATTACCAGAAAGGAGGCAAACTCCGCCGGCGTGCCGTAGCGCCCGAGGGGGATCGAGTTCTCCGAATCGGTACGGATCTCCTCCACGGGTCTGCCCGTCGAGGTGGCGCGGCCGAGGTCGAGGGCGGCTACCCGGGGCGTATCGATACGACCGGGCATCACCCCGTTGACCGTGACTCCGTCGGCGGCGACGGCACCACTTACGGTCTTGAGCCAGGCCGCGAGTGCTGAGCGACCCGCGTTGGAGTAGGCCAGTGCCGGGAGCGGCTCGGCGACGCCTGACGACAGGATCGCCACGATCCGGCCGAACCCTCGGCTCCGCATCCCGGGCAGCAGTTCCGTCGCGAGCAGGATCGGGGTGATGGCGAGCGTGTGCATCGCGGTCTCCCAGCCTGCCGCGGTCGTGGCCGTGGGATCGACCGGCGGCGGGCCACCACCGTTGAGGATGACGATGTCGATCGGACCATCGCGGCCCGCCTCAGTGGCAACGATGTGTGCGGTGTCAGGATCCGCGGAGTCACCAACAACGGTTGACACCTGAGTGCCCGTGGCGCCCCGGATGCCGTCCGCGACCTCGTCCAGACGTGCCTGATCGCGGGACCAGAGGACGAGTGTGCAGCCCTCCTCGGCGAGAGCCTGTGCTGTGGCCAGACCTAGGCCGGAGGTGGCTCCGCCGATTAGCGCTCGCTTGCCCAGCAGTTGGAGGTTCACGCGCTGACCGTCAGTCGGAACTGGGCGGGATCGACGGCCAGCCGGTCGAAGATCTCGGTAAGCTCCGTGGCCAGGCGCGGATCGATGTGTGGCGACACTCCGCGCGTCGCGGCCGACTCGATCGCACCGCGCCGGCGGAGGACCTCTTTGCGGATAGCGAGGCCGATCACAGGCTGAGCCTCGAACTGGATCAGCGGCAGGTACGCCTCGAACATCCGACCGGCCTCGACCGGCTGACCGGCCTCGACCGCCTCGCGCACGGCTCGGAGGACTTCGGGGAACGCGAACCCGGTCATTGTCCCGCAGGCACCGCGCGAGAGCTCGCTGAGTGCGCTGACCCCGCCGAGGCCGCCGAAGACGCGCAGGCTCGGGTCGGCCGCCAGCAACGCTGAGATCTTGGGCGGGGTGGGCGGGTCCTCAAGCTTTATCACCGACGTATTGGCCGCCTGCAAGCAGCGCCGCAGAACACTAACGGGAACGAGGACCCCCGTCGCCGCGGGCTCGTCCTGGACGATCAGCGGAATCGCGGCGTCGGCTGCGACCGCACTATAGAACCCGGGTAGCGAGTCGACGTTACGGACGAGCTGTGGTGCCGAGACCATCGCAGCGGCCGCACCCAGAGCAGCCGCGGCGGCAACCCGCGCGCGCACCAGGTGCGTCGAGGCGCCGGAGCAGCCGACCGCGACCGGGACCTTGCCCCGCGCCGTCTCGATGATGACCTCGAGAGCCGCCCGGCGCTCGGCGTCGGAGAGGCTGGTCACCTCGCTCATCACGCCGAGGACTGTGAGCCCGTCGACGCCCCAGTCGATGGCCGACTCGATCAGCCGGGCCTGGCTGGAAAGGTCGAGCTCGCCGCTGTCGGTGAACGGGGTCGGCACCACGAACCAGGTGCCCCGCATGTCGATCATTCGTTGCTCCATGTGATCGGTCGGTAGGTCAGATCTCGGCGGCGATATGCCGCGCGATGGCAAGGCTGGAGGTTGCGGCGGGCGACGGCGCGTTGCGCACGAGCGTTACGTGGTCGCTTCGATCGATCACGAAGTCATCGAGCAAGTGCCCGCGCCGATCCACCGCCTGAGCGCGGATACCCGCCCACCCGGCCTCCAGGTCGGCGGGGTCGAGGCCCGGCACGAGCGCCCGACCGCCCGCGGTGAAGTGCCGTCGAGACGCCGAGCCCATGGCTTCATGCAGGCCGGTACGCCAGTTCTGCGCAGCCATCCGCCAGAAACCGGGCCACTGGGCGAGCCGCAGCATGTCCCGTCCGACGATCGAGCGACGGTAGGCCTCCAGGCCGAGCGCGAGGGCAGCATTCGGCCCGACGAGTACGTCGCCCCCGACGACCCGGGTGAAGTGGATTCCCAGGAACGGGTAGCGCGGGTCCGGCACCGGATAGATGAGGCCGTTCACCAACTGTCTGGCTGTCGGCACCAACCGCCAGTAGCTGCCGCGGAAGGGGACGATCCGCACCGCACCCGGCCGTCCCAGCAGGGCCGCCACGGAGTCCGTACCCAGTCCTGCGCACACGATCAGCTTCGCTCCGTTGATCAGCTCCCCACTCTGGAGGCGAATCTCGACACCCGAAGACGTCTCGACTATGGAGGTCGGTTGCGCTGCCAGGCGAACCTGCCCGCCCGCGTCGGCGATGTCACCGGCCAAGGCATTCGCGACCGCTGCGAAATCGACGATAGCGGTGTGCGGCGAGTGCAAGGCACCCAGCCCCGATGCGGCCGGCTCGAGCTCCTGGAGCTCGGTGAGGCCGATCCGGCGCAGATCCGCCACCTTGTTCTCGTGGGCGCGCGCCTCGATGTCGTCGAGTCGGGCGAGTTGCTCCGACGAGGTCGCGACGACAACCTTGCCGACCTCGTCGTAGGTGATGCCCTTGACCTGGCAGTAGTCGAACAGCAACCGCCGACCTTCCAGGCACAGCCGAGCCTTGAGCGATCCTGGGGTGTAGTAGAGGCCCGCGTGCACTACTCCGCTGTTGTGTCCGGATTGGTGCGCCGCGACCCGGTTCTCCTTCTCGATCAGGACGACCTCGCGTCCGGAGAGCGCCAGCCGCTGGCCCACTGCCAGTCCGACCAGTCCACCGCCGACGACGATGATCGTGTCGCTGCGCTTCACGTGCCGAGCCCGAACATGTCGAACGTGATCTCACCCTGTTCGATCCGGACGCGGAGCGACTCCTCCGCTGCCCGTCGCCCTTGTGCCGACTCCAGCACCTGATTCAGCCTCGCCTTCGACACGACTACGACGCCGTCGGAATCGGCGACGATCACGTCACCGGTATGGATGGCCGCGCCGCCCATCACGAGTGAATCGATCGGAGCCACCCGCGCCACCTTGCTGGTGCCCAGTACCCGGGTGTGTCGGGCCCAGATCGGCAGACCCAGTGCGCGGAGCTGGTCGGTGTCTCGCACGCCGGCGTCGACGATGAAGGCAGCAGCGCCCCTGACCTTGGCCTGTCTGACCAGCAGCTCCCCGATGACACCGAACGCGTTTGGTTCGGGCATGCTCAGCACGACCACGTCACCGGCGACGATACGTGGGATGACCTCGTGCACAGCACGGTTGTCACCGGATGGGCAGACCACAAGCCGGGCCGGGCCCGCGGCCACGCTGCCCGCCACTATCTGGCGAAGATCGAGATCCACCGCAACCGCGCCCGACTCGTGGACCGTCGCGGCGCCCAGGTCCGCGAGCTGCGAGAACACGCCCGGCAAGACGCTCGTCCGCACGGTCACGCCGGGACCCGCGGTGCCGCGGCGAGGCCCCTCACCGAACGCTTGAAGTCGCCGGCCAGTACTGCGGGATCATCGAGCAATAGTGGTATCCCCGCAGTGTTCCCGGGCTCGATCCGTACTGAGACGAAGGTGAACGAGGCCGACTCGCGGGCCGCCACGACGGCGGTGCGCAGTTCGCCGGGATCGGTGCACGAGACGACATCGATCCCCAGTCCCCGGGCCGCTCCGGCCAGGTCGAGGTGCTCGGCCTGCGAGGCCATCAGATCAGCAGATGCGTGCTGACCGTTGTCGAGCAGCGCGACCGTGAGGTTCGAGGGTGCGTAGCTGGCCAATGTCGCCAGAATGCTGAAGCCCATCAGTAGCGAACCGTCACCGTCGACGACACACACCGGAACGGCCAGGCCCAGGGACACACCGAGGCCGACGGCGCAGGTGAGGCCCATCGAGTCGAGCAGCGGAAGGTGCGTGTCCCGACGCGAGAAGGAGGCGAGCTCGCGCGCGGTCGCGCCGCAGGTGACCACCAGCGGATCGCTCGCAAAGACGTCATCGATCACCCGCAGCGCATCGATCCGGTTCATCGGGACGTCGCCAGGCTCGGATGGAGTGCCTCGAAGATCGTGACAATGGGCCGGTGTTGCATCTCGGCCAGCCGGGACGTCGCGGCCACGGTCTGTCGCCACACGTCCGCGTCGTCCGACACCCCCAGCCGCTCGACCCGAATGCCGACGGCGCGGAGCAGGTCCGGCACGGCCTCGGAGACCGAGTGGATCATCGCGTTGTACTCCCCCGGACCGCCTCGGCCGTTCGCAAAGATCGGTATCGGGGCGTGGTACTGCACGGCGAAGGTCGCCAGTGCAGTGATGGCGTTGCCGAAACCGTTGTCCTGCATGACGATCGCCGCCCGACGGCCTACCATGGCCAGCCCACCGGCGATACCGACGGCCTCTTCCTCTCTATTCGCCATGACAGCACGCACCCCGTGCGCCTTGAGACTACGGATCACCGGGGCGGAATGTGAGGACGGCACGTACACCAGAACCTCGATGTCCCAATCGATGAGCCCCTGCACGACCGCGTCGAAGAACTGGTTGGACTCCTTCATCACTTCGCCTGCCGCCCACTCATCTTCCGAGCCGAATTCGTCGCCGACCCCGCTCCGCCCGCGCTCGATTTCGCTGCCGGGACCTTCTTGCCCGACGTCTTCCGCGCAGCCTTGGGAGCGTCAATTTCGGCATCGGGCAGCGGCGGTCGCTCGAGACCGAGGAAGCCACGCAGCAGTGCGGCCGTTGCGTCGAGGTGGAGCAGCATTGCCTGCTGTGCCGCCTCCGGATCACCCGCGATGATCGCGTCGATGATCGCCTCATGCTGATGGTTCGAGCTCTGCAGCTTGGTCGGAAGGATCGGCGTATGGGCGAGCAGATCGTGGATGCGCACCTCGGCCTCAGCGACTGCCTGAACGAGCAGCTTCGATCCCGACAGCTCCGCTATAGCAAGGTGCAGACGAGAGTCGGCCTGTCGGTACAGCGCCAGGGGTGCCTCGCAGGTCTCGCGCAGGTACTCGTAGAGCGCTGCGTGGTCCCGTTCGGAAGGACGTCTCGTGGCAGCGACTCGTGCCGCCTCGCCCTCCACCGCGCGACGGAACGGCAGGACATTGCTCAGCCCCTCCTCGGTCAACGGGGGGCCGGACGGCAATCGGCTGGGGCGCTCCAAGGCGTCGAGGCGTACGAAGGAACCGCCGCCCCGTCCCGGCCTCGACTCGACCAGCTCAGCTTCGCGGAGTGCCGCCAGCGCCTCCCGCAGCGTTGCTCTGCCGACGCTGAACCGGATCGCCAGGTCGCGTTCGTTGGGCAGCGCCTCGCCGGGCAGGACGATCCCCAGCTTGATCGCGTGGAGCAGGCGTTCGATGGTCTCTTCCAGAGCCGTCGATCCCCGGATCGCGCTGAACATCGAGTCCGCTGGCCCCACCGCGGCGATGGTGAGGCCGTGCTCGTCCTCCGCCCGGGATTCGCGGTTGCTCATGCGCGAACGCCACCCAGGAACTCCCAAGCGTTGTCGACCGAGATGCGCTTGATCCATTCCTCTGAGACACCGTGCTGGCGTAGCAGCGGGACGAACTCGGTCAGGACTGCCATGTACCCCGCGCCGCCGCGTGTGCTCAGCCGGGTGACCATCGCCGTATCGGTGGAGAGCACCACCCGTCCGCCGTGCCCGGCGTCGATGAGGTCCGCCAGTCTTTTGGCGCGCACCTCATCACTTTGGTAGCGCAGCGAGTTGACTCGGTCGAACCCCAGCCAGGCGCCGCTCTCGATGACACCGACGTGCGCCTCGTGGTCATCGAGGCAGTCCATGTGCCCGATCACCACGCGATTCAGATCGGCACCGCCGTCGGAGAGCATCTCGATCTGCGCGCGCCACCCGACACCCTGTGCGGTGTGGGTCATCAGCGGGACGCCCGTCTGAGCCTGTGCCGCTGCCGATGCCGCAAAGGCCTTCTTTTCGGCGGGCGTCGCCGTCTCGCCGCTCATCCCGATCTCGGCGATGGCGCCGGCGCGGACGGTCGTCTGACCGATGCCGTGCTCGATCTCTCGGACGATCTCGGCGGTCAATTCCTCGACACTCTGCGAGGCGACGACATCGGGAAAGAATCCCTCGCGGTAGTGCCCGGCAGAGGCCATGACGGTCATGCCACCGCGGCTGGCCACCTCCCTCAGGAAGAGCGGGTCTCTGAGGTGTCCTGAGTTGCCGACGTCGACCATGAGCCGCACCCCGGCCGCATGCGCGGCCTGCAGCTCGTTCGCCACCAGCTCCGCATCGTCCAGCACATACTCCGGCCCGAACCCGATCGACAGATCGCAGCTCAGGTGTTCGTGGACGAGCGCGACCCCGCCAGTCGCCATGAGGTCGGCGAGGTGCACATCTCCCGCAACTGTGCGGATGGTTCCTGGTTCGAGCATCAACAGACTCCCATCATCGAATTCTTCGATCGTGCGATGTGCATCGGGCCGCTAGATCGCGGCGGCGGAGCGAAGCCCAGTCATCAGCGCAGCCACGTCCTCCTCCTCAGGCAGCGCCTCGAGACGCTTGGCGATGTCATCCGGGCTGAGCCGCAACGGGCGCCCGTTTGTCGCCGCCGACAGCTTCTGCATCACCTGGTCGCGGGTCAGTGGCGAGGCCGGGTGGCCGGGCGGCGAGTTCGTCTCCGCCAATATCACCTGCCCGCTCCGAAGCGTTGCGACCATCGTTGCGCTGCCGTCGACGGCCGCCGGGTCCATCTCGACTGATACCCGTGCATTGGCAAGGGAGTTGACGTCCTCCGAGAGCAGTCGCGCCTCGCTGAACTGGTCGAGGCCACACTCCCCGTCGAGCAACACGACCGCGCCGATGTAGCGCGTCGACAGCCTTGAGCTGAAACCGTCATGCCACGGCATGTCGGCGTGCATGTTGTAGGCCTTCTGTGGCAAGCGCACCACGAGTTGCTCGACATCGTCGGCACTCGCGACCTGGCTACGGATCTCCAGCGCCGCCGCGACGACGGACTGGACGAGAGCCCCTACCGGCCAGGATCGCAGCGAGATGTCCATCAACCGCCACTGCGCACCCAGGCCGTCGACGAGCTGGCTCGGATCACCGCCGTCGGAGTAGTTCACTAGCAGGCCCCCGTCCTGTCTGGTGAAGATGTCCTCGCAAGTAGTGAAGCCGTGCGCGGCCAATCGTCCGGCAAGCAATCCTGCCATGGCGCCGTGGCCCTGATGGAACTTGACGGCGATGGTGCCCCATTGCGCCATGGTCCCGGCCGCCGAGCTACCCGCGAGGCCGAAGGCGTACTGCTGGTTCAGCACGCTCAGCCCCAGCAGGTTACCCACCGCTGCCGCTCCCCCGAACGGCCCGGTGATACCCGGAGCATGCCACCGAAGCTGCTGCATCACCGGCGGCTTCAGCGCCAACCCGACCCGCGTGGTCGTCTCCAGTCCGGCCGCGACAGCTGCGAGCAGCGCCGGCCCGGAGGCTCCCCTCGACTCCGCGACCGCGAGGGCCGGCGGCACCACCTCTGGTGTCACGTGTGCCTGCGTGGGCAGATGAGCGTCGCAGATCGTGGCAGCGGTGATCAGGTAGCCGTTGACGAGACAGGCCGTCGCCTCCGACGTCGGGGCGCCGCCCAGAACGGTCGTCTCCCCGGTGGAGCCGAGTTCGGTCGCGAGCTTGGCCAGTCGTGGGATCTCCCCGACGGATTGCCCCAGAAGTGCTGAGGCAATCGCGTCGATCACTAGATCGATGACCCGGGTCTGGATGGCGTCCGGGATATCGGCCCAGCGCAGCCCGGAGGTGAACTCGGCCAGCTGTCGGGTCGCGTCATTCTGTGTCATGAGCTGGGCGTCGCCTTCTGCAGCTGAGCAGCGGTAAGGGAGCTTACGGTCTGGTAGCTGCTCCCGCTTTCGGTGGCCTGCACTGCGATGAACGGACCGAAGATGTTGTGGTATTTGTTGTAGTCGTACGGGCCGCTCGCACCGACGTAGGTGATCTGCTTGCCCGCTTGCAGCAGTTTCAGTCCGGAGGCGTAGTCGTAGACGACGGTGCCACCAGGCGCAGTCACCTTCGGAATCGCCGCGATCACGGCTGTGCCGTTCGTGCTCTGCGCTTGCTGCATGGCGAGCGCGTCGATGATGATGCCGTCGTAGCCGTAGGACGCGTTGGGCAGCGGCGTCGCCTTCGCGCTCGCCTTCACCGCTGCGACGAAGTTGGTCGCTGCGGGGCTATCGAACGTGCCGCCTTCGAGGTTCACCAGCATGCGGTGGGCAGTTGCGGCGCCGACGGCCTGGATCGTCGAGCTGCCGATCATGTCGTCGGTGCCGACGAACGGGATAGTTAGCTTGCCGATGGAGGCGAAGTTCTTGAAAACGACGGATGCCGTGCCCGGGTCCATCTCGACGAAGATCACGTCGGGCTTCAGAGCGACGACGCGACTCACTTCGGACTGATAGGACGTCAAGTCAGGCTGCAGGTTGAGCTGGCCGAGAACGGTTCCGCCGAGGCCCTTGTACGCCGCAACGGCTGAGGCCTGGAGAGCCTGCTGGACCGCATTGATGGTGAACATCGTGACTGCACGCTTGTATCCCTTGGATTGCGCGTACAGCGCCATTGCAACGCCGAGCTGCGAGTCCGATGGGGTGAGGCGCCAGACGTAGGGGTCGGTGTTCTTGTCGAAGAAGGTGTCGCCGCCGGCGGTGAAGAGTGGCACCTTGCTCTTCGTGTAGAGGGTCTCGATCGCCTGGGCTGACGCACCGGCTTCACCGACCTCGGAGACGACGTTGTTGAGCTGGATCTGCTTCTGCGCAACAGGTATCGCATCGACGGGATCGGAGTTGTCGGTACCGACCACGATGTTGAGCTTGCGGCCCATCACGCCACCGGCGTTGTTCACGACGCCCATGGCCGCCTGCATGCCCTGCATGACGCCGCTACCGAAGCCGGCCTTCGGCCCGGTGAGCTCGCCGAGGCCGCCGATCTGGATGTCGCCCTTGGACCCGGATCCGGACCCGGATCCCGCACTGCAACTGGTCATTCCGGTGGCCAGAACCACAAGAACGAGTGCGGGTACGAAGCGTGAACGCGTAAAACCGTGCATACCAATCATTTCCCCACTGATAGTCGGGCCGGACGCAGGCGCTCCAGCAATGACGTTCTGTTCGCGAATTCGGCGCGTTTACGCTCCGATGTAGAGCTTGATCAACTCGTCGTCCGCGAGCAGATCAGCACAATCTGCATCGCGACTCACCTCCCCGTTCACGAGGACATAGCCGCGATCCCCGATCTCCAGCGCCGCTCGGGTGTTCTGTTCGACGACCAGCAGGGCCACCCCGGCATCGCGCAGGTGAATCAGCTGCTGCCACACGACATCCCGATATCGCGGCGAGAGTCCCGCTGTCGGTTCGTCGACCAGCACCACGGCGGGCGAGGCCATGAGTGCTCGTCCGAGGGCGAGCATTCCGCGCTGGCCACCACTTAGTGTGCGGGCGGCGCGCCTGCGAGCATCGGCGAGGTCGGGGAACAGTTGGTAGATCTCGATGATGCGTGCCTTGGCGCGTTTGGGGGCGATGTAGCAGCCGAGCTGCAGGTTCTCTTCGATACTCAGCGACGGAAAGACGTTGCTGTGCTGCGGCACATAGCCGACGCCGGCCCGAATCGCCTGCTCGGGCGGGAGGCTGGTGACTTCGACATCTGGTCCGGCACCGCGGATGACAATCCGGCCCGAGGTTGCCGGCAGCACGCCGGAGATTCCCTTCATCAGCGTCGATTTGCCGCTGCCGTTAGGCCCGACTATGACGACCAGCTCGCCCGCGCCGACCCGGAGTGAGACGGACTTGACGATGAGCGACCGCCCGTAGCCGACAGAGAGTTGCTCTACGGCGAGCTCGAGGTCAGACATTTGTGCCGCCGGTACGTGTCGACGCGCCCAGGTAGGCCTCGGCGAAGACCTCAGTGCGGGCCAACTCGTCGATCGTGCCCTCCATGACGATCTTCCCGAGCGACATCCCCATCACCGAGCTGCACAGCCGGCGGATCGTGGGTAGGTCGTGCTCGATCAGCAGAACGGTCACCCCGCTCGCCGACAGGGTCTCGATACCGTCCACGACCTGATCCGCCATGACGGGGTTGACGCCGGCCAACGGCTCGTCGAGCAGGGCTATCCGGGCGCCGCTCATCATGATCCGGCCGAACTCGAGCAATCGGGCCTGCCCGCCGCTCAGCTCATGCGCCCGCTGGCCTCGCAGCCGCCAGAGGTTGAACCGGGTCAGCAATTCACTGGCTCGTTCCCGGTCGGCGGCCTCGGCCTCTTCGAGCCTGCCGCGCATGAAGAACGTCTTCAACAACGAGTCGCGACCGCGTGCCGGGGCCGCGACCATCAGGTTCTCGGCTACCGACATCTGCCCCCAGAGTCGGGCACTCTGAAACGTCCGGACAAGGCCGCTATTCGCGCGACGGTCGGGCGACCATTTGGTGATGGTCTGGTCACCTAGCTTGATTGCGCCACCAGTTGGCATCTGCAGTCCGGACAGCAGATTCACCAGGGTGCTTTTGCCGCTACCGTTCGGCCCGATCAGCCCGCGGATCCCGCCGGCATGAAGCTCGAAGCTGCAGCCGCGCACGGCGTGAACCGCGCCGAAGGACTTCTCCAGATCCTGTGCCGACAGGAGCACCTCTGCGGTGTTCGCTGCGTTCTCAACTGCCTGTGGGAGTGTCACATGAGCCTCACTTTGTCAACGATGCTTCGGGCGCCTGGGGCGCGCCGCGTCGGATCGAACGCTGGGCCCGGCCCAGGTCGGACGGGAAGATCTTCTGAAGTGGTTCTGGGACGAGACCGCGGGGCCGCATCAGCAGGATCACGATGACCAGCGCGTTCAGAGCGACCGGCTGACCGATCGCGAGCACGTTCGAGTCGGCGGAGATACCTGGCAGATAGGGCAACGCCAGCTGGGTGCCCTCACTGAAGATGACGACGACGATCGCGGCTCCGATCATGGCGCCGAGCTGGTTGCCGGTGCCGCCGACGAACACGCAAGACAGTGCTACGAGTGTTTCGCCGATAGCCCATCCGGAAGGGCTGAACGCGCCGGCGTACGCGACCGTCAGGATGCCGGCCGCGCCGGAGATGACACCGCCGATGATGTGCGCTTTGAGCTTCGTGGTGAACACGTTGATGCCGTA
>JAVEET010000323.1 GCA_030840295.1 Pseudonocardiales bacterium
GCTGTCCCCGCAGTTCCAATGTGTGCTCGAACGGCCGGACCGGCTCGATCGGCTCACCGTGAACGTCGAGTGCCGCCCGGGCGTCGATGCCGCCGGACGAGCATCAGCAGCGGCCACCCTCGAGCAGCAGATCAAGGACCGGATCGGAGTGACGGTGGAGGTCGAGGTGCTCGAGACCGACACCATCGAACACTCGCTAGGCAAGGCACGGCGACTGCTCGATCATCGCCCGAAGGGCTGAGGCCGCAATCATGCCGCATCGACCGGACATGACTGGCCCACCGATCGCGGAAAGCGTGGTCGAGATGATGGCTACGGATGCGTTTTCGTCCGGCCTGGGCATGCGGGTCCTGCGCGCCCGCGATGGCCACGCGCTCGTCGGGCTTGCGGTCACTCCGGAGCTGGCCAACGGCCACGGTATCGCCCACGGTGGCGTGGTCTTCAGCCTGGCGGACACGGCCTTCGCCTGCGCGTGCAACAGTTTCGGCCGAGCCACGGTCGGCGCCGCGGCCGAGATCACCTTCGTAGCTCAGGCTTTGGTCGGCGACGAACTCGCGGCCGAAGCCGTGCTGCGGACCCAGTTCGGCCGGACCGGCATCTACGACGTCACCGTTCGGCGCGGGGCCGACGTCATAGCGGAGTTCCGCGGCCGCAGCCACCGACTGACGTGATGTACGCACGAGCTGAGGTGTCGTCGGGTGAGACTTCGCACGCCGCTGCATCGCCGCCGGCCGACATGTGCTGGAATCATCACCATGAGCCACGCTTTCGACGACGTGCTGAGCGCGAATGCCGACTATGCGTCGAAATTCCACAGCCTGCATCTGGAGGGCAGGGCCGTGCGAGGGCTGGCGGTGGTGACCTGCATGGACTCGCGCATAGAACCGCTGGCGATGCTCGGCCTTTCCAAGGGCGATGCCAAGATCCTCCGGAATGCCGGCGCGAGGGTCACCGACGACGTTCTCCGGACCCTTGTGCTGGCGGTCCACCTACTCAACGTCAGCCGCGTCATGGTGGTCGCGCACACTGACTGCCGGATGTCGAAGGTGACCGATGACCAGGTGCACGCCGACATTCTCGAGCTCTCGGGCGTCGATACCCGCAGCCTTGACTTCGGCACCATCGCAGACCAACGGGCGGTGCTGGCCACCGACGTCCGGCGGATCCGCAGCTCGCCCTATCTGCCGGCGGACCTTGCCGTCCTCGGGTGCGTCTACGACATCGAGACCGGCGCGTTGAGCGTCGAAGTCCCCGGCTGATCCCCCGCGTCGGCCAGGAATTGCCGCAGTTGCGCTCCGGTCGGAGCTGTCGCCGGCCCACGCACCGTCACCGCGAAGGCAGCTGCCGCATTGGCCAACCGCGCGGCGTTTGCGGCCGGCTCGCCACGGGACAGGGCCGCGATGAAGGTACCGGTGTGCGCGTCCCCCGCCCCGTTCGTATCGACCGCCGCGACGGTGAAGGCAGCCACGTCGATCGGCTCGGCACCGCGTTGGATCAGCACGCACCCGTCGGCACCGAGCCGGATCAGGACGGACCCGCGGGGGCACCGGCGCAGCAGGTGCTGACCGGCGACCGACGGCTGCTGCTGTCCGGTGAGGCGGCCTGATTCGCGCTGGTTGCAGGTGACCCAGTCGGCGCGGCGCAATACCTGCGTGACCTCCGCCGCGGGGAGGTCACCTACCAACGGCCCGGGGTCGAACACGACCAGCACCCGGTCGTCGAGCCGGACCAGCCAGTCGCTGAGCGCGGCGCGATTGGGCTCATGCAGCAACGAGTAACCCGAGATGTAGATGACATCGTCGGCTCCGACCGGCACCGCCTGGAGATCAGCGGCCTGCATGGTTGCCTCGGCCCCGCGGCTGGTCACGAAGGTCCGCTCCCCGGACCCGTCGATCAGGCTCAGCACGATGCCGGTGTCCAGGTCACGCCGAGGGAGCTGGCTGACGGTTACCCCAGCCGAGCTCAGCGCGCGGCGCGCGAGTTGACCGAACGGGCCGCTGCCGTGCGCGCCCAGATACGTGACGAGCATCCCCTGACGGGCAGCCGCGACCATCACATTGAAGCCGCCGCCCGCGGTGCTCAGCGCGGCATCTGTGACCACATCATCACCCGGCTCGGGCAGGGCGTCGACCTCCAGCACGACATCGATCACCACGTTGCCGGTGTGCAGCAACCGTCCGGCGGGGGCTACCCCGGACGGTTGCTGCACCCCGGCAATGCGATCTGTGTTCGTGCCGGCGCCAGTGTCCCTCACCCGCAGTAACGAAACGGCGATCGAATCGAGATCCAGACCGTTGACCTCGGTGACCGTCGTCCGGGCCCAGGCCGGGAAGGCAGCCGCGCCGGAACACGCCCCCGCCATAGCGCCGGTCATGGCAGCAATGGTGTCGCAATCACCGCCGACCGATGCTGCGACCCGGCAGGCCAGCCAGGGATCGGTCTCGTAGGACGCGAGGACGGCGAAGGCGGCGGGCACCGATTCCTGGGTGGCCAGGCTTGTGCCGATGAGCCTGTAGACGACGTCAATCACCCCGTCCGGTGGCACGGAGCGCGCTACCTCGATCGCCCACCGGATGCGCTCGGCGACGTCCGCTCCGGCGACCCAGTGCCCATGCCGGCTCGCGCGCTCGGCGGCCGCGATACCGACCTCGATGGCCTGTGCGATGCCTGCGCCGTCCACCCCCGCGCTGACGGCGCCGGCGACCGCGGCCGCTCCCGCCAGCCCGATCGACGTGTTGTGGGTGACCGAGCTGGCCTGCACCACCGTTGTGACCAGGCGGTCCAGATCTGCTGACGGGCTGACGATGCCGACCGGAGTTATCCGCATGGCCGCGCCGTTGGTGGTACCGGTTCGACCCGACTCGTTGACATCAACACCGGCGAGCAGATCGGCCAGTGCGCGCCGGGTGGACGGGCCGAGCAGATCGAGCGAGCCGCGCTTGTGCATCGACTCCTCCCAGGCCAGCAGCCGATTCGCCAATTCCAGCGGATCGATCGAGCGGTCCCCACCGTCGACGAGGAGCCCGGCGACCAGCAAAGCCTGCTCGGTGTCGTCGGTGATCGAACCAGCAGGCAGCCCCGCCGCCAACGGATGATCAGCTGGTCCGGGCTCGAAGCCTGTCACCTGCTCGCCGTACCGATCGACGATCACCGAGCGCGGCAGGGATTGGGTCGGCATGCCGAGCGCGTCACCGATGGCCAGGCCGTACAGGGCCCCGAGCGCCCGCTGATGCCGATCGCTCATGAGCCCAACTCGTCGAAATCCACCCGCAACTCGAAATGCGCCGGATCGAGCAGGCTCCGTACCTGCTCGACGAAGGTGCCGGCCGCGGTCCAGGTCGTCCGCCGCAGCGACAGGAACCACTCGCCGGCCTGGCGGTGCAGCAACTGCGCCTCCCGCTCGTCCAGCCGGTGGCCGCATACGCGCTGTTCGCCCCGATCGGCGAACAGTCCGAGGCTGCGAAGGGTCTCGGTCAGCGATCCGTCGGTCAGACCTCGCCGGGGCAGGTCGGCCATCCCGTCCACGACCGGGATCGTGCTGTGCTCGTATGAGATCGCCTCCCCCGTAGTCAGCTCCCGAACCCGCTCCACGACGATGACGTCCGGCCTGTCCAAACCCTGTTCGGCAGCCAGCGTGGGATCGTTCATCAATTCCAGGCGGAGCACTCGAACCACCGTGTCGACGCCCTGGGCGGCGAGGGCGTGTGCCCAGCCGTGTCGTGCGTCAAGGGGCCGGCCGTCGAAGAGCACGAACGAGCCCTTACCGGTACGGGTGGCGATCAGACCGGCTCGGCACAGTTCGGCCAGCGCCGAGCGAACCGTGTTCCGGCTGACCTGGAACCGGCGCGCCAACGCGACCTCGCCCGGTAGCTGGGCACCCCGTTTGACCAATCCGGTTCGGATCTCGGCCTCCAGGGCGGCGACGATGCGCTCGTGTTTGCGTTCCACCGCACGACCGATGGCAATCATGTCGGCGAGTGGTCCTGGCCGAGTTGGTCGATGACCTGCTCGCGGCTGACCACCTCTATCAGCGGGCCGTACAGCCCCATCACGTGCAGGGCCTGCCGGTGGCTGTCGTCATCGACACCGGCGCAGGCGTCGCCCACGACCTGGACGTGAACCCCGGCGTCGGCCGCCGCAAGCGCGGTCGAGATAACACAGCAATCGGTGGAGACACCGGCTATCACGAGTTCGCCGGACGGCACCTGTGCGTCCAGACCGGCGTCCCACTTGCCGAACGTCGTCGCGTCCACAGTGGGGCAAGATCGGCCCTCGAACTCCTCGACCAGGCGGTAGATCGGCGATTGTGGCGGTTGCAGGGCGAACGGCCAGCGCTGGTAATAGGACCGCCAAGCCCCCTGCGGTACGGCGGGCGCGACAAACCGGGTGAAGGTGACCCCTTGGCCGAAGGTGGTGAACGCGTCGACGAGGTCGGTGATGGGCTGGACGACCTCCGCGAACCGCGGTGTGAACCATGGACT